>CAZPLO010000001.1:0-215207 GCA_964587725.1 uncultured archaeon
AAACTATTTTGAATTTTTTTGAAATAATTGATATTTTCGCAGAGGTCGGGATTTGAACCCGAGCTCCCGAAGGAACAGGATTAGCAGTCCTGCGCGTTAAACCTGGCTCCGCCACCTCTGCATTTGATTACACTGGTTCGGCTTCGTCCACGAGCATGACGGGGATGCCGTCTTCCACCCGGTATCTGAGCCTGCATTTACTGCATATGAGGGACTCCCTGGGCTGTTTCTCGTACTCTAGGTCGCCCTTGCATTTTGGGCAGGCGAGCACCTCCAAGAGTTTGTCGTCTAAAGCCATTTTAGCCTTAAAGTTAGGGGTTTACTGGTTTATATCTTGTTTTGACGTCCACTGGCGCGGGTACGCATCCGGGTCCATCACCACCCGTTCCGGCTGCGCCGCCTCCCCCTTCTTGGAGTCCATGATGTTTTGGGAGTCTGTGGAGGCTTTCGCCAGCCCCGCTAGTTCGCCGCGTAACGTGAACACCGCCGTCAACACACCCTTTGTTATGTCGTCTGTGAGGCGGGCTACGCCGGGGTTGTTCAATGGGGCGCCGTGGCAGAATGCGCTGACCGCCGAATCCTTCACCCAGATTTTGGGTAGGTGGTCGACTGCTGACTCCAGCGGCTGAACCAGCTTCCGAAGCCCCTGTTCGTCGCCTTTTCCGCGGTAGTCTTCAACTGCATCCCGGAGGTCGTGTAGTGTGACTATGTTTTCTTCCGTGTAGGGGCCGGTGCGTATGCGGCGGAGCTCCTGCATGTGCGCACCCACACCCAGTATCAGTCCGACGTCGTGGCAGAGTTTCCGTATGTATGTGCCGGCTTCACAGTCTACCGTGAAGAGCACGTAGTCGCCTTCCCGCTCCAGGTACTGTATGGAGTATATGCAGCGGGTTCGGAGCTGCCTTTTCACCGCCGACTTCACCGGCGGCCGCTGGTATATCTCCCCCTGGAAGTAGCTTAGGGTTTTCTTCACCTGGCTGTTGCTGACGTCGCCGTGAAGTTTCATCAACGTGACATAGGTTTTCCCAGCCAGCAGGAGAGCCTGCAGTATTTTGGTGGCGTCCTCCAACGCTATGGGGAGTACGCCGGTGACTTTGGGGTCGAGTGTGCCGGAGTGCCCTGTTTTCTGGAAGTCGAACATCTGTTTGACCCACGCGCTCACCTGATGTGACGTCGGCCCCGATGGTTTGTCTATGTTGACTACACCTTTCCGGATATGCTCTTCAATAGACCTTGTTTCAGGTGGGCTGCCGTATTCGAGGTTGCCTTCGTCTTCTGCCTTCACCAGAACTTCCGCTTTCAGAGAAACCACCCCCGCTAAGCTAGGCCTTGTTTAGCGAGTTCCTTGGGCACGTCCTTCCCCCCCACCGTCCACGGCGTGGGCTCCAGGTGGCTGCCGGACACAGTCTTCTTCCGCGCGGTAACGCCTTCGACGGTGTACTGGCCGTCCTTAATCCCTGTTATGACGCAGAACTCGCCCGCATCCCGGCCCCTCGTCTTACGGCAGACACTGCCCTTGTCCAATAAAGCCATCTCGTGCACAACACTTAGGAAAAACAGGTATATAAGGGGTGTTTCGGCGCGTTCCGAAGTAAAACCCCGTGGTTTTTTATAGGAGCCGCTTAAGTGTGTATTTGAGGTGATTCCCATGGACGATAAAAACGTCATATTAGCTGGTGTGGCGGCGGTAGCCGTCGTAGTCATATTGTTATATGCTTTGGCGCCCCGTGACCTGGTGGGCGGCGACTGCGGGACAGTCAGCCCAGAAGGAAGGGATGAGTGCTGCGCACGCCAGAACAAGGACACACCCCACGCCATGTGCGTGGGCGAATGGAGGTACAGTGAGACAGGATGCAAGTATGTCTGCACGGAAGACATCGGCAGCTTCGAGGAATGCGTTGCCGCAGGTTACCCGGTGATGGAGAGTTACCCCCGGCAGTGCAGGACATCCGACGGACAAACGTTCGTGGAATACATTGGATTGGACGAGATAACATGTGAGGACGCGGGCGGGAACTGGAAACCCTGCTCCAACAAGTGCATGCTCATGAACCAGGGCCGCAGCGACATGGCATGCCCGGAAGTTTGCGAGCCACTGTGCGAGTGCGGGGGCGAAGCGGGTTTCACATGCCCCGAAGGCTACAGATGCGTCATGCCTGAAGGCGTTGCGGACGCCCTCGGATACTGCGAGAAACAGATAGGAGGCGACCGTGACAGACACGGCTGCCTCGTTGCCGCAGGCTACAGGTGGAACGGCAGCGTGGAAGCATGCATACGGGAGTGGGAGCTGGATGAAAGCCAGAGGCAGGCTGCCGCGTACGCGGTCGACTACCTCGGCTACGCCAACGGAACAACCGTCACCGGCGTCGAAGTCATGCGTTGCCCCGGCTGCTTCACAGTTCATGTGGAGCAGGGTAGTGAGAGATACAATGTGACGTTGGCGGGGTGGGACATTAAATCGTGCACGCCCCCCATCACGGGGCTGCCGGATTTAACCCCCGAAGAGTGCACTGACATGGGCGGAGAGCCCGTGAGCTCCGTCATAGACTCGACAGGCGACCCCTGCCGTGGGGGGAAGAAGCTGGGCAGGGTGAAAGGATTCATCTCACCCCACCTCTGCTGCGAGGTAACTGGAGAAGCCGGCCTCACAGCGGTTGAGGCGTTGGAGGCCGCTAAACTGAGCGAATGCACCGCGGTCGGCGACCTGAGCGGCGTGGCGGCATACAACAACCACACCAAGATGTGGTGGATAAACCTTCAGCCTTATGAACCCAGGGGAGGGTGCAACCCCGCCTGCGTGGTCGACGACGGCACCATGGCCGCGGAGGTGAACTGGCGTTGCACGGGACTGACTCCGCCGCTTGAGGTAAGCTACGTCAGCACCGACCCGGAGGTATGCGACACCATACGCTTCCTCTGCGTCGAGGGCACGCAGCCGTTCTTCAACGAGAGCGGGTGCGGGTGCGCCCCAGATGCGAGAACATATTGTCTGGAGGAGCAGCGTAACGTTCAGGCGTGCACGATGGAGTATCGGCCGGTGTGCGGGAGCAACGGCGTGACATACAGTAACCCCTGCATGGCCTGCACCAACCCGGAGGTAGGGTATTGGGTTGAGGGGGAGTGCCCGACATAAGGGCATCCCCGTTATTTTTTTTTGTTTTGACGTGGCTCACGCTGAACGGATGAAAAAATAGAAGTAGATGTTTGTTTTTAGAGTACCTGTACCTTCTCTGCTTTGGGTCCGCGGTCGCCTTCGACTACTTCAAAGGACACGCGGTCGCCTTCACGGATGCGCTTGCCTTCTTCGACGCCGCTGCGGTGTACGAAGTAGTCTTGGCCGTCGTCTCCGTTTATGAACCCGAAGTTCTTGGATTCGTTGAAGAACTTGACTGTTCCCTCTACCATACTCTCACCTCCTTAAGTTGACTGCCTCCCGCGGGAAGATTAGATGATAGAGCAATGAGGGAACCGCAAAATGCAGACTCAATTGACACTATAACACACTAACTACCCCGTAGGTTGCACAATAATATACACTGGATGAGAATAAAAACCAATAAAAGGGGGTTTGGGCCTCTGTGAGGCCTGTTTTCAGCTGTATAGTTCCTGGATGGCACATCTTCTTCAGTAGAACAGGTACACCAACCCCAGCGGGTACTCGTATGTTACTTCAAGAGTGTGCTGTACAAGCGCGAAAAACACGGACATGATAACAAGTGAGATGAACACACCCAATGCCACAACAATCAACGCCTTCACAGCCAGGTGTTTGGAATCTAACACGGTGTCGTGCAGGAAACGATACCATATCAGGTACGCGAAAAAGGATGCTAGAGACCATAGGACAGCCAGTACTCCGACCCCCAACCCAAGTTCCACCCCGCTTATGCTCATCGAGAACATCACATACACCGAGAATATATTGGGCGAAGCTTAAAAAGAATAGAGTATGGAGTATACCGTGTATATTCTGGAATGCCGTGACGGGACATTGTATACTGGATACACCAGCGACCTGCGGAGAAGGCTGCGGGAGCACAACCAGGGACTCGGAAGCAGGTACACGAGGGGTAGGACGCCGGTGAAGGTCGTGTACAGGGAGGAGTACTCCACTCAGAGGGCAGCTATGAGGCGTGAAGCCGAGTTAAAGGAGCTTTCGAGGTCTGGGAAGAAGAGGCTTTTTGGCGGGTGAATATTTATTTATTATCGAGTATACTGTACTTATACTGTGTTTTTCCAGTGGTTGTTTTTGGCTGGGTTGCTCGTCTGGCTTCTAAGTGGATAAAATGGGTAAGATGGTCTTGGAGTTGGCTGTGAAGCCGCTGGCGCCCAAGCGCTTCGGCAGGCTGCGGTGGACCATCAACCCCCTCACCCTCGTGCTGACCTTCGGACTGGTCTTCTCCCTAGTCAACTACCTCGGCCCCGGGTTGATACAGGATGTGTTGGCCGAATCCGGAGTCCCAGACCACCTGGGTATGGCTGCAGCAGAACCATGCGAGCCGTCCGCACAGCCGGAGTTGAATTTGAGCCTTGCTGAGGACATTGAATGCAGCCTGGAGGACGGCGGCGGCGGCCGCGACTGGCTTGGGGAGTCCAAGGAGGCGTTCGATTATTTGAACACCGTCCGCGCGGAACATGGCAGGGCTGAGCTAGCTTGGGATGAGATATCGTATCTGCTGGCAGTCTACCGCTCCAAAGACATGAGCGTACGCGGGTACTTCGACCACGTCACACCCGAAGGCGAATGCGTCAAAGACTACAAAAATATGTTCGGCTTCGGCAGCCAATACAACGTAGCCGAAAACATCGGCGTCCTAGCCCACTACGACAACGGCATGCCGACCAAGACATCAACCCCGAATGATGCGGTGGAGGGGTGGCTGACCAGCCGAGGCCACAGATACAACCTACTCCACCAAGACCACCAACGAGGCGCCATAGGCTGCTACAAAGCCGTCTGCACCTTCATCGGAGCCAACAACTTCCCCAGCGGCCTCGGCACAGCCGACTGCATCACCGGAGAAGAAGCCCTCAGGTACTGGGCGGACGCGCCACCTAAGCCAGACGAAATATGAAAATGGGCCTGAGGAGATTCCAAATCAGAACCTAAGGTTCCGATACCTCCTACCGACCTTCGGTCGGAAGCTTCGCATACCAAAGCAGAATCATAATCACGCCCAGAGGGGCTGGAGCAACGCAGAACGCCCCTCCTTTGATCAACCTTTAGTAAAGGTTGGGCCTGAGGAGATTCGAACTCCCGACCACTCGATTATGAGTCGAGCGCTCTAACCAGACTGAGCTACAGGCCCGTCTGTAGCGGTTGTTTATGTGTTCACATTGGGACTGGAGCGTCAGCGGAAGTCGCACCCGCGTGTGCACGGAGCGAGCCGTTCAGCTACAGGCCCTTCTATGTGTTTGTGTTTCTTCCCAGCAGGTCGCTGGTGCATGTTTGTGGTTTCGTATTCAGAGGGGCTAAGCGAGCTTGCGAGCGCACGCCCCTCCCTGGCGTGAACCTACAGTGTAGGTTCAGGGTGTATTATTTAGTGGTTGGTGTTTTATAAAGTGGTTTGTTGGGGGTATAGGTGTTTTCTGGCTGCTTTGTAGACGCGGGCTAGGGTGCGCATTTTCTGTTTGTCTGAGGGGCCGTCGTATATGGCGAGTTGTTCGTCTATGGCTGGGATGTCTTCTCCGGTTTCGATGTTTTGTAGGTTTAGGAAGGCGTGGGAGTACACATTTTTGGCGTCTAACCATTTCATGACCTCTTCTTCTCCTGCGGACTCTCCCCTTTTCATGACCTCCAACTCCATGAAGTCGAGTAGGGTTTTGGGTTTGTTGCCGTCGTGTATGTCAAGTAGGTCGTCGAGTTTCTCCGGTGCCTGCTGGCCGAATATGCTAACGTCGGCGAGTGTTTCCCTCAGGGGTGGCAGCTGGTTCTCGGTGATGAATTCTGTGCCTCCTGGGCCGCCGGTTCCCGCCACTTTGTCGACGGCTTCCCCGAATATTATGCGGTCTCCTTCTTTTTTGAGTGTGTAGTCTCTGCGGGTGAAGTGTTTTTTCATGTATTCTTCCAGTGGTTTGCCGTGAATCCAGCCGAACGCCCCGTCTGCGTCGTGGGGAACGGGTGCCGGCCGGTCTTTCACGGGATGCCATTCAGTAACCTGGTATGTTCCGTCCGTCTGGCGTGAAGCTATCAGTATGTAGTCGTCGCCGCGGGCGCGCATGTATTTCACGTCTTCTGCCGAAGGCGTGGTGTCTCCCTGAGGGTGGGTGTGGTATATGATGGGCGGCAGTGGTTGTGATTCGCCGTAGCTCACCTTCAACTGTATGGCGGGGGCTACGTCGCCGGTTTCGTCCAGTCCGTAGCCGGTTAGGGGAACCCTGACCCGGACGTGCTCGTTCAACGTCACATGCCGTGGTTTCCCGAACAGGTCCTGGAAACCCCCCTGCCGTTCCACCCCCAGAGCCTCGAGCGCCTGAAGGGTTTTGGACACGAGCTTGTCCCTGAATTCCCTGCGTTTCATCCCAACCTCCAGCATATGCTCTCCCCCATCTCCGAGCACCGACTCGACTATGTTGCCTATCTGTTGCCGCACAGTCAAACCCATCGGCGGCGTCTCATCTTCAGGGCCTAGTTTTTTTCGGTGCCGTCCGGTAGAACCAGTTTCGGCATCCTGTGGTCGAAGACTATCTTCCCCTGGGGCAGTAGGAAGTCTACGGTGTAGCTGTTGTCTTCCAGGCTTCCGCCAGCCTCCATGTTGTCGTACCAAGCCCGAAGCTCCTCCTGCGGCAGGTTTTTGAGGGTGTCCAGTTTCCATGGGCGGCCTATCAAGTGGGGTTCCGGTAGGGTCTCTAGTGGAACGTGTCGCCTGCGGTGCATCGGTTAATATTAGGGGTGGACGGGGATAATAGTATATGGGCGACTGGGTTAGGCTGCGGGAGGGCGTGTGGCGGCGGCCGCTGGCTGTGAACGGTGAAAAAGGTGTTCAGGCGGATTTGATTAGGTTGGCGTCGGATTTCGTTGACCGGCCGCACGTCCACGACGGGTTCGAGTGGGTTTATGTGCTGGAGGGGTCGTTCACCGACCAGGCAGGTGAACATAAGGCCGGAGACTTCGTCGTCAACACAACAGAGGGCGTTCACCAGCCCAGGACGGGGCCGGACGGCTGCCTCCTCTTCATCGTCTGGACGGGGTCGGTGACGCCGGTAGAATGAAGGGGATTACGTGGAAGCACGTCGCCTGGGACTTGATTGTGTTCGCGGCGGTGATAGTCAGCATCGCATCGGTGAGTATTGAAGTACTGTATGACCTGGATGAGGGTGAAACCATAATACTGCTTTTCATAGACGCGGTGGCGTTGGGGATATTCGCGGTGGATTTGTGGTTTCTCTGGCAGCATTATACGGGACCCTTCAAAGACTTCATATTCAGCAACTGGCTGGATTTCCTCAGCGCGATACCGGTGTTCAGGATAATCAGGGTGGCGCGGTTTGCGCGGCTGCTGAAGATGGCGCGACTCCGGAGACTGGGTAAACTCAAGAGGGTCAAGGAGGTTAAAGAAAAGGTAGGGTCTACTGGAAGTACGCCTGGGTGACGTACTGGTCGACCATCCGGTGGGTGTTGAAGAACGAGCCGTTGAACGCTATGTTGTATGCCACCATACGCGTCCAACCCCGCCTGTCCTTATAGTATGTGGGGGCGACCTTCGCCTCCAGTTTACTGTACAGGTCTCCGGCGTCCTTCTTATTGTCTGAATGGCCTTCAGACGGCGGGGGGCCGATACTCCACCCCGTCAGGTCTTCAACGTGGCCCTCCAGCCACCACCCGTCCAAGACGCTAAAGTTCAGTACGCCGTTGACGGCAGCCTTCATCCCCGACGTGCCGGAAGCCTCCTTCGGCCGCATGGGCGTGTTCAGCCACACGTCCGCCCCCGAAACAAGCAGCTTCGCAGAGTACATGTCGTAGTTGTTCAGATATACGGTGGGGACGTCAACCTCCCGCATGCTGTCCCACACCCGCTTAATCATCTTCTTCGCTTCTGTGTCGTGGGGGTGGGCTTTTCCGCCGTAGATTACCTGCAGTTTCATGGACCCTGCGATTTTTTCCAGCCTTTCCGGTTCCGAAAACAGCAGGTCGGCGCGCTTGTATGCCGCCACCCTCCTGGCGAACCCGATTGTGAGCACGTCCTCCTTGAATTCTAGGTGGTAGTTTTCGTTCACGAACTTGAGCAGTTGTTTCTTGGCTTTCTGGTGCGCCGACCACAGGTCGTCGTCTGGTATGCTTAGGCTGTGGCGCAGGGTGTAGGGGTCCCGACGCCACGACGGGATGTAGGAGTCGAACAACGCAGCCATGGAATCGCACACCCACGTGGCCGGGTGGATGCCATTGGTTATCGAATCCACCCGGTACTGTGGATACATTTTCTGCGCCACCTCACGGTGTTTTTTGGCGACGCCGTTGACGTAGTTTGAGTGGTAGAGGGCGAGGTAGGTCATGTTCAACAGTCCGTCGGATATTATTTTGTCGTGTTCCAGCGCCGAGGAATTGAAGTAGCCGCCCAGCACCTCCTCCACCAGGGAAACAGGGAATACGTCGTGGCCCGCGGGCACCGGCGTGTGGGTGGTGAACACGCACAGTTCCCGAACGCGTTCGAGGTCGTTTTGGTAGCGGTCCATCAGCTCCAGCGTCAGCATCGCCGAATGTCCCTCGTTCATGTGGTATTTCTCGAGGTTGTCGTGGTCGAGTATCTGCAGCATCCTAACCCCAGCTACCCCCAGAACAGCCTCCTGCTTCAGCCTGTACTTGCCGTCGCCGCCGTACAAGTAGCTTGTGAGCTCACGGTCGGCCGGGTCGTTTACGTCCAAGTTGGTGTCCAAAAACAATACAGGCACCTTGAATCCGTCCAACCCGTCGACTTCATGCACCCACGCCTGAACCATGATGTCCCTGCCCTCCAGGCTAACGGACACCTTCTCCGACAGCAGATTCATGTGGTCGCGGTGGCTCCAGTTCACAGGCACCTCAACCTGGCTGCCGTGGTCGTCCAACGTCTGGTAGAAGTAGCCTTTCTCGTTCAACAACGTGACAGCTACGACTGGGACGCCCTTGTCCGCGAACGACTTGACGGTGTCGCCCGCCAACACGCCGAGGCCGCCGGAGTACGTGGGCATCTCCGGCTTCAACCCCACCTCCATGGTGAAGTACGCGACCTTCCGGTCCTGCGGCCCGTAAACCAGGTAACTGTTCATTAAAACAAAATAGATTTCACCGGATAAATAGAGAGACGCCTCCGGCAGGACTTGAGCGGACGGCTGTGCTCCGTCCGCACGCAGGTGGGTCTCCCTTCGGTCGAGCCCACGGAATATGATAATGCATTCGTGCCGTCGATAGACGGCACAATCCGTTGCGGCGTGGACTGACGCAACGGTCCTTCGCCTCCGGCAGGACTTGAACCTGCGACCACTCGATTAACAGTCGAGCGCTCTACCAACTGAGCTACAGAGGCATGCTCGTGTTTGTCTACCTCTAGCCAGGGTCATCGAGGGCCGTTGCCCGAAGATGGCCCATTCGCCGGCCTTACTAAGGCCGCAACGAGCTAAGAGGCAGAAGTAGGTATATTTAAAGGGTGTTTTAATTAAAAAATCCTTCCCATATCATAATATGAGTGGGATAATAGACTTTGGTGAAAAAAGGAGAGAGTTTGAGCGGCCTCTGGGTGAAGGTGAGAGACACGCTTTAACCGCGGTGGGCGACAGCGTCCGGGGCTATCTGAGGGAGCCAGAGTACAGTAGCCTCCAGGGGAACAAGATCCTCGGATGGTTTGTTTCTTGCTCTGAAACAGGTGCTGAGGTTAAAAAAATTGAGTTGGAGAGGAATGTCGCCGCATTGCAGCATGATGGAAACAGGACTGCGAGGGAGGTGGTTGTGAAGTCCATCGACGACACCCTTGACGAGCTGGGCGCAGACCTTAAAAGGGATGAACGGAGTGAAGTCATCCCAGACGCCCAGTTCCTAAACCATCTCAGGGATAGATTAGCTGAAGGCGGTAGGGCAGGGGATTTAAAGTAGGCCTACTTAGCCTTCCGCCCCTTCGCCCGCAGCGACGGCCTCACCTTCTCTGCGCCCCTGCCTTTTCGCCTGAGTCCGCGGCCTTTCCTGCCAGCAGGTGTCTTCCCGCGGAACACGCGTTTCTTGTGTTGGGTGCTCATCCAACCCACTTTCTTGTCTTTTTTGATTGCGGGGTGGGCGGGGTCGACCATTATGACTTCGTACCAGTTGTGTTTCCCGTCCTCCATCACCCAGTAGGATGCGAGCACCTGGAGGTTGGTGAATTTCTTCTGCGCCCTTTCCTCTGCGACACGCTGTATGCTTTTCGCAGGGGTTATCTTTCGGACCGCCATGCCCGCCGGCTTTCTGCCGCGGCTGGGCCTGCTCTTACGGAGGCCGCCGGTGCGGACACGAACCCTAGCCATGATGAAACCCTGTTTGGCTCGGTACCCGTACTGGCGGGCGCGGTCTATGCGTGTCGGCTTGTCTATGCGGACGACCGGGTCCTCGCGCCGCCACTGTTTCTTCCGCTCCACCAACGTGTCGCCCAACTCCGCCTTGAGCCGTTTACTGTCCCTGTACAATTCCTTAACGTATTTCCTGTAGCCCATCGCATAAACACCTTTTCCCGCTCGGATTCGGGGCCTTCCGTGCCCCACAGCTCCGCCCCCGTTTGGGGGATTGGGTGGAGAATATATACTGCAGGGGGGTTTAAAAATGGTTTATTTTAAGGCACGCGTTTAATATAGTTGGATGCCTTGGAGGAGGTTTTTTAAGTGGTTCAGGGGCATGCTGGGGAAGCGGAAGGCCATCCGGCTGGGACTGTATGGGCCGCCTAATTCTGGGAAGACAACCCTCGCCAACAAGATATCCGTGGACTGGACCGGGGAGCCGGTGGGGTCGGTGTCGGAGGTGCCGCACGAGACCCGGGTGGTGCAGAAGAAGGAACACATTGAGGTCATGAGCGACGGGAAAAAAATCGAGATGAACCTGTTGGACATGCCGGGGATAGCTACGAAGATAGACTTCGAGGAGTTCCTGGAGTTCGGTTTGAGCAAGAAGGACGCTCAGGAGAGGGCCAAGGAAGCAACAAAGGGTGTCATAGAGGCGATTAAGTGGCTGGAGGACGTGGACACCGCGTTGGTGGTGATGGACAGCACCAAGGACCCGTACACGCAGGTTAACATCACCATAATAGGGAACTTGGAGGCCAGGGAGATACCGGTGATTATTGTCGCGAACAAGATTGATTTGGAGGATGCGGAGCCGGAGAACATCCGGGAGGCGTTCCCCCAGCACCCTGTGGTGGAGATATCCGGTTTGAAGGGAGACCACATAGAGGACTTGTACCGGACCATAGCGAAGCATTCACGTTAAAATGGAGATTGAGATAGATTTCATCAGCGCGGCCGTGTTGGACGGGATGAGCAGGGAGGGTAAGATGAAGTACATCCTCGACCACGTGAAGGAGGACAAGATACTGGTGATAGAGGAGGGGATGTCCGCGGTGGAGGAGTCGGCGCTGATACAGGCGACCATGGAGGAGGTGAACCAGAAGTTCACGGGCATAGAAGTCTCCACCCTCCGCGAGAAAAACCTCGACAGCATCCGCGAGAAACTCATCCGGCTACTGGGCGGCCGCACCGGCGGCCTCACCGTGATAGGCCCGTCGAAGCTGGTCAGGCAGGTGAAGAAGGATCCGCGGAGCATCACCATGACCGCCGGCGAAGAGGAAAAGAAGAAGAAAGGCCGTAAGAAGAAAAAGTAACCTGGGGGATACTTCTGTTTTTTTAGCCGAATCCACTTAATATAGGTTGAGGATGCCCCATAAATGCGCCCGGTGCTCCAGGATATACGAGGACAAGGCGCCCGAACTGATTGAAGGCTGCAGCTGCGGCAGCCGCGTCTTCCTGTACCTGAGACCGGACTACGCCGAAACCGAGGAGGAGACCATCAGGATCCTAGAGGAGAAGGAGATAACCGAAAGCGATTTGGAGTGGCTGGATGAGGAGTTCAAGGACCGTCTGAAGGGGGGGGAGAAGACCATCAGCCTCGACATCGAAAACGTGCTGCGCGTCGGGGAGGGGAAGTTCCAGTTGGACCTCCGCAGCCTCATGCGCGGCGAACCCATCGTGATTAAGGCGTCTGAGGGCGTATACTACATAGACATCCAGTACGGTATGAAACCTAAGAGGAAGTGAATCTTTTATCCGCTGACGTCAATTACTAAGTGATGATACACCCGGTTGAGTGGCGTTACTGCCGGCCTGAGGTCAAGGCGATTTTCGAGGAGGAGAACAAGCTGCAGCGTATGCTCGACGTCGAAGCAGCGTTGGCCCGTGCCCACGCCAAATCGGGGAACATACCCGCTGCGGCGGCGAAGAAGATAACCGAGAAGGCAAGGGTCAAATACGTTTCGGTGGAGCGGGTTAAGGAGATTGAGGAGGAGATAAACCACGACGTCATGGCGGTCGTTAAGGCTCTTGCGGAAAAGTCCGGGAAGGCTGGGAAGTACGTCCACTTGGGCGCGACATCTAACGACATAACGGACACGGCGTTGGCGTTGCAGCTCCGAGAATACATACACTACCTTGATGAGGGTTTGGTTGACCTGCGCAACGTGTTGAAGGACCAGGCCGATGAACACATAAACACCGTGTGCGTCGGCAGGACGCATGCGCAGCACGCCGTCCCCACCACGTACGGGCTGAAGTTCGCCATATACGCGGCAGAGGTTCAGCGGCACATACTCCGAGTGAAGGAAGTGAAGAGGAGGGTGTTGGTGGGTCAGATGACCGGCGCAGTCGGCACCCAGGCGGCATTCGGCCCCAAGGCCGTGGAGATACAGGGGCATGTGATGAAGGATTTGGGCCTGGACTCAGTGCTCGTGTCCAACCAGGTTATACAGAGGGACCGCCACGGCGAGTTCATGCTACTTCTGGCCTTAGTCGCGGAAACATTGAACAAGATAGCCACGGAGATACGGAACCTGCAGAGGACCGAAATCAACGAAGTTCGGGAGGGATTCGGGAAGAAGCAGGTGGGTTCGTCTACGATGCCGCATAAGATGAACCCCATACACTCGGAGAGGATATGCGGGATAAGCAGGGTGGTGAAGGCCGGCGCCTTCGCCGCCTTGGAGAACATACCTTTGTGGCATGAACGGGATTTGACGAACAGCAGCTGCGAACGCATCATCATACCGGAAGCCTGCGTACTCACAGACTACATCATCGGCTTGACCGTCAACCTGGTGAAGAACCTGGTGTTCAACGAGGAAAACATCAGAAGGAACCTGGATATGACGCAGGGGAGGATAATGGCGGAGTCTGTGATGATAAGGATGGCGGACAAAGGCTTCAGCCGGCAGGACGCCCACTCAGTCGTACGCGACTGCGCGCTGAAAAGCTACCGCGAAGGCATTCCTTTCAAGGACGCGCTGATGGCAGACAAGGCGGTCACCCGCCTCCTCACCGAGAAGGGGATAGACGCCGCGCTCGACCCCGAGAAATACGTGGGGACGGCAGTGAAACAGGTCAGGAACGCTCTGAAGAAACTGGTTTGAACACGCCGCGGACCAACACCTCCTCCGACGGAACGACTTCCCCGCGTTCTTCAATGCCCTTAAGGTCTATGGACTCCCGACGGCCGTTTTTCTCACGGTATGAGTTGAACTCCCATTTAAAGTCCTCTAATGTCGAATCGGGTTTCTCCCGGAGCAGAGCATGCACGCTGCTGCTGCCGGGCATCCTCCACAGGTAGTTTACACCCTCAGTGTACTTAACAATCAACTGCATGCCAGCATGTATGTTGGAGATGATTCCGTCATCCGTGACCTGGTCGACGACATCCTGCATCTCCCGCCCCAGATACTTGGGGGGGTAGAAAAGTCTCGAGCCCTTGTTGGACACCGTGAACGCTGCCTCCCCGTCTTCAACGTTCCAGCTCAACCCCACGGTCTCCTCCGGATTGAATCCGCAGCCGTGCTGCATTGCATTCAATAAAACCTCGTCCAGGAACATTTTAACCCCGAATCCCTTGTACCCCGCCTTCTCCGAAACAGCCATCAACGAATCCCCTATCTTCGCCTTAACATGTGTGTTAGGCCGTCTGTCACCGTCCTCCAGCACCCCAGCCCTAAGCCTGCACTGCCCCTTCAGGCCGGGCCTGAATTCGGTGTCCGATTCTATGAGGCCGTGGTCGACGAAGTCTTTCGGAGTAACATGCTCCTGTATACAGGGGTTAGATGGGGTCTGCCGTTTTCCCCGGATTTCATGCTCCATTGTAGGATAACACGCAATACACCCATATAAACAATGTCTTCCCTAATAGTTGCAATGGTGAAGCATAGGACGCCTGCCGAGCGGGCGGAACGGGAGACCAGGCTGCTGGAGCAGCTGCCCACGCCCGTGCAGACCCCCGGCAGGTGGGGGAGCCTGGAGCGGCTGGTGTTAAACGACCTCAGGGCAGTGCACTTCGACTCCGGTCCTCCGTGGAATCAGGTTAGGGATAGGATTAGGAGGGAGCACGGAATCAGCGACGAATCAAGGGAGATAACGGACCGGCTTCTGGACGGGACAGACGAACTCCTTGAAGTGTATAAAATACCCGCAGACAACGTGCAGACCATATTGAAGAACGTGAGGGGCGCTAACCAGCTGGACACCCTCCTAATAGGGCTGCACGATCACAGGAGGAGACACCGCTACGCCGGCGGAGATGAACTCGGAGCCGAAGCCCTCCACATCCTGAGGCTGCTGCGCCGAGGCAAAACCCTGGGGGAGAAGATGGGTGAACACAAGGACGCCATAACAACCGCGGTGGGTGTCAGCCTCGTAGGCATAGCGGGGCTGCTGGCACTCGAACTGGGGATGGCAAGGATAAACGAGTGGAAGGAGGAGCAGATAAAAGAACACACCCGCCCGCCGGCGGTGGAACGGGTTGAAAAACCGACAACCCGGAAGGAGGTTGAGACAGCAAAGCCACGGACCGGTGAAGAGAAACATGCTGCGGAGAGGATGGAGGAGAAACAGACTGAAGGTAAGAAAGGGGTGGAAGAGGAAGGAAGTAGAGGAGAGGGGGAGAAAGCGACTGAAACACCCATCTTCGAGGAACGACTGAAAAAGATACGGAAGAATCCTAAGAACATAGACAACTATAGTCTTCTATTAACAAACAGTGAATTCGGATTTAACGGGCAGATGACCTCTCAGGAGATACAGGATTTCTTTGAACACACACCATACGGCAACAAAACCCCGCTGGCAGAGCACACTGAAGGTGATAAAACCGCGGCCGAGATGATATACGACGCCGCTAAGGAAGCGGACGTGAACCCCCAACTCATAATGGCGCGACTCCAGGTAGAACAGGGTCTGATAAGCAGGACAGCCGCAGTGGGGGAACACAGCCTCGACTGGGCGCTGGGTGTGGGGGCCACAGACAAAGGCAGAATAGAGGAATACAGGGGGTTTGGAAACCAGGTTGCCGGTGCGGCACAGACGTTGAGGAGGCTTTATGACGAATACGAACCGGGAGACGAAGACCATTCAACAGTGGGGATAAACTACGGTGACGACACAATCAAGCCGGAGAACGCCGCCACCTACGCCCTGTTCAGGTATACACCCCACACCATAGACACTGAACTGGGAAAAACTGGAGGCGGAAATTACCTGTTCATGAACGTATGGAACAGATTCGGATTTGACGAACGTTAGAGCACGTACACTCTGCCGTCGAGCAGCAGATACTCCACCTCATCCCCTTGACTCAGCCCTTCCTTCAAGGGGGCCTGCCGGGTTTCGAACGACTTCTGGTCCAGCAGCTGCATGCCGTCCGGCCTTATTTCAGTCACCAACGCAGACCGGACACCCGACGCTCCAGCCAGCACTTCGGAGTCCTCGAGCTGGTGGAGGCTGGCGGACTTAACCTTCCCGGACTCTATGTCCAATAGTTTCACCGTCCGGCCCAGCTCCGACACCCGGAACGGCCGGCCCTTAAATCTTATGAAGTCGCCTTCGCCGAAGCTGGGGTGTTTGACGCTGAAGTAGTGTCGGTAGACGTCGCGGCCGTTTCTTTTCCCGAACAGTTTGCTGGACTCCTTCACCAGATAACCCCGGCTTATGAAGTCGGACACCATGGTGCGTGCGTACTCCAGGGAGGTGAGGTATGCGTCGTAGCCGCCGCGCACCTTCTCCAGCTTCGCCAGCTTCCTGCGGTCCCACTCCGGCCGCAAACCCATGTCCCTCACCTGCATCACAGCCTCGTAGTATCCGCTGCCCAGCCGCCTGCACTCCTCGCACACGGTGCGTTCAGGCCGCACCTCCCAATGCAGTCTGTCTTCGAACGGAACACGTTTGTAGGATGCCTTCACCTCGACGTCGAACAGCATGCTACCTGCCTTCTCTTCCGCCCGCACCCGCAGCCGCCTTACCCTAACCCCCTCCGGCGGGTGGATGCTCTTCTCCGCGACGTCGTGGAACAGTTTCATCCGGTCGTCGTACCATTTGCCTTTGAAGAACATGAGCCCGCACTCGCACACCCGGTACGAGTCCGGCTTCACCCTGAACGGGTGCTTCTTCACATAGCATTCCGGGCACACGCCGCCTGAGGGGCGGCCGCAGCTTGGACACGGTAAATCAGCCATACAGGCTTTTTATAGGAAGATACCCTATAAAATAGGGTCATGGCCCGGAACAAGGAGCAGCACAAGAAGGACGAGCTCGTTAAAGCCAACAGAACCCGGAAACGAGCCCCCATATGGGTTTTCGTCAAAACAGACCGGAAAGTAAGGGACAGCCCCAAAAGCAGGAGAAACTGGAGGCGCAGCAGCCTCTACTAGAAGGATTCTATTAAACCAGACAGCTCCCTACGCACTCGTTCATCCCGCAGGTCATGCACGTCCAGGTCTACCGGCCGATCATAGAGGTTAAGCCCGTCCAGCAGCTGCGGAATGTCTGAAGCCTCCATCTGGGACACAATCTCCTCCAGGTTATTGGAGCGGGGCTTAACCCACACCGTGGTTGAGTTGACGTATCCGTCCTTATGCTTCACCGGATGGGCTAAGGACGCCGGGTCCCTCTGGACGCCATGGGCTATCTCAACCCCCTCATGCGCTATGACGGTGAAGTGCTCAAGGTCGTATTCCTTCCCGGTCATCTGCTCAAAGCCGGTTAGGGTGCATCTGTCACGTATCCCCTTTGACGCTTTTTCAATGGATTCTCTGTCGCCTACAAACCATACCGTTGACATAGACGACTCCCACACGTCCGCGTAGTCTCTTGGAGTGAATGATACCACACCCCCCTCCGGAGTCTTCTTCACAACCAGACGATGTCCCGCCGGGGTTTTGTAGTCGAATCTTTCAATAGACGACTGTAGAACGGGCTCTCCAAAATAGTCCGATGGTGCGTTGAAAAAACGCAGCTTCGAGAAAAAACACTCTCCCTCCGCCGGCAGGAGAAGATGCCTGACAGCTGACAATCCTGATATACCCTGGGGCTCGCCGCCGGCCATCAACTCAACATCCGGCACCGGCTCTTTACCCCTGTTCCTCTGACGTCCTTTACCCCCTACAGTGTTCATCATCCCAGCTCTACTGATTCTTTACGTGCTGATAAGCCCGCAAAGCAGCCACACATGCTTCGCCCACGGCCTTCGCAATCTGCGGTATGCCGCCGGTGACGTCGCCTGCCGCATACACGCCCGGCAGGTTGGTGGCCATGTCACGGTTGACTTTGATGAATCCTTTGTCGTCCAGTTCCACGCCCGCCTGCGACGCCACCTCGGCGGAGGGGACGCTGCCGGCTGCAATGAACACGCCTTCCACATCCAACGTCTCGCCGGACTTCAGCGCAACCGAGTTCAGGAACTCGTCGCCGAGTATTTCAACAACCGAGTCCGACACAGCCTCCACACCGGACGACTCCAGCCTCTCCAGCAGAACCTCCTCGGCCGTCAGCTTATCGGACACCAGGTATGTTTTCGACGCCAACGTGTTGAGGTATAGTGCGTCCTCCACCGCCATGTTGCCGCCGCCGACGACGACAACCTTCCTGCCCTTGAAGAAGGGGCCGTCGCACGTAGCGCAGTAGCTGACGCCCTTGCCCACATAGTCTTCCTCGCCCTTCACCTTCAGTTTCCGGTGCTGGCCGCCCGTAGCCAGTATTACCGCTGATGAAGTGATTTTTTTGTCGCGCAGTGTGATTGTCTTCTCACCCCCCTGCAGGTCCATGGACACGGCCTCGTCGTATATGAACTCCGCCCCCAGGGATTTCGCGTGCTCCTCCATCCTTTTAGAAAGTTCTACGCCGCTGATAAGGGTGTCGCCGGGCCAGTTCCCTATCTCCGACGCCAACTGCATCTGCCCGCCCAAGGTCATCCTCTCCAACACCACGGCCTTCAGTTTCCGGCGGACACAGTATATTGCCGCCGTCAAACCCGCAGGGCCGCCGCCGACGATGACCACCTCATAGTCCATAGAAAATGTTAAGAGACTTCAAGTATAATAGTCGCTTCACCGCCTTTCTTCAGCACCTCCACCAAGTCCCTGCCGAGGTCGCAGGCGGCCTTGTCCGCATTTACGGCGAGGGTACGGGGGCATATGAACGCGCTCTTCCGTATGACGGCATCGGTGGGGTGCGTCAATATGAGGCCGGGGTGACCACGGGCGACGACGGTGTAGGAGACGCCACCGCATTCTACAGTCATGGTTAAGACGGCGTTTTCCGAACGCAACGCGTCCTTGAACTCCGCAGGCAGGTCCGGGAGTGATTTGTCCGCCGCAACAGCGAATATGCAGTCGCCCCGCGGCGTCAAATGCGTTTCCCGTGTGAACTCCAGCGTGGTCTCATGAAGGGACAGGACGTTCGGGTGGCCGCGGGCACGCACTTCAACCCTCATCCAACACACCCCGCAGGGCTTCGCCGTAGTCCGCCTCCACCCCAACCTTGTTGAAGTAGTTGACTATGTTCCGGACGTCACGCTGTAGGAACTCCATCGCCTTCGGATGATCCAGCAGCACGCCGGCGCTGAAGTCTATTATCACAGGTTCACCGTAGTCGAGGATGTTGTATTCGCTCAAGTCCGCATGCACAAGACGCAGCTTACGCATTTCTTTGACATACCCCATCACCCTGCCAAAATAGGCTGCGGGCTCACTGGGCGCAGACTCCTTCAGCTTCGGGGCAGGCAGAGCATCGTCGCCGATGAACTCCATCACCAAAACGTTCCTGTAATGCTCAACCGGCTGCGGACACCTTATCTTCTCGCGCACCCTCATCAGGTTCTTATATTCCTTCTGCGCCCACATGTGGACGAGCTGGCGGCGGTTCTTCCACGAACTGAACCGCGGGTCGCCGCGGACGTACTTGCTCATGTGCCGGAAGTCGCTGGTCTCCACCTTATACACCTTCAACGCCACATCCGCGTCGCCGCGGCGGCCGTGGTAGACGTTGGCCTCCTTGCCTGTGGAGACTAGACTTACTATTTCACTGAAGGCGTCCTTCTTCGCCAGCTTATACAACGCCATCAGCGTCTCGCGGTCAAACACGGCCTCGCTGATTTTCCGGCTGTGAGCCTCCCTACGCGCCTCCTTCAAATCCCCGACGTCCAGGCGTTGAAAGAGTTCATCCTCCCTCATGGAAAATGCATTAGGCCGTGGCGGTTAAATAGACTCAGAATTCCTCTATGCCTTCCAGGTAGCCGTGTTTCCGAAGCCAGTCGGCCTGCTGGTTGGTGTAACGCCACAGTATGTCGCCGCGCTCCTTAGACTGCACCTCCCACGGCTCCACCAACACGATGTTGCCTTCCTTAATCCAGATGCGCCGACGTATCTTCCCTGGTATGCGGCACAGGCGGGTGTGGCCGTCGGTGCAGCGGACGCTCATACGGCGGTCTCCGAGGAGCTGCTCCACCCCCCCCAATAGCTGCCCCCTCTTGGGCAACCTCACCCTGACTATGACTTCGCCGTCCTCACTCAACTCCGGTTTCGGATTATACGCCACTTTCTTTAATAACGAATGCGGCCTTATTAAATACATGGCCTTGTGGGATGAGCTGAAGACGCGGAAAATAAACGACATAGACGGTCTCGTCACCGTGGTGGTGCAGGACGCGGAAAACAAGGATGTGCTGATGTTGGCGTACGCCAACCGTGAGGCGGTGGAGAAGACACTGGAAACCGGGTTGGCCCACTACTACAGCACCTCCAGAAACAAGCTGTGGTTGAAGGGCGAGAGCAGCGGAAACACCCAGAAAGTGCACGAGGTGCTGGTGGACTGCGACGGAGACGCCCTCATATACAGGGTTGGGCAGAAGGGCGGCGCATGCCATAAAGGCTACAGGACCTGCTTCTACCGCAGGGTAGAGGATGGCAGCCTCGAAGTGGTGGGGGAGAAGGTGTTCGACCCGGACAACGCATACAAGTGAGCTTTTATAATACGACGCTCATATTTTACCATGAAGACCGAGGAGAAAGCGGCGGTCATCGGAGTAGTGGTCGTTGTAGCCTTAGTTCTATTCCTCGGCGGAGGCGAGCAGCCCACCGCCACAACCACGACCACGGTGAGAAGGGTCACGCAGACGACGCTGATGCCGGACATACAGAACTTCAGGGAAGCCGTCGCAGGCACAGACGCCAGCGAATGCGACAAAATAGAGCGCCAGCGAATGAAGGACATATGCATACGTGACATCGCGGTCAAAAACGACGACCTGGAGCTGTGCGGAACAATAGAGACGGAGGACCTGGCTGACCTCTGCTACTACAAGATAGCCGTGAACAGGGGAGACGGCGGAGTCTGCGGCAGCATAGCCAACGAGTTCGTGAGAAACAGCTGTCTCGACAAGACGTAATTCACTCGGCGGAGTTGTTCATGCCTTTTATCTCAGATATCACCCTCTTGGGGTTCCGGTGATATTTCTGGAAGAAGTTCTGGACTGCGTCGTTGTCGCGTATCCCCTTCGCCATCATGTACTGCAGCACCTTTTCGCGGATGAGGAGTTCAGTGTTCAACCGCTTCTTGGTGATGCCGCAGTCCTTGGCTATCTTCTCCGTCAACAATATGGGGTAGTCGGTGCGCTTGACCTGGTCGCTGTTGATGTCGTAGTAGAAGATGTCGCCCAGCTGCACCACCTCCCCTTCGACGCCAGACACCTCCGAAACCTGCGTGATCCTCCTCATCATACCGCGCTTCCGGTCGAATATCCGGTTCATCACCACAATCAAATTCAACAGGGGAATCATGCGTATGGGAACGTTCATGGGCTCGTCCATCAGCCGGATGGTGGTCTCGCGGGAGTTGTTGGCGTGCAGCGTGCACATGCTCCCGTCCAATCCGATGTCCATGGCCACGAACAACGTCTCAGCCTCCTGCCCCCTCACCTCGCCGACGATGACGCGGTCGGGCCGCATGCGGAGGCTGTTTTTCAGGAGACTATGCATGCTTAATCTGTGGCTCAAATCTGTTACGGTAGGGGATGCCTCCAGCGGCACCCAGTTCTCTATGAACTCGAAGTTAAGCTCCAACGTGTCCTCAACCGTAACCACCCGCTCCGTCTTCGGAATGAACATGGCGAGGGCGTTCAACAACGTCGTCTTCCCTGAGCCCGCGCCGCCCGCAATCAGCAAATCCACGGGCGACAGCCCGAACCCCTCCACGCACACCCACAGGAACGCCGCCAGCTCCGAGCTCATGCTCCCCAACTCGATGAGGTCTAATATGTTATAGGGGGTCTTCTTGAACTTCCGTATAGTCACCGCCGGCCCGTAGGGGGCTGCGGGAGGGATGGCCACGTTCGCCCGGCTGCCGTCGGGCATGTGCGCGTCCAGCAGCGGACTCTCCTCGTTCAGTTCGCGGCCGACGTAGTTGGCGAGCCAGTGTATCAGATCCTCCAGCGGCTCATGGGATTCGAAGTTTACGTTGGTCACGCACATCCCGTGCTTGCGGTGGACGACGAACACGGGGTTGTTGACGCCGTTGACCATGATTTCCTCCAGCATCTCATCCCTCATCAACGGCCCCAGGCGGCCGTAGCCGAGGAATATGTCGTCCATCACCGTCGAAACCACGTACTCCAGGTTCTCGGCGGAAACGTTCCGGCCCTTAATCTGCTCCTTCAAATAGTTTCGGAGGAACTCCTCCTTCTCCACGCTGCTGTGTATCTTCTCCAGCTCCGCGGTAATCTTCTTGTAGTCTCCTATGAAGTTACGGGCCTCGGAGATGACCTTCTTCTCCTCCTCAGTCAGTTCAGGCGTCAACGAGATGTAGTAGGGTATCTGGTCCCCATCCCCCTCCATAATCTTCACGTTCCCGTAGGAGTCCAGCAGCTCAGGCATCAGTAAACTATTATGTCCCGCGAATAAAAACTACAAGCGGGTGCGTGACAGCATGTCCTCGACTTCGCCGTCGTCAAACCCTATCAGCGGATGATACACCGGCACATCCTTCTTCCGCATGCTGACGTCCTCCACCGACGCAGGAGACACCAGCCCCAGGGAGCACTGGAGTGCTTCCTCCAGTGAACCGTAGACTTTCACGCCGGGGTTGCTGTAGTAACTGAGTTTCACAGCGTATTCCTTCGGACCCAGCAGGTTTATCAGGCAGCCGCGGCGCATCATCATCCACGCAGCCAACGCACCCCTTCGGGTGTTTACTTCCGCAGCCAGCGGACCCTGGGTCCCATACGGGAGGCCTCCGAATCCATCGTATGATGCGGTGTGCACGTATGCGGTGTCGGATTTCACCTCCACCCCCACCGTCACATCCGGGTTCGACAGATCAACGGGGTTCCCGTATTCTTCCTGGATGCGGGCGCCCAGCATACTCTCCAACTCCCTGCTCGACCTCCCGTAATCCCTTGACCTGCGGACCCTAACAGCGAAGGAGCCGTCCAGGCCTCTGAACTGTTCGACAACGGATTCAGCCAGTTTCCGAGGGTCGGAGTCGACTTCGACAGCGGGGCTGACCGACTTAACCCCGAAGACTTCTGCAACCCGTTTGGCGGCCTTATCGGCTTCCGGGGACTTCAGGTATATGCGGTGCCTCTTTGTCAGAATCTTAGCCTCTAAGCCGGAGGAGTCGAGTGCGTGGCGTACGTTGCCTACCAGTTGTCGGGTGAACTGCCGGCGCACGTAGCCGCTCTTCAGAAAAATCTCGCCGTAACGGACTATGACTGTGTCGCAGTCCATCGTGTTTCAGCCGCCCGTCGGTGGCTGCAGCATCCCCTGGATTTCGGAGCGCATCTGGTTGAGTTTCTCGGCTAGCTTCTTCTCCTGCTTCTCCAGCACCTTCAGCTTAGCGGAGGCGGTGTCCTTCTCGTCTCCCAGGTACTTGAGGCCGTCGTCTTTGTTGGTTTCCACCATCACCGGCCCCACCATACGGTACACCTTACCCTGCTGGAGTTTGTCCAGCTCCTTCCGGGCATTCTCCAAGTCCGTGCTCTGCAGCATCAGCTGTTGTTTCTGCACCGCAATCATCTGAAGCTGGTTCTGGAGGTTCTGGAACTGCGCCAGCTTATCCTGCACCTGCTGTGGAACATCCATTGCCTCAATACATAAGGAGAGAGGGTATAAAAGGGGGGAGGGAGGAGTATAAGATATTCAGAAAAAAGTTTAAACAGTTTAAAATAAAGTTTAAACTATTTTGACTCCGTGAGTTTCAGGCACATGTCGAGCCACCGTATGTAGGTGTTGGCGGCGGCCCGCATCGCATGGAGGTCCCCGGCCTTCGCATTGAGTACGATTTCGCAGTCTTCATAGGAGAGGCTGACTTCGCTGCGCTGGTAGGCGTCGGACTCCGCCTCCGGCTTAATCGACTGCAGGACTGCTTCGGCGGCTTCCACTGGAACCTTCACCCTGACAGTGAGTGTGTTCATCTCGCGATGACGGTCTTGGTTATGTTTTCGGGGCGCTTTTTAATCCAGATGTTGCTCCTCTTCTCAGTGCAGCTGTTGCACTTCATCTTGTTCCGCGCCAGCTCCTCGTACTCGTATTCCGCACCGCACTCTATGCATACGTAGGTCATTGCTCCTCCTCCGCCGTCACCCGGCGGACAACGGGTACGTGGGAGCCGCCCGTGAACGTGTATCCGCAGGTCCGGCACATCCAGACGCCCGCGGAAACCCGCTTCAGCTTCCCCCTGCTGCATGTGGGGCAGCCGCTGGCCTTCCTCCGGTCAACCTCCACCTTAACGGCTTCGTTCCGGAGTTTCCGGCCTACGCGGGTGCCGTAGCGGCCCATGCTCCCGACCTTGCGTGTGTGACTGAACATCTTGGCTTATGTTGTAGGAAGTAGGGGGTTATAAATATCGCCGGCCGGTTGGGCCGGCGATTAAAACCCTTATTTCTCCATCACAGACCGTATCTCCTTGCCCCTCTTGAAGGCTGTGTCGACGCACGACTTCGCCTCGTCGACGGTGAAGGAGCCTGTCCCGCCCTTCTGCAACGCGTTCAGCGTGTCCGTGGTGGTTACCGTCAGACGCGCGTCCATCGCGTACTCTTCGTCGGTGGTCGGGTCAAGTATTATCTTGTCCCGGATCTTGTGGAAGGTCAGCGGCACGGGCGTCGACTCCATGGGGATTTTACCGTCCCATTCCCCGCGCACGGCCCTGCCGTCCTCCAATTTCGGCATCCTCGAATCCAACAATGCTGCTGCTGCGGATATGCCGCAGGCGTCGATTAGGTTGCCGTCGTTGTTGAGTATGTGGATGTCCAAGAACAGAATCCACACCTTCCCTTCTTCGATGAAGAGTTTCTTGAAGTCTATGCAGCCTGACTCCCGTATTCCTCGGTCAACGACACGCGCCAACTCAATCGCGTGTTCACGCGGAGGCCCCGACTCGAAATACGGTGACGCAATCGGCCGCAGCTCCGCTGCCGTCGTCATGACGCCGGAGTCCGGCGAGTCCGGGTAGGGTTCCGCGACGTCCATGCTGACGCCCGTCAACACCTCGGTGTCGCCGAGTTTCACATATGCGGAGCCGCTGGACTTCTCCCCGACGTAGCCCTTTGTTATCTCCAACGGCCTTATTTCGTCGAGTTTCCGGCCGTCAACCCTCTTGCCCTCCGACACGAGGTTGGCTATGTAGTCTCTCTTGAGATAGTATTCTATTTTCATTCCTGCACCTCCACTTCCTTAAGCGTCTTCTTCATGAGTTCGTACACCTGCATGCAGCCGTCGAACGCGAGGTCGAAGGCCTTCTCGAACTCTTCCTGCGTCAATACGCCGTCCATCTGCAGCAGCACTACCTCCCCGGTCCTGGGCACGATCGCCAGCGGCAGGTCGCATTGTCCGAAGTTGTCCTCCTCCTTCATCAAATCGAGGATTATTTCTCCGTCCGCCTTCCCGGCCGCGCAGGCCACAACCAGGTCCCTCATGGGGATTCCCGCGTCCGCCAAAGCCAGCGACGCCGCAGTCAACCCGACGCACCGTGTGCCGGCGTCCGCCTGCAGTATCTCCACGAAGACGTCGATTGCCGCGTTCGGGTACTTGTGTGTGCGTACGACGTTGGTCAGCGCCTCGCTGCTTATCTTGCTGATTTCAACGCTTCTCCTGTCGGGGCCCGGCCGCTTGCGGTCGTCCACGCTGAACGCCGCCATATTGTAAGTCAGACGCACCGTAGCCTCCGTCGGGTTCTGGAGGCGCCGCGGATGCATCTCCCGCGGACCGTACACTCCAGCCAACACCTTGTTTTTACCCCACTCAACGTAGGCGGAGCCCTGGGCGTTCTTCAACACCCTGACCTTCATCTTTATCTCCCTAAGTTGGTCGAACTTTCGGCCGTCCAGTCTGACGCCCTTGTCTATCAACTTCATATTCGTTTCGCCACTCATTTGCATCACTTCTTCTTTGATTTTGAACTAAGGAACTTGGTAACCCTGTCTGTCAAGCCGGAGGTCTGGGCCTCCCGCTCCACCATCCGCAGCGCCTCCACCGCCAGCGGAAGGTTTCCGCCCTTCAGCCATATGAGGCCGTTCTGCCCCACGATGATATGAGATCGTGTATTATCACGTATCAACGTTATCATCGATCTTTTGCGGCCGATTATGCGGGGCACCCGCATGGGCTTAACCCTTATCACGTACCCCTCCTCGAGCTTCCTGGGGCCCGTCAGCTGAGCCTCCTTCACCTCGTCAACGTACACTATCTTCGCACTCAACAAATCGCCGACAGAGTATGACTCCTGCTCCCTGGGGCCGCGGCGGTCGTTCCTCGGCTCCCGGAGCACGCCCAGGTAGGGGCCGTCCAAGTCCACCAGGTATATGCCTCCGAGGTCGCGGTCTACCACGCCCAGTACGACGTCGCCTGACTTCGGCACGTACGCGCCGTCCGACGGTATGATGTTCACGTTCTTGCCGCTGACCCGCGCCAGCCCCCTCACCAGAGAGTATGCGCTGTCTCCCTCGGCAATGCATTCTCCTTCGCATCTCACGCCTTCACCCAGTTTCTCCCCGGGCAACACTATCTGCCTGTCTTTCACGTTACTCATGTTTAACAACCTTCGTCTTCACGTCGCCGTGTGTCATACTGTTAAGCCGGCTGAACAGTTCGTCCTGCATGCCAGCAGGTATCTCAATCAGCACGTACTGTTCGCCGCCAACCCAGTCCTCCTTCTTCACGTCACCGTATTCCCGGAGGGTGCTGTACATCTTCCCCGCGTACTCCGCGGGTATTTTCACGGCTATCTCGAGTTTCTCGAATTTGATTGGTATTATGGGCTTCAGCGCCTTCAGCACCTTCTCCACCTGCTCCCTCGCGCTCTTGGAAAGCAGTATCTCAACCCGCGCCTCCTCCATCGCCGCCTCGATGCGATTGATTGGGTGGGGGGTGTTGGTCTGCGGGTTTATGGCGTTCCGCGCTATTACGGCGGCCACCTGTTTCCAGCGGTCCTCCATCATCTTCCGCCTCTGCTCGGTGGTGAGGTGGAGTTCGCCCTTGCGGAGTATCTCGTCGTATACCCCGTTCATGTCCTCGGCCTTGAACAGTTCGAGGAGGTGTTCCTCGCTGGCCTTCTCCCCCTTTTTGGCGTCCTTGAACACGTGCTCCGCGGCCAGTACGTCTTCGAGGCGGACGTCTCCGCCGCTCTTGTATTCGAGGGCCGGGTCTGGGTCCACGTATATCTCGTATGTTTCGCCGTGGGTCTTCAACCGCACTATCACGGCGTCTTCTAAACTGGTCATGCTTCCACACTCCATCCACGCACAAAAGGCAGATGATATATTCTGATGAACGTTACTCCTTGGGTTCCTTACTGTCTAGTTCCTTACCCAATTCTTTAATAGACTTCTCTATCTCCCCGGTCTGCACCGGCACGTACTTGTCCTTGACTTCGACGGTTATCATGTCGACGCTCTCCGCCTTCACCTTGCCCTCGGACACCCTGTTCAATCCTATGAGGGCGAGGTTGACCGCCTCCTGCCTGCTGACCCCGGGGCTGTACTTCTCCTCCAGCAGCTTCTCCACGTCCCGCTTCCCCATCCCTATGGCGCCCGCCATGTATTCTGTGAACGCGCCGCTGGGGTCTGTCTCGAACAGATGCGGGCGGTCGTTGACCCCAGCAACCAGCAGCGCGGTGCCGAATGGGCGTGCGCCGCCGAACTGGGTGTAAGCCTGCTTGATATCGCACAGCTCCCTGGTTAGGCCTGCAACGTTCACGGGCTCGCTGTATACGAGACGGTGGCGCTGAGCCCTCACCCGCGCGTCTTCGACAAGACGTCGGGCGTCAGCCACCAAACCGGATGTCGCAACTGCAATGTGCTCGTCTATCTGGAATATTTTCTCGATGCTTTTGGGGACAATCAGGCTGGTTGAAACGTTTTTGTCCACAGCCAACAGCACGCCGCCACCGTACACTATTCCCACCGCCGTGGTGCCCCTTTTGACTGCTTCACGGGCGTATTCGACCTGGAATAGTCTGCCATCGGGGCTGAAAACCGTTATAGCGCGGTCGTATGCCGCAGGACCTTGAGGATACATTTTTTCTGCCTGATTCTACCTATTCACTACGTAGCAATGAATATGTAGTTTACCTTTAAAAAGCCTACTTGAGGATGTCCCTCGCCAAGTTCAGCCGCTCTGCGACGGATTTCCCTTCCCTGGGCCTGTAGCCCTTGGTTTCCCCCACGTAGTCGAGCAGATCGCTCACGTTCGCGCCTGTGAGGCTGGCTGCCTGGGTTACGGAGACTCCGCGGCTGTGTAGCCGGGAGGCAATCTTTATCCTGGCTTTCCCGACGAGGCCGCCTTCGAAGAACCCGTGTTCGCTGTCGAATTTATCTATTTCAGAGAGTATGCCGTCGAAATCGTGTTCCCCCAGCTTCATCACCGCCTTTTCAGCGATTTCCTCTGTCTTCTCGCGCATGTGGAGTTTTATGTAGATTTTGTGGAAGCAGTAGGTTACCATGGCGAGCTTTATCATGTCCTCGCCCTGGGTGGTGGATGCTTCGTCGCTGTAGTGGGACGCGAGCTCCCGCAGCTTCACCGAATCCCCTGATTTTATGGCCTCCGCGACTTCATCAAGCTTTTTCACTGTAAACTCCACCCGAAACGTTCCTTTATGAGGTTGTATGCAGCCTCAGGGGGTATTACCCCGTACTCGGTCACAATCATGTTCACGTATTCTTTCTGGGTGACGTCGAATGCTGGGTTGAACACGCCCACACCTTCTATGTCGGCGACTTCCTTGGGGTCGCGTTCCTCAATTTCTGAAATCATACCCTGCATGCTGTAGGGGGAGAACTTTATGGATTCCGTGCAGACTATGAATTCGACGCCCGCGTGCTTAGCGGTGACGGCAACCTGGCTGGTGCCTATCTTGTTTATGACGTCGCCGTTCGCGTACACGGTGTCCGCGCCCACGAACACCTTCTTCACGTCGCGGTGTAGCATGGTGTGGTATGCTGCGCCGTCCACAATCAAGGTCACATCCACCCCCGCCGCCGATAGGTCTTTGGCTGTGATGTGGCCCTGCCACCTCGGCCGCGTCTCGCATGCGTACACCTTGAACCGTTTCCCCTGCCCCCACGCACGGGACATGGTTTCGGTGACTGTGCGGCTGTTACATATCGTCAACAAAATGTCGCCGTCTTCGATGAGGTTCGCGCCTATGTCGGCGGCCTTGTCTATGGACGAGTCCAGCTGGGATATGAAGTCCGACACGTCCGCCAGCAGGGTGGCTTTGGCTATGCTGGGGTCCTCGTCTCGGTGGGATTCAGCCAGGTGGAGGATGTAGTTGATGGCATTCGGGAGTGAAACAGCGGTGGGCCGCGCATCCCTCAAGATGTCGCCGGCCTTCACCAGCTCGTCATACGACGCGCCCTCCGAAATCCTCTCCTCCAAGGCCTTGGACGCCGAGACCGCAATCTTCAACGCGCCCCGAACCTCCATGGACCGAATCTTGCCGGCGGTGTCTTCGACGGACATGGTAGAATATTGTTTTACAGTTATAAGTCCCTGAGGCCTTTTGTCCGCGGACGCCCGCGGGAGATGGCATATGCGGCTGCGGCAGCCAATGTAAACCCGGACGCAATCAGTAATCCCAGGTAGATGAGTGCTGTAGAGGCGCCGGCTTCCGGCTGCGTAGTGGACGTTGACTCCACTGCGGCGGGTGACGGAACCTCAGCCGCCAACGCTATAGTCGATGACGTTGGATGAGACGACATCATTGTGGAGTATGTCGTCTGGGTTGGGGGGGTAGAGTGGGATGACGCTGTAGAGTAGATCGTTGAAGTAGACGACGTCGTTGTGGAGTATGTCTTCGTGGTGGTCGACTGGGTTGTAGTGGCCACGCCGACCGCCTCCACCATGCATTCCATAAGCCGGTACCCACTTTTGCTAGTCAGTATCTCGTATAAGCCGGGGGCGGAGGGCGTGAAGGATACTCTGCCCCCAGAGTCGGTTTTACCCTCAAACACGAGTTCACCACCGAGATAGATTGAAACCACAGCATTCATTATAATAGCTCCTGTTCCGCGGCCATCATCCAGGCGGACGGTGATTCCGTATGGGACGCCGACCGTCAACTCACCCGGACACGCCATGCGCAGCTCAGGCTTAACGCTCCTGCCCACGCCTCCGCCTCCGGGGGCGGGGACGCTGACAGTCAATGAATAGTTTGTGGAGTTTCCGGCGTTACCCACGGAGTCGAAGCAGGACACACGCCAAGTGTATGCACCATCGGGGAGGTTTAGGGTGAACGACTGGGTTGTGTCCTCGGAGACTGTGTCGTCGGTCTCATTCAACGGGCCATTGAGGTAGAGGCTGCAGTTCGCCACATTAGACAATACGTCGGAGACGTTGTACCGGAGGGTTACCGTCGCGGATTGTGTTGTGGAACCGTTGTCCGGGCCCACAAGGTTCACTGTCGGCGGCGTCGAATCCGACTTCAATGATTGATTGCTATCTCCCCAGTCGCTGAGGTTGGCGTCGTCGTATGCGAGGCAGTTCCACAGGTAAAAACCGTCTTCAAGTGTCCTGGCCCAGCCGATGGCGTTCGACAAATCAGATACGTCCGCGGTTTCGTTGGCGTGCCAGCCACTCCAGTTCCCGTACAGGGTTATGTTCACCACGACGTTGTCGTCTACGGCGGAGCAATTGAAGGTCACGTTCGAAGAAGACGAGTTGAAGCCGTCCACAGGCGCGTCCAACACGACCGTGGGGGCTGAGACGCTGACCGTCAGGTTGTATGCGGACGAGTTCCCGACGTTGCCGACGATGTCGCTGCAGTTTATGCTCCAGTTGTATTGGCCGTTCGCCAGCACCTTGGTGAAGGATTGTGTGGTGTCTTCGGCGACGGAGTCGTCTGAATCGTTCCAGACGCCATTCAGGTAGAAGGTGCAGTTTAGGATATGGGATGTGGTGTCGGACACGTTGTATTCGAAGTCTACAACATGGGTGGTCTGCTCCAGCGTGTCGTCTCCCGGACTCTCCAAATACACTGCAGGCGGTGTGGTGTCGAGCAGGTAAGTGTTTGTTTCAGATTTGTTGTAGTTGCCGTCGGAGTCGTTGGCGGACGCGTTCAGATAGTAGAGGTCGTCCGGCAGGTTGGTGATGTTCCAGTAGAGGGGGGTTGAGGCGGAGGAGTTGGTGGCGTGCAGGGTGGAGGAGTTGTAGAGGTATGCTGTGACGTTGATTAGGTTGTCGTCCACCGCAGACACGTTGGCTGTGACGTAGTCTCTGCTGTAGTTTCCGGCTGGCGTCGTGGGGTCGGCCAACGACACCTCCGGGGTGACCCACAGGTCCGAGAGGGGGAGGTAGTCAACGTTGTCTGGTGCTAGGGTGTGGATTTCGTCGCAGAAGCCGTCGAACAACGTGTCGTTGCAGTTTTCGCTGTGGCCGCTGCCGTCAGGATTGAGCCAGACGTTCCCGCCCAACACGTTCCCGCCCAACACGTTAACACCGGTAGCATTTGTCGTGTTCCAGTCGTTATGGTATGTGGCGCCCGCGAACTGCGCATTGACGGTGTTGTTGAAGAGGTTGTTGTATAAGCTGTTGTCGGGGCTGGAGTATAACATTACGCCGTAGTTGCTGTTGGCGGTGAAGTTGCAAGCGGATACGGTGTTGTTGGAGCAGTACATAAAGTACATGCCGTATGTGTTGCGTGTTATGGAGGAGTTCACCACCGACACGTTCACGCCGTAGTCGATGCGCGCCCCGTAAGAGCCGCTGCCGTTGAAGCGAAGGTCTTCGAGCATAGGGTGGTTTGAGTTGCTCACGTACAGACAGTAGTCTTTGCAGTAGTTCATGTGGATGGAGGTGAAGTTGCAGTAGTCGGAGTACTGGACTGATATGCCGTCGTCTGAGTTGTTGTCGGCTGTGAAGCCGTCGACGACCGCGTAGTGGGAGTAGTAGAGGGTCAGCGCCTCCTGGGTGTTGCTGTCGGCTGTGAGGTTGAAGAACCTGTTTCCGAACCCGTATCGGTCGTACACGCCGTAGACGTTTTCGTCCAAGGTGACGTTACTCAAGGTGATGTTGGTGGAGTTGAGCATGTAGACGCCGTAGTATGCGTTGGTGGAGTTGGAATCCAGTATGCGGGAGTTGTTCGTCCGATACAAGAAAATGAGGTCGTCTGCGGTCATTTTCACAGTCACGTTGTCGCAGCCTATCAGGCTCAAATGGGAGTATGCTGTTCCGTAGTCGAGCAGCTGGTTGTCCGGGCAGGGATTGTATACGCCGTCGAAGTATTTTACGGGCTTGCCGTTGATGGTGTTGCTGGCATCTATGTCGTTGACGTATTCGTCGGCAACCCAGAGACCTCTGACCCTCCCCCGTAATATGCTGGTGTTCCTGAACGTGTTGTTCACGCTACTGGACAGGTAGCTTCCATAGGCGGTGTTGTTCTCCAGCCACAGGTCTGCGAGGTTGTTATATGAACTCGAATACATGTACAGCCCCCTTGAGTTGTCGCCCGCTGTTCCATTGAATATGTTATTGTATGAACTCGAAGACAGATAGAGGCCGTAGTATTTGTTGCCGTCTGCTGTTACGTTGAGTAGTGTGTTGTTCATGGAATCATCCACTTCAACCCCGATACCCCAGTCACCGTATAGGCCGTGGTTGTGGCTGGAGGTTGAGTTGATGAGTTTATTGCTGGAGCCCCCGGACAACAGGATTCCGTGTTCGGAGTTGTTGTACGTCCACACGTTCCTGACCGTGCTGTAGGCGGTCGAAGACAACAGGATTCCGCGGTTGTTGTTGGTTGCGTTCACGTACTCTATAAGGCCGCCGTAGTTCGAGGCGAAGAATATGCCTGACTTGTAGTGATGATTCGTCCCGGTTATCGGTGTTGCAGTACCCACACGGACAGTACAGTTTCTCACCCGGGTGTTGTTGTAGCCGGATGTTACACCATAGTAGTAGGTGTACAAACTGCTGTTGCCATAGTCTATTGTGTGGCCTAGGCAGTCAAGGGTGACGTTGTCCGCCTCGACAGTTATGCAAGTCTCCTCTGAGAAGACGTCGTTCAACAGATAATGTGTGGTGTCTTCCAAGGTGAGGTTCCTGCAGAAGGTGACGTTCTCCCCGGTTTCGACGTTAAATGATGTGGATGCCTCGCCCCAGCTGCCGGCGGTGTCGTTGCAGTAGAATGTGACATTGTGGAAACCGTCCGGTACTGTGGAGTTGACATAGCCAAAGTTGAAGGCCGTGATATTCCCCATGCTCGTATTTTCTCCGCCGTCGAGGCTGAATCCGCACCAGCTCCCCTCCTTGTCCAAGGTGACGTTAAAGTACACTGTCTGGGCGGAGTAGTTGCTGTACTGCGGCGAATCTATAGTAACCACCACCGGCTCACTCCCACCCTCTAAGACTATGTCGCGGACCTCATTATCGTTGCCGGAGAACATGAAATACGTTGAGTTTGTCAGGTAGCCGGCCTTGCTCGCGTTTAAGGTGTGGTTCCAGTAGGATGCGGTACCGGAGTGGTTTATGTAGTACACCAACGCCAGCAGGTCTGTCAGGCCCCCGGAGTCCGTCAGCACCTCATACTCCAATGTGCCGGATTCATTCCACAACCTGACCTTGGCGTCCTGCAGTTGTGACGTGCTGTTGGACACATTCACCCGCAGATACCATTTCCGGACTAAATTACACGGCCAGTTTTCAGGCATGCCCCAATTCTGGAAGTATTCTGTCTCATAGGTTGAGTTCAGGAATGTGACGTTCGAGCACTCGGACCGCATGTACAAGTCATAGTCGCCGGAGTTCTCAACCACAATGTTACTGTAGAGGTTGTGATTTCCCTGATTCAAATACATTCCATAGTCTCCGCTGTTGTTGATGTACCCGTTGACAATGCTTATCCTGTCTGAGCGGTCGTTGTAGAAGCCAGTCCAGGAACCACCCTGTATTTCAACGCCTTCAAAGTGGTTGTCGTCTGCTAGAGAAACATAGACTGTGGAGCCCCGGACCACCACGTCCCTGTAGACGCCGTACTCGGACCACCGGATGTACATCATCTTGCCTATGGACTCCAAGTGTTCGCCGTAGGTGTACGTCTGGTCCTCCAAGTAGTAGTTGTATGAACCGCCGCTGCCGCTGACGGTGATGTTGGTCATGTTAAGGTAGTAGACGTTGGCGTTGTTGCTGTAGACGCCGTAGTATCCGTTCGACGACAGATTCAGGTTCTGGAGCAGCGCAGACCATGTGTTGCCAACCCAGACACCAAATCGGGGGCTGGTGGTGCGGGTTGTCGTGATAAGGCAGTTCCGGACCGTGGAGTCGTTGTTATATAATTCTCCGGAGGATGGCAGGATGTAGACTCCTGAGTAGAAGGTCGAGCCGGATGATGTCCCGTAGGTGACGGTGTTGCTCCAGCTAACACAGTCGAGTGTGACGTTGGATGCGTTTATGGTGAAGCAGGTGCCTGTTGAGGACACGGGCTGGGTGAGGCGATAGGTTTTGCCGGACTCGTTCAAGACGCGGCAGCCAGTGATGTCTTCGGTGTCTGCTGAAACGGTGGAGAGCATGAACAGTAGAGCAACGGCTGACAACACAGGATATTGTTTGACGTCCAATCCGCCACCTTTATGGATTCTACACCCCTTATTTAATTCGAGTAACACTTTTTATAAAGTATTAAGGGGTTTTCAAAACAATTTCAAACAAAGATGAAGACGGAGCTGTCGAGCGTCGACCTGCGGGTGCTGGTGCGGGAGTTCCAGGAGCTGCTGGTCGGGTCGAGGGTGGATAAGGTGTTTCAGGTGGGTGAGCGGGAGCTGGTGTTCCGTTTATACGGGGGCGGGAGCAGGGAGCTCGTCTACAACCCGGACTTCATCTGCTTGACAAGATACAGGCGGACGCCGCCGAAGCAGCCGTCTTCGTTCGCGATGCAGTTGAGGAAACACTTGAGGGGGAAGGAGATAACTGGGGTCAGGCAGCACGGATTCGACCGCGTCGTGGAACTGTTATTCGATGAATATGTCTTGGTGTTCGAATTGTTCAGCAAAGGCAACGCCATACTATGCGACAACGACATGAATATTCTGGGGTTGTTGGACTGGCAGAAGTGGCGGGCTAGGACGCTGGGTGTCGGAAAAAAATACGAGTACCCACCAGAGGTGACGGACCCCTACGAAGTCGACAGGGGAGGGTTCGACCGGATTATGGAGGAATCCGGGAAAGGTGTTGCGGCGACGCTTGCCACGAAGTTCAGCCTCGGCGGAGAATACGCCGAACAGGTGTGTGAAAAGGCCGGGGTTAAGCCGGACGCGGAGGAGGGCGGGGAAGAGCTGTGGCAGGCATTCAAATCGTTTCTGGAGCGCGTGGGCGGGGAAGTCGACGCACGGGTGTCGGAGGATGATGTTACTCCGTTCGGCGGAGACGGCGAGAAAAAGGAAACCTTCAACGACGCCGTCGACGACTACTTCAGCAGGAAGGAGATTGCTGAGAAGAAGGACGTCATTGAATCCAGGGTAGACGACAGGAGGGGGAAGATAGAGGACATACTCCGGAAGCAGGAGGAAGCACTGGAGGACGCGGAGAAACGCGCTGAAGAAGAGAAGGGCATAGGCGACGCCATATACGCCCGCATGGTTGAAGTGGAGGAGGCCGGAGCTAAAGCCAGGGAGTTGCGTGACCGCGGCTTGTCGGACGAAGAAATACTCCAGGAACTCCGGAGATACGGGTTCGTGAAGGGCGTCAGCAGACCGGAGCTGGTTCTAGAATTCTAGAGTGTAGCGCTGGATATGCAGTCGTTGAGGCGCCAGTCGTCGTTTTTTATGTTAAGGCAAATCTGGACGTCCCCGACCTTCTTAGCAACCTTATGATAACAGAGGTTGCGGAGGTTATGCATGCAAACGTCCGCACACAATGGAGCCTTGGAGCTGTGGACTGCAGCATCCACAATACACTGGTCCCTGGACTCCCCCGCCAGCCTACCGCATACGACAAGCTCCGGCTTTGTTGAAACAGGGCATTCCGTCTCAGCCTCCGAAGTGGAGCCGATGCACCCGCAGACGAGCAGAACACACACTAGAGGCAGATACCTCATTTAGACCACCTATATATTGTTCAGTGGATAATATAAGGAGGATGGATTTGAAGGACCTGCTGAAATCCAGTGTGTGGAAGCTGGGTGCGGTGGTCTTCGCCGTGTCCTTCGCGGCGAGGGCGGTGCTCGACTTCATGTTCCAGAGCCGCCTGGGATGGCATGCAGTCAACCACGCGGAGTCCTGGCTGTATACCGGCGTCATGAAAGGCACCCATGTCACAGGCTACATGCTCCAAGACCCGACGGTGTGGCTTCTTCGCGGGGTGGGCGTTTTCTTCCCCGGCAACCTAGCACTGTATGGCGTGTTCTTAACCTCGGCGGCTTTGTCCGCCCTCACTGCCTCCCTCATACTCCTCCTGGCTTCGGAATTGTACGACAAGAAGACGGGGTTTATCGCAGGCATGGCATACGGGGGGATGGTGGAGCCCCTGGCTCTGTCGCTGTCGGGGTTCACCCACGACCACCTGCAGCTGCCGGTGATGGTGCTGCTGCTTTGGATGACAGTGAAGGCTGTTAAGGTCAAGGGCTGGATGCGGTACAGCCTGGTTGTCGCGTACGCGATCATAGTGTATTGGGCGCGGTTCATCAACGAAGTCGTCTACGTCGCGGTCGGCGCATCCGCAGTGTATGTCGGATACGTTGTGCTTGAAAGATACTATGGGGGGAGGAACGTACACGCCGCCTATATGACATTGGGTTTGGTGGCGTTGGCGGCCGCCGGTCAGTGGGGCCTCAACACGTACCTCGCATCCAAGCTCGAACTCCTCCCGCAGGGGAGGATGGGGAGCGTCGACGTGCTGCCCCTGAGCATGCTGACGTTCTGGCTCAGATACAACATGCTGTTGTTCCTCATGCCCTTCGGCGTAGCAGCCGCGTACAAAAGGAGGGACACTGTGGGGCTGACGCTTACGGCGGTCGGGTTTGTGGTGGCGACGGTGATGGACCGGGGTACGAGGATAAGCGACCTCGGCGTAGCGTTGTTGTTTTCTTACGCGGTCGTGGACTGGGGTGTGAAGGAGAAGGTCTTGGGGCTGGACAGGAGAAACAGGCTGTACCTGACCGCCGGTTCCGGGGTGCTTGCGTCCGCGTACGTCTACTTCAACACCCACCAGCCGCTGCATTACAACATCATATACCTTCTGGGGGGGGCAGTCCTACTCTTCACACTGTGGAGGGTCAATGGCGTGAAGGGCATGGTTGCCGCCGCTTCCGTTGTTGTTTTGGTGGGTGTAGCGGCCAACGCGGCGTACGTATACAATCTGGAGCCTAGGAGGATAGTGTCGGACACTGAATACCATGTCCTTGAATGGCTGCGCGGCAACAACGACGGAGGCATGGTGCTGACGGGGTGGGACCGCGGATACATGGTGGAGGTGGTGTCCGGGTTGGAAGCCGCTTCCACGCCGGGGAGGATACGGGCTGAAGTACACGACATGCTGTGGCAGCTGGACCGTCAGGCGGCAGCCAACCTCCGTAAAGCCGGCGTACGGTATGTGATGCTGACCAGCGAACACTTCAACGTGGTAAAGATGGGGGATGAGATGGCCTACCGGATAAGCGGGGGGTTAGTGTTCGCCCCAGAAAACCAGCCGCCGATGGAGTTCACCAACCGCCTCACAGTGTACAAGCTGAGACACGACACCGCACCCCGGTACTTCAGACTGTTGAAAAACGAGACGGACCCCTCCACTGGCGTGAAGGTGATGCTGTACGAGGTGGCTTCAGAACCGGCGGAGGGTTCGTTGGTCGGGGGCATCGCAGTCAACCACGGCTCTGAAAAAAACGCGTCCCTGGAGGCTGCAGCCTACGGCAGCAGGGAATACTCTGAGGTCTACGTGGAAACCTTCAAGTCGAACGAGGTGAAGGAGGTGGTGTATCCTGTGGGGAAGTGGATGCGGGAGTTCAACTGCAGTCTGGCGCCCGTGGACGAGTGGGGATACACCGGAACCATAACGTACCTGAACATGGGGGGAGCCCACACAGTTGACGCTAACGTTGTTTTAGTGGACGCGGGTTCAGGGGAGACTGTGGACTCCGCTCTCCTCAGGATTAGTTTCAGAGCAGGAGAAAAGAGGACAGTCCAGTACACCTTCAAACCCGAGGACCTGTCCAGGGAGTACCTAGTGGGCCACAACGTCATAGAAGGCGTCGACGTGTTGGAGAACGAGTCCACGCCCCCCGTCCTTGAGGGCGTGGGCGTGCTGGCTATGTTCTGCTAGGTAACCGGCGCCACCCCGCCGACGACGTTGCTGCCGGCCTGCCCCTGCGCGAACAACCAGTCGAACAGCGCCGGCAATGCCACGGCCAGTATGGCCACGAACCACACCATCAGCACGAAATCCAGCAATGCCGTGTATTTGCTGCCGCCGTCCACCATCTTTATCGAGTAAGCTGAAAAGGCCGCGTGTAGCAGCAGCACGATGAACAGGAGGTCCTGCACCAAAGGCACGTTTATTTCACCTATCGACGGGAGCAGGCCCTGAGTGAGGCTGCTAACCGACGGCGTCTGAGCTATCGCCGCGAAAGACTGCTTGAACGTGTTGTCTAGTATGCCGACCATCCGGAGTGTGGCGTAGGCTGAACCGGTGACCCCCAGCAGCGTCCCGTAGTATACGCCTTTGACGCTGGACGCCAGCTGAAGCCGCAGCTCCCTAAGGGACAGCAGCTGTATGAAGTTGTCGCTGATTATCTGGCTCGCCTCCTCCGGGTCGCCTCCGAGGTTGATGACCTGTATGAATATGCTGCCGAACTTCTCTATCATGTTGCTGCCTGTCTCGCCGGCGAAGTACATCCACGACTGGAATTTGTCGCAACGCACCTTCAAACGCATGTAGAGTTTGTTGACCGCGTCGTTGAGGACCCCGAACTCGTGTATCCTGAGCGGCCCTATGGTACTGTATAAACTGCCGCCGCGGGCCGACAGTGAGCCGCCGAGGGAGCGGACGAACGCGGGGAAAGCCTGATCCTTGCGTATTACGGCGTTCTCCATCTGCTGGGACATGAACCCTATCACCGCCAGGGGGGAGGCGGAAATGGCCATCAGCACGGGAAACCAGGGGAGGGGTCTGAATATTAGGAGGGGTACGCCCAAGACGAAGCAGGACGCTATTACGGGTATCAAAACCCGCCTCATTTTCTTATATTCTGGAGGCTTGATGGGGAGGCGGTGGGTTATGGGGTCGTGGGTTATGAAACTGTCTATGAACACAATCGACAGCAGATCTATGAAGAATAGTGCGAGTGCGCTGAGGCCGACGAGCATGTAGATGTTGTAGCCCATCACCAACGGCAACATAAAGGCGATGGCCATCATGAAGGATATGGCTATGGTGAGTGATACAAGGGCGTCCTGGACCAGGCTAAGTGTTTGGAGGCTCTGCTTGTACTCGGATGCAAAGTCCTCCATGACGGCGGACTGCTCCTTCCGGAGGAAGGCGTCGATGCGTTCACCGAAGTCGAAGGCCGCGCTCATCCGGTCCAGGAAGTTGCCGAGAATCTTCGACGGCACAAGGGTGCTGAGTTTCCTGCACGTCCTCACCAGCCCCAGGTTCCAGTAGTCCGACAAATACGCGACCTTCTCCATCACCTTCGCAATCTCCCCGTATTCGACGCGCTGGGATGCTAGGCGGAACAGCTGCCGGCGTTTCACGTGCAGGGTTGAGAGGGCGCCGGCGTAGGTTATGAAGTAGTGTATGTTCTCGTGTATGTTCACCTTAATACGCTCTATCACGTAGTAGGGGTAGACGAAGATGGCGGAAACCCCGAGTATCATTATTATCATCGGCGCCAGCAGCAAAACCATGGGGGGCACGCCCAGGTCGAAGGTGCCGCCGTAGAATACCACGAACAGTAGGCCGGAGATGAACAACACCATGGTGACCGCCAGCACCGGTGCCACGAATTTCTTGAAGTAGTCGTCTACAGTGTTGTAGCCTGCTAGCCTGATTGCCTCCTCGAAGTCCATGTTACACCGAGAATGGGAGACCCTCCTTGCCCTTGTAGTAGTAGGACTTTATTATCTCCCACACGTCGAAGTAGTTGAATATGCCCTCAGATATCATCTTGTTTATGATTTTTGCCCTGTACTCGAGTTCATTGTATATTTCGCGCACGTCCTTGTAGCCGAGCATCCGGGCTATCTTCTCCTCCAGGATGTAACTGTTGTGGTAGCCGAGGAAGCCGAACTCGTCCGACGTCGGCACCCACTCGAACACGGCCGCGGTTCCGACCTTGCCGAGTTCGTCGTAGTATTTGATAAGCTCTGTGACGCTCAGGACACGGCGGACGAACTTCCCGTGAAGGTACACGGCCTGCTGGATTAAGACGACGTTGAGGTTGTCTATCGCAGATATGGGGACGTTGATTGGGTGGCCGGTCATACGCTGTATCATCTTGTGGGGGTCGCCGGCGTGGAAGGTGCTCATAACCGGGTGGCCGGTCTGCATCGCCTGGAACGCTATGTTGCCCTCTTTCTCACGTATCTCACCCACGATGATGTAGTTGGGCCTTGACCGGAGGGCCGCCACCAGCAGCGTCATCATGGTCACGTCCGTTTCCTTCCCGGACTCCCTAGTTACGAGGTGCTGCCACGCCGGATGCGGCATCGTTACCTCGGGTGTGTTTTCGACGCTGTAGACCTTAGCGTCCGGTTTGATGAATGCGCTGACAGCGTTCAACGTCGTCGTCTTCCCGGAGGCTGTTTCGCCGCAGATGAATATGCTCATCCCGTTCTCCAGGCACAGCCACATGTATGCGGCCATGTCCGCGGTCATCGTGCGCCAGTTCACCAATTGGGTGATGCTGATGGGGACCTTGCTGAACTTCCGGATGGTGAAGCTGCTGCCCTCCAAACTTACTTCGCGACCGTAGATGAAGTTGGCCCGGCTGCCATCCGGCATGATGGCGTCCACCACCGGCTGCGCCTCGCTAACCGGCCGCTCCACCCGCTCGCTGCTGTTGAAGACGTACTTGTCCAACTGCAGGTCTGTGTTGAATATGATGTTTGTGGCAACCATCTCGAAAATCTTGTGGATGGTATACACTCTCGCGACGCCTATGCAGTGTATGTCCTCTATGTAGGGGTCACGGAGCAGCGGCTCCAGTATGCCGTAGCCGACCCGTTCGCGGATGAGAAAGTACTTGATTTTCTCGTACTCCTGCTGGGTCATCCTGATTCTTCCGCCACCTCCTAACTGCGACATAATATTTTCTATGGCGCCTTTCTTCCTGCCGGACTCCAGCCTCTTACCCTCCACCTCCACCAAATCACCCATCAGCTTCACCAGTATGTCGCTGAGGTCCTCGGTGGTCTCGCTGGTGTCCATGGTGTGAGCTATCTTAATCAGCTGGTCGCTGATTTTGTTGAACATCTCCTGCTCATGCGGCATCAGCTGAGGCTCCACCGCAATGTACTGGGTCTCGTTCTCCCCGGGGCGGCGGAGGATGTGGATGAATATGGGGTCGCCGACGGGGTACATGATGTTGGGGAACTCCTCCCCCTTCAGACTCCGGTCCAGCTGCACGTAGAAGTCCGGCTTCTCCACGCTCTTGTTCTGCAGGTACTCCCGCAGGTGCGGGTTCCTCGCCTGCGCCTCCTGGAACTCCTTCTCGTCCGGCATCCTAAGCCAAACCTCCTATGTCTATGATGAGGCCCTGGCCCGGCTCAACACGGAACGCAATCTGGGGAACAACCTGTATCTTGCTGCGCTTGAACCGGTTCACCGCCATGTACTTCTTGGTTTCCCCTCCCAGCTCCTTCATCCCGAACTCCAGGTATATGTCCGACACCGACCGGAAGAGCGTTAACAGGCTCTTGTTCAATTGGTCGGGGTCGACGGTCATCATCACAATCTTCCCCTTGTTGGTGAGTTTCTTGAAGAACTTAATGACCTCGAATGCTTTCTCGTCGCTGATGTTGCCCTGCACCAGCAGAAAGGATATGGTATCTATGATTATCACCGTCTTCTCGAATAGTTTCTTGGCGGACAGCAGCCTTTCAAGAAAGTCTTTCCGCAGTTTTCCTCCGCCTATGAACGGGAACATGGGTATGAACAGGAGGCGCTCGTCTATCACGTATTCGTCGACCACGTACTGGAGGGAGTCCATCTGCTCCAGGAACTCCTTCGTCGACAGTTCCGCGCTGATGTAGGTGGCGGTTGCGCCGTTAACCAGCGACGAATACAGGAGACGCTGGACCAGCAGGCTCTTGCCCATCCCGTCCTTCCCCTCTATAAGCATCAGGGAACCGTAGGGAAGGGCGCCGCCTAACTTGGTGTGCAGCATGTCCCTTTTAATCCGCATGCTCAGGAACTGGTTGTCGGATTCCTGCTCGTCTGGTTCCTCAGCCATCCTGCGTTACAGTATTTGTAAAGGGTATATATTATTCCGATTCAGCGTTCTCCTGCGCCTCCTGCTGTCCCTGTTCCCTGACACCCGCCTTCTCCAGCAGGTTTTCCGACATGGCTATGATCCTCTCCAGATTGTCTTCGATGCTGGTGAGCCGCTCCTGATTCTCGTGAGTGAGTTCAAGGGTTTTTGAGACTGTAACGTCGAGTTCGTCGGTTTTGGACTCCAGCGTGTGTATGCGGTCGTTTATCTGCTCCTTTGCTTCGTTGAACTCCTTGACCTGTTCGGCAATAATTTCCAGTCTGACGGTGGTGACACTCTTCTTCCGCCTGAATAACCCCCCCAACTTGTTCAGCAATCCGTCCAACATAGACCCGGGACACCCAAGAGTACTTACGTTTAAGCGTATAAAACGGCTTCAGCGGGGGCATACCAGCGAGTACCCGCGTTCCAGCTGGGTCTCGCATTCCGCCACCTTCATAGGGTTCATGAACGACCTGCACAGGCTCTCGTTGTTGAGGTTGAACGCCACGCACATGATGCATTTGTCGTGTATCGCCATCAAGTCGATGTCCTCGCCGGGAACACGCTTGCATATCTCTGTGTCGTTGAGTTTCATCCCCACCGACCCGTAGCAGTTGTATGTTGCCTTCTGCGTGGACAGTTTGTCGCATAAGGTGACGTTGGCTGTGCTCAACGCGAGGGAGAGGAAGCAGCGGTCTCGCTCCGCCGGGTCGGTTTTTTTATCGCAGAGTTTGACTGTCTGGAAGGTGGTGGTGTAATAGACTGCCACCGCCACCACGAGAATCAACAGCGCCACAACCGCCACCACAAACCATTTGGTGAAGTTTATCCGCTCCAGGATGTGTATTTTCCCGCGTTTCTCCTCCACCGTGCGATGGTACCCTGGGACGTGGAGGGTCTCCTTCGCCAGCACCTCCTTCGTCCTCTCCAGGCCGACGTAGTCGATGAAAACGTTTTTGATTATCCTGTTGAGGACCAGCTTCAGCTGCTCGTCCTTCAGCTCGTCCTCCGAGACGCCGGTTTTCTTGACCGCCTGGTCTACCTTCTGAACTCCATCGGGACCCTCGTAGAGTACGAACGCCTTCTTCCGGAGGTCCTCTATCTTCGGGTTCATATACATGAGTATATGCGGTGTTTAATAAAATACCCGGCTTATATTCTATCGATGAGTGGTCAGGCCTCGGTGGAATGGATTGTGATAATGTCCGTCGCCATACTGGTGCTCGCCATCATGCTCTCCCTGAACGAAAACAGCTACCAGACGTTCAAGAGCAACGTCCGCGTGGGGAAGGCGAAGGCGGCGTTGAACGACATCAAAAACGCGGTGGACTTCGTGTACAGCCAGGGAACGGGCGCCAAGACCAGACTCTATGTCACGGTGCCGGAGGCCAGCAACTTCACCATAACCACGCTGCCCGGTGGCGTGGGACACATACAGTGCATAGTGTATGTGCGCGGTCAGGAGGAGGTGTTCGACGCGTTCACTGACGCTAACATAACAGGGAGCATACCGTCGACATCTGGAGGATACTGCATCGACGTGGAATACGCGGAAGCGGCGGTCAGCATAACCAGGAGCAGCGGCTCGTGTTGAGGATGAACGGGGGACAGGTTACGGTGGAATACATCATAATCACCGGGATAGTGTCCATTATCTTTCTGGTGGCGTTCAACTTCATATCCGAGGAGCGGAAGACCACGGCAGAGGACATCTGGTCCATGGACGGCGACAAGACTGCGGAGGCCGTAGCCCACGCCATAAACACCGCATACCTCGCAGGCGACGGCGCGGAAGTCAACGTCACCCTGCCTGAGAAGCTGACAGGTGGCTTAGACTACACGGTGACGGTGTATCGGCGGCTGGTGACAGTGGAGGTGCCCTCCTACGGCAGGGAGTTCGAGTGGAAGTACGTCACCGGCGGAGTAAATGGAACCACGGACGGCCTCACACTCGGCAAAGGCACGGTGACTGTTGAAAACAGGAACGGGACAATCTATTTGACATGAAATCTTCGGACAACAGGGGGCTGGTGTTGACGTTGGATTTAGTGGCGGCGCTGCTGCTTTTCCTGGTTATAATACTGACGGTTCTGTGGCTGTGGGGGCTTTCAAGAACCAATGTAACGGATTACCGGGAGACGGACGCCCGCCAGGAGAGGCTGCTGGCTGTGTCTTCCATGCTGGTCGGCACGGGGGGGCAGCCTCCTGACTGGCACCTCCAGGGATCGATAGACAGGGATAACGTCGACGCCCTCGGCCTCGCATCCGATCCGCACATACTGGACAGGAACAAACTGGAGGCGTTAGAGGCCGCAGACTACCAGGACCTCCGGGAGATACTGGGGCTGGGGGACGAAGAATTCAACGTCAGCGTAATAGAGAACTGGAGCGGCGACGCCAGGGTATTGTACAGCGCCGGCCGGACGGTGGAGTCTGGTGAGGTCAGGGTTTTCAGGCGCTACGCGCTGCTGAACGATACGAGGGTGGAGTTGAGGTTGGAGGCGTACTACGACAAATGAAAAAAGGGTTCATACTCACCATGGACGCGATGGTGGCCCTCATGGTGGGGGCGGTGCTGGTGACCGGCATACTGTATTTCGTAACCCGCCCCAGCCACGACACCGGCGAACAAATGTATGCGGCGGCCGCTGACTTCCTGGCCGTGGGAGACAAGGAGGGCAGCATCGTCGACGCGTTGAACGGCCGGCCGGGAGACGTCAGCGAGCTCATGTATTCGATGCCCCATAACCTGTGCCTCAACCTGACGGTGGTGAACGCATCAGGGCAAGTGTTTTACAGCAACAGCAGCGGCTGCAACGAATCATACAGTTACGTGATGGCGAAACGCATCATAGTGAACGGCACCGACTATTACACAGCCAGGGCGAGGGTGTGGTCGAGATGAGAGGCTACCTGTTCACCGCCTTGACGGTGTTGATGCTGGCGTCCCTGTTCGTATTCTCCTACTACTTCTACACCACAGACTACGCCTCCACCGCCGCAGACATACGAGCCGAAAAAACAGCCAACGTATTCGACGACGTCGCCTGTGACGTGGAGGAAATACTGGGGTTGGACGCCGCCGTTAGGGCGGGCTCGGACACCGTATACGGGTTCAACGACCGGTTCCCCGCCGCAGGAATACCGTCGACCATACGGAACTACACAGACTACGTTGAAGGCGCGTACGCCACTGAAACAGCGGCGGAACTCTCGTTGAACGCTGGAGCACTGTCTTCTGCCACCGCGTCGGTGGACTTCACACTCCATCCGTTCAAGTACGCGTACGGTTACGGGAACCTCAGCAAGAAGACGGTTTGGTTCAGGAACCTCACCCTGGAGTACGAGCCCCTGGAATTGAACCTGACGCTCGACTTCCGCGGCGAGAACGCTAAAGACATGATATGGACGGAGGCTGAAGACTACTCCCTCACAGGCGAAACAGTGGTGGACGACTCCGACGCGTCCGAAGACAGCTACGTAAGGGACTTCGCCTCCATGAACACGTTCATAGATGTGCCCTTGAACGTTAACTACACGTTATGGGTCAGAACAGTATACGACAATAGCAGCAAAAACTTCACCGTGGAAATAGACGGACGGAATAGCAGCAGATTCGACTTGAGGGATGAGGGGGCATCTTCCGCGTCGTTCAAATGGTTCAACGACACCGACGAATTCAACCTCACCGCCGGGGTGAAGACGGTGAAGGTGCATTCACTGGGCGCCGGGACGGAGTCCATAGACGTCATCATGCTGACGACGGACTACCTCGACCTGGCGGACGCGCACAATACCCGGCCCCGAGACCCCTTCACATTCTACAACATAAGCGGTGGAGACATGGAGGTGAATGTGAAGGTGTTGTTCGACAACGCCAACCACACCCACACGTCGGATTTGAGCAGGACTGCGGAGTCGCAGTGGAACATCACATTCAGGGACGGGGACGGGGTGAACGTGCGTCTCGGAGGAGCGGATGGACACTACAGCAGCTTCACCGCGGCATTGAACGACACAGTGAACTCCAGCAACGGAAACCTGAACTCTTCGGCGGTGTTCTCGGACACGGGCGACGAACGGTACGTGGACAGCGGCTGCACGCTCAACCAGGCCGGCGGACTCGCTAGAACAGGAAGGCTGTGGCTCGCAGCCGGCTGAAGTTTTTATTACTGCACAGTAATGGTTTAGTAGGATGGTCGAGATCAGGACTAAAGCGGACGCGCTGGTCGACGCGGTGAGGAAGTCCGAGGAGGGGGTGGGACTCGACCGCCTCGCAAAGGAAGCCGGCGTCGACGCAGACACAGCGGAACGCTGGGTCAACCAGATGGAGGACATGCTGGACATAGACTACAGCATAAACCTGTTCAAGAAACCCACCGTCCGGATGAAAAAAGCCGAAGTCAAACGCACACCCAACATATTCCTAGACAGCGAAGGTGAGACCATCGAATCCTACGACATAACCGTCGACAAGGTCCCCGCGCAGATAATCATCCAGGACCGGAAAGGCGACTTCATGCGCACCTACTACGTTGGAATGCCTGTTTTGGGAGAGGGAACCCACACCCTACTCAACAACGTGGTTAAGGAACTCGCGGTGAAGGTGTCCACCCGCACCGAAGACATATCAGACCCCCGGAAGGCGTCCGAGATAAAAGGCAAGTTCAGGATGGAGGCGCGGCAGAGGATACTTGACGAGATGCCGGTTACGGAGGAGCAGGCCGACATACTCTCCGGGCTGATAATGCACAGGGTGTACGGCCTCGACGACCTGGAGATAATCCTGGGAGACGACCTCATAGAGGAACTGTGCATAAACGCCGGCGACCTCCCCATCATAGTGTATCACAGGAAGTACGGGTGGCTGAAGACCAACGTCGTCGTGCCGGAGGAGAAGGACATATTCGACTACGCCTCCCTCATCGGCCGTAAGGTGGGTAAGGACATCACCAACTTGAACCCGCTGATGGACGCCCGCCTCATCACCGGCGACCGCGTCGCGGCGTCGCTGTTCCCCATCTCCTCACAGGGGAATACGATAACCATACGGAAGTTCGCGCGGGAGCCGTGGACGATAGTGGACTTCATGAGCCCGGAATACAACACCATCTCTTCCGAGATAGCGGCGTTCCTGTGGCTGTGCATACAATACGAGTTGAGCGTCATGGTCGCCGGCGGCACAGCCTCCGGGAAGACGAGCATGCTCAACAGTTTGTGCGCGTTCATACCGCCGGGGCAGAGGGTGGTAAGCATAGAGGACACCCGCGAGATACAACTGCCGTCGCACCTGGGATTGAACTGGATACAGCTGACCACGCGGGAGCCGAACCCCGACGGCCTCGGAGGCGTCACCATGCTGGATTTGATTGTGTCTTCGCTGAGGATGCGACCGGACCGCGTGATAGTGGGCGAGATACGGAACCGGGACGAGGCGGAGGTATTGTTCGAGGCCATGCACACCGGCCACTCAGTGTATTCGACGATGCACGCGGACACCGCCATGCACGTCCGCCGGCGGGTGACGGAGCCGCCGATACAGATTCCGGAGGCCGAATTGGAGGCACTGCAGGTGATACTTACACAGTACCGTGACCGCCTGCACGGGATACGCCGCACATTCGAGATAGCGGAGGTCATACCTGGGACGAGGGAGCGGCGGCTGGAGCTGAAGTACCTTTACAGGTGGAGGATCAAGACCGACACCTTCGAACAGGTCGACAGAAGCAACCGCGTATACAACGACCTCAACCTGTACACCGGCATGAGCGTGAAGGAGATAGAGCAGGACCTGCTGGAAAAAAAGCAGGTGCTGGAGTGGCTGCTGGAGAACAAAGTCAACCGGATGGACGAGATAGGGCAGGTCATGAACATGTACTACACGGACAAGGACGAACTCATAAACGCGGTCCAAGCCAAGAAGAAGATAGAATGAGGGTCTACGCCATGGTGCTGCCTCAGGCGGCGGGCAGGAAACTCGGCAGCAGGTTCGAGTGGCTGGGGAGGATTCTGACGGACTTCACGCCGCAGCTGAAAAGCGACATCGTGCTGTCGAACATAGACATGACCGCGGAGGAATACATGGTGTCTTCGCTGGCGTCCGCGTCCATACTGGGGGCTATGATGTTCACCTTCACCTACCTGCCAGTTTATTTACTGGAGATGGTGCCCGGCAGCGAACTCATCGTTTCCATTGCGCCGGCGGTGGTGATAGCGTTGCTGGACTTCTTCATAATGATGCAATATCCTCGGATACTCGCCGTTAAACGGGCGGAGCTTATAGACCGAGACCTCATATACGCGCTCAAGGAGCTGCTGCTGAACATGAGCGCCGGCCTGAGCCTGTTCGAAAGCCTCCGCCGGGTGTCGGACGCCAATTACGGGTACGTGTCATCCGACCTCCGGGGGGTGGTGGAGAAGACCACGCAGGGGACTCCGTTGGACGACGCCCTTGAAGGCCTCGCCCTCCGGACGTCGAGCGAGTACATGAGGAACGCGCTGTGGCAGACGGTGAACGCGGTGAAGGCTGGCACCAGCGTCAAAGAAGCATTGTCGGGCATAATAGACGCGCTGGTGCGGGAGCAGACGCGGAAGATACGCAATTACATACAGGAATTGAACGTCCTCACCATGGTGTATATGCTGTTCGCAGTCGCCGTCCCCACCATAATAACGACTGTACTGGTGGTATTGACTTCGCTGATGGGGACGGGGGTGGACGAGATAACCTACGTAACCGTCATAGTGGTGTGCATATTCATACAGGTGGCGTTGGTGGGTTTCATAAGGAGCAGGCGGCCGCTGGTCTACAGCATCTAGGCCTCCGGCTTCCCCATCAGGTTGGGGCTGCGGGGTTTCTTGTAGCCTCTGTCGTGGACGCGGTAGGATTCCTCGTTCAAGCCCAGTATGCTCACCAGCTCCGAACGCGCCACCAGAAACCTGCTGTGCCCGAGGAACGTGGACAGGTAGTCGGTGGTCAGACCGTTCAGCAGGCTCTCTTTTTCGACATCGCTCATGTGCTCGACGTCCATTATGCCTAGTTTCTTCATCTCGTTAACCAGGACCAATCCCCCGGACTTGCCGGACCACTTGAACATGAACTCCAGCAGCTGTCTGCCCACCTTGGCCATCTTCACTTATACAGTACCTTCAATCCCTCCGACGATATGTCGTAGTCTACGAAGTTTTTGACGTGATTTGAGCCGCGCATCTTATGGACCTTCACCTGCCGCCCCCACTCCTCCCTGATTCGGAACAACGTGACGGAGTCGGCTAGGAAGTCCTCCATGCCGAAACGGCTGGTGTCGTTCGACGAATACGGTATCTCGGTGGTGAACACGGTGGTGATGCCCATCTTCTTCAGCGACACCATGAAACGGAACAGCTCCGCCCTGAATACTTTCTCGTCCTCGTACGCGATAGCCAGCGGCACCACGCTGTCCAACCCCAGGCGGACTGCATCGCTGTAGTTCAACTGTATGAACTCCAGCAGGTTCTCGAAGCGGAGCGGACTCTCCGGGCTCTCCACCTCGTCGGCGGTGTTCAACGCGTTGACACGTAGCGAGGACAGGTCGAACATGGTGAGCATGTCATCGTCCACGTCCTCCAGGTCGAGGCCGACCGTTTTGCTGTCCCTTACTATGTGGTCCCTCATCTCCTCCAAGGTAATGTAAACTCCCTTCTGCCCGTACTTCACCGCCCCGTTGTAGAGAAAGTAGAGGGTGAACAGGGTCTTCCCGGAGCCGCTGCACCCGCACAGCAGGTTTATGCTGTGGGGTATAAAGCCGCCCCCCAAAAGGTTGTCGTAGCCTTCAATGCCGGTCTTGATTCGCTCATCCATAATAAAACCCCCCTTAGAACGTTAGATATTGAATGTTTTATTAAAATAACCGGGATTTAATACATTACCTATGGAACGGACCTACATCCTCGCCTCCCGGATTTTCCCATCCAGGGTTAATAGAAGCATCAGCGACCTCCTCAGGTACTGCGGAAGCACCATGACGGCCGAGACCTGGCTGGGGAGGGCCGCCATAATCAGCATCATAATATTCGTTTTAACGGCGGCGGTGTTTTTGTTCACCGTCCAAAACCCCCTGATGGCCCTGTTCCTGGTATTGGTGGGGCTCCTGATATTCCACGTGGCAAACTACATGCTCCTGTATTTGAAGGCGGAGAGCAGGGCTAGGGCTGTGGAACGCGTTCTCCCCAATCTCCTGCAGCTGATAGCCGCCAACCTCAACTCCGGGATGACGCCTTTCCAGGCTGTGAAGGAGGCGTCTAGGATAGAGTTCGGAATCCTGAAGGAGGAGATAGACACCGCCATCGCATTGTCGCTGGGGACCATGCCTTTCCCGGACGCGCTGATGTACATGACGACGAAGGTGAAATCCGAAACCTTCAGGAACGTGATGGAGTTGTTCGTGGAGGGGATGAGGACGGGGGGGCCCCTGGCCACCCTGCTGAACGACATAGCAGACGACATAATAGAGAACCTGGACCTGCGGCGGGAGATTGTCACGCGGAGCAAAAGCTACATACTGTTCATATCCTTCATCGTGGTGGTGGGGGCTCCGCTGCTGTCGGCGGTGTCGATACACTTCATCCGCACCATCACCAGCATAACAAGCACCGTCGCCTTGGACGTGCCGGAGGTGGCTAACGTGGGCGGCATAACATTCGGGCAGCTGAGCCTCACCGAAAGCTTCCTCACCACCGTGTCGGTGGCCAACATACTGGTGACCGCGTTGATTGCGAGCTGGCTGATTGCCATAATAGCGGAGGGCAGGGACAAGTACATGTTCAAGTACGCCATAATGCTGGTGCCGTTCTCCATGGTCATGTTCTACTCCCTCGACTACCTGATAGCGCTGGTATTGACCGTAGAATGAAAATAGCGTTGATCTGCGAGTTCTTCCCGGAGTCCAGCGGCCGGGAGATGCGAGGGGGCGTCGAAGCCCGGACGTACTTCATGGGCAGGGGCCTGGCGAAACGACACGACGTCACCGTATACAGCGTCAAAGAACCGGGGTTTACGAACACTTCCATTGACGGCATGGACGTGGTGCGGGTGGGGCCGGAGATGAAGTACACGCAGGCGTCGTCGCTGCCAGACAGAATCCGTTTCATGCGAGACGCCGCCGAGCAGGTGAAAGGCTTTGACGTGGTGGACGGAGCCAGCGTCATAGGCTACCCGGCCGCGTGGTGGAGCAAATGCCCCGTGAAGACTGTGACATACCATGACGTGTGGGTCGGACGCTGGATTCGAAACATCGGGTGGAAGGGCGCGTTCGGCGAACTCATGGAACGATACGTGCTGTCGCGCCGGTGGAATCTGGTGACGGCGGTGAGCGAGTACACGAAACAGAATCTCGTGAAACACGGCGTAGACGCTGAAAAGATTACGGTGGCGCCGAACGGCATAGACGTCCGCGAATACGCGGGGGTGAAGGCGGAGAAATTCGACAAACCCACCGTGTGCACGGTAGCGAGGCTGGTGAAGTACAAGCGGGTCGGCGACCTCATTCAAGCGGCTGCGAATATGAAGGAGGACGTACCCGGCCTTCAGGTGAAGGTTGTGGGGACGGGGCCGGAGAGGAAAACCCTGGAGCGTCTCGCACGTGACCTCGGAGTAGATGCGGATTTCATGGGGTACGTGCCAAAACACTCCAGGGTGTTGGAGACAGTGAAGGCGTCGCACGCGTTCTGCTTGCCCAGCGCGGTGGAAGGCTACGGCATCACCGTCGTGGAGGCGATGGCGTTGGATGTCCCGTACGTGGCGTCCGACATACCCGCCGTCAGGGAGGCGACGCGGAACGGTTCAGGGGGCCTGCTGTATGAGACAGGCAACATAGGGAAGCTTGCAGACGGACTGAAGACTGTGCTGCAGGGAGGCGTTGAAGGCGGCGTGGACTTCATCGGCGAATACGAGTGGAGCCGTACGGTGGAGAAGGTGGAGGAGGCGTATGAAAGGGCATCTGACATTAAGTGACCGGCACGGGCTGGCAGTCATACTGCTGGTTGCTCTGGCGCTGATGCTCCAGCACATAGGCGGCGCCTTCGGGGGATACCACGGATTCAACGAAGCATTCTACACCCGGCTGGCCGGGAGCATAGCAGAAAACCCCCTGTCGTATCCGCGGCTGCCCGAAGGCAGAGCAGACTACAACATACCCCCGCTCCTCGCCTACCTCCTCGGATACGCGTTCATACTGTTCGGGGAAGGGGAGGCGGTTGCGAGGATGGTTCCCGTAGCATTCAGCCTCCTCGCGGTCGCATCAACATACCTCATCGGCAGGAGACTGTATGGGGGGCGGACGGGGCTGGCGGCGGCCGCCATACTTTCCGTGACGCCCATGCACTTCATCGTAGGCAGGAACGTGCAGACGGACATGGTGTTCGTGGCATTGGGGTTGACCGCAGTATACCTGTATCTCCGAGGGTCGGTGAAGGCCGCCGGCGCAGTATTGGGGCTGGGATTCCTCGCCAAACAGCCGGCGGCACTGTATTACGTGGGGTTGCTGGCGTACGAGGTTTGGCGGACGCACGACTCGGAAGACCGCCGTGGAACCTTGAAAAAGTTCGCAGTGTTCACTGCGTGCGCCGCTGCAGTGGCAGCACCGTATATAATATACAATCTCGTCAACGACCCCGGAGGGTTCCTGGGCGGGCAGACACGCGACGTCATGCTCGCCTCGACCGGCGGCCCGGGATTGTTCGCGCTAGCCTCCGAAGCATACAATGGATTGTCTCCGCTGACTACATTGGCATTCATCGCAGGCGTCATACTCGTGCTGCGTAAACGTGAACGCGACCTCACACTCATCTACACGGCATTGTTTGCGGTGTTCTTCCTGTTCTACAACTTCCACTCATACTATGCGCTGCCGCTGGCGGCGTTCGCTGCATTGGCGGCGGCACGGGCATGCTCAGGGATACCGTCTAAGAAACTCCGCCTAGCAGCCATCTTACTACTCTACTGCGCTGGACTCTTCAACACCGCGCTGATGATGTGCGCCAACAAATACGGGTACGAAGAGTTCAGGAGGCTGCCCCGGCACATCCCCGAACAGGATGCTGTGCTTGTTGCTTCAGACGTCATAGAACGCAGTTACCTGCCGGTGCTCCAATACTATGCGGACAAGGAGGTGGTTGCAGCCGGCGGATACGACGTCGAAGCAGGTGAAATGTATCCGCTGGACTACTCGAAACCCACGTATGCGCTGATACACCGGAGCGAAGTGGACCTGGGGCGGCTGACCGAACAGCACCGGCAGAGACTAGTTGACAACGGCGTCTACGCGGACGTGCACGCGCTAGCCCTGGGCGGCGTGGTATTCCACCGGCCGCCCATAAACCCCCACTTCTTCACCAACGGCCCACTACAGGTGGAGTGGCTGCTTCCCCCAACATCATACGGGGTCGTGAAGGTGGGTGAGGTGCCGGAGGTGTTCGCCGTGAAACTGCGGCCCAGCGAACGCCTGTACAGAAGCGACAGAGGAGGCTACAGCATCAGATAGTGTTTTTAACCGTCTCTTTGAATACATTACATCAAGGTGATAGACTATGGTTGAGCGCGTTCAAACGGGTATACCGGGGCTCGACGAGCTCCTCGGCGGCGGATTCATCAGGAGACGGCATGTTGTCATATGCGGCGGCCCGGGAACCGGAAAGACCACGCTGGCATACGAGTTCCTGTACCGGGGGGCCGAACAATACGGTGAGAAAGGGTTGTTCGTGTCATTGGAGCAGAGCCCCGAACGGGTGGTGGATGGGGCGAAGGCGTTGTTCAGCAGCTGGGACTGGGACAGACACCTGGACTCTAACATAGTGGTGACGAGGGTGCAGATAGACGACTTCACCCACCTCCAGGACATCATAGGAAACTACGTCAAGGAACACGGTGTGAAGCGGGTGGCGTTGGACAGCCTAACCCTGCTGCGGCTGTATTTCAGGGGCGAAGACGCGTACCGGAACAATCTGTATGAGCTGCTCACGTTCCTCGGAGACCTCGACTGCACCACCCTGCTGACGCTGGAGAAGGCGATGAACCGACGGTCCGACGCCCAATACGACATGGAGGAGTTCGTAGCAGACGGCGTAATCAACATGTATCTGGTTCCGAAGGAGCGGGACCGTCTGAGGGTATTGGAGATTGTGAAGATGAGGGACACCGACCACAGCACCCGCCTTAGCCCGTTCAAGATAACACCGGACGGACTGATGATTTCCCCTGACGCGCAGATGTTCGGAGACATCGAGTGAAGATGGACAAGGCATCCCGGGTGTACTCCAGCCTGCTCGCCGGCGAAACAGCATACCTTGCTAAGGTGAACCCGCAGCTGGCTGCGAAGACGCTGGAGGAGAAGGCGGAGGCGCTGAAGAAGGCCGGCGTACAGTATACTGTAGAAGGCGGTCTGAAGATAACCGAGGCACCCGAAAACTCCGGGGAGCTGCTGTATCAGACCATACTCGACTTGGCAGCACCCTATGAGAAACAGTACGGGGTGAACAAGCTCTGGAACCCGCTGAAGACCGTGATAGTGAAGGTGTTCCAGAAGAACCGGGACGTGGTCCGGGAGACGGGCATGGAGGTTCCCGTCGCAAAGTACGAGATAGAGTACATGATACTGGAGACGCTGTTCGGCTTCCAGGGCACCGACTTCCGGAAGAAGAGGTGGATAAACGGGGCCGTGCTCGTGACAAACCACGAAATCGTGCTGCCGGAGGACGGCGGCGCAGAACACATTCCCTTGCAGGCCGTCGCCACCGTCGGCCGCGAAATATACGTGGGCTACGAGCACGAGATGACCAAGGGGATAGTACGGGCCATAGACTACCAGGTGAAGGAGTCCGGGATGTCCTGTGCGGTGCTGCTGGCGAAGGGGGAGTTGATGAAGGAGTTCATGAAGGTCGCGTCCGTCATGAGGGCGGAGTATCGGAGGCTGAACCCCACGGAGGAGAGGATACTGCTCGCATTATACGATGAGACGCCGGTTGAACAGCTGGCGGGAAAGACAGGTGTGAAGGGGGTCGACGTGACGGCCGCCTTCAAGCGGCTGATGGAGCTCCGGTACACGGACGGGAAAGGCCACCTCACGTCGTATGGCATTAACGCTTCAATGGAGTTGAAACAGAGAGGTAGATGAAGATGACGGTTGATTTAAGGAGGAGTGTTGTTGTGAACTTTAAGACGTACGAGCAGGCCACCGGCGCCAAGGCAGTGGCGTTGGCGAAAGTATGCGACGAGGTGGCGCGGGAGCTCGGCGCCAACATCGTGGTTACTGTACAGGCAGTGGACTTGAAGGCCGTGGCTGACGCCGTCGGCATACCAGTGTTCGCACAGCACATCGACCCCGTGAGGTACGGCAGCAACACCGGGTGGGTGCTGGCCGAAGCCGTTAAGGAGGCCGGCGCGGTCGGGACGCTGATTAACCACAGCGAACACAAGCTGCCGCTGGAGGAAATCAGGAAACGGATTGAACGGGCCCGTGAAATAGGTCTGACGACAATCGTATGCTCCGGCAAGGACAGCAACGAGGAGACAATCGACGAAACCAAAGCTATTGCGGCGTTGAAGCCCGACTTCGTGGCCGCTGAACCCCCGGACCTCATCGGCGGAGACGTTTCAGTGACCACACGGCCGGAGCTGGTGACGGGTGTCGTGGATGCCGTGAACGAAGTGGACTCCGGAGTCGGCGTGTTGACGGGGGCGGGGGTGAAGACGGGAGACGACGTCCGGGATGCACTGAAGCTCGGCACACTCGGCGTGCTGCTCGCCTCCGGGGTTACGAAGGCGAAGGACCCGGCGGCTGCGCTGAAGAACCTGTGCAGGGGGCTGGAATAAACCAGCCCTTTCACAATTATTATAATTTATTTAAAATAGTTTATAATTTTTTCTAAACAGTTTCAACTGCGTTTTCTGCGGTATTTTTCTATGATTCCTTCGACGTCCGCCGGCTGCTCGGACAGTTCAGCAAGCTGTTCGGCGTTTATGTGGTAGTAGCCGTGGGTGCGCTGGAGTTCGGAGGAGTCGTATACGGGGACGCCTTTTTCCAGGAGGTGTTCGCGCACCTTCTTCTTGGACGTGAACGCAGCCTTCAACCCCTCCACTGACTCCGGGACCTGCTCCACCAGCGCCATCCCGCAGACGACGTTGGGGCAGACCCCCACCAACAACGTGCTCCCCAACATGACATCATCCAGCAGGCGGCGGCACTCAGACAGCTCCCCCACCTTCCGGGACAGTGTTTTGACTCGGGGGCCGGGCTTCACCTTCGGACGGGACTTCACGTGTTTACGGCGTTTCTCGGCAGCCAACTTCTCCTTTAGAACCTGTATTGTTTCGTCGCGTTCAGACGCCTCATTGGAGAGGACCCTAACCCGCTTCTCAAGGGAGCGTATCTGTTTCTCCTCCTCAGACGGTTCACGGTGGGGCTGCGCTTCAACCTCCCGCTCCTCATCCTCCGGATCCTCCTCCAAAGACTGACAGGCCCGGCTGATGCTCTTGCCCTGCAGCACAAAGTGCTTAACATCCTCCCCCAGGCCGAGGGACTCTATCTTCTGCATCTTGTTCCTGAACTGGCTGAACGCGTGCAATGCGGCAGCCAATGCGTCACGCTGGTGGGCGTCGGAGACATCATATTCCCTGGTCAACTCCAGCTTCTCCTGAACCGTCAAAGACTTTTCAGGCACGTAGAAGGTGACGCCGAAGTTTGACGCGATGCGGGAAACAAACTCCGGGCCGGGGCGGACGTCGCATGCTATGACAGACGGATGACCCATGGACACTATGTACTCTATCGCGGAAGACAAGCCCATCTCCTTCCCGCTTGTCACCCCAACCAGTCCACCCTTCAGGTCGACCGCAGCCACCGCGGTGGTGGTCCCCGGGTCGACTCCAAAGATAAGGTGTTTCATGACAGTCTGGTCTGACGGTCCTCAAGGGGATACGCGCCGGTGAGGCATGCGAGGCACAGCTGCTTATCCCCATGGCCTATCGCTTCGACGAGGCCGTCGACGCTGAGGTATGCGATGGAATCCGCGCCTATGGCGTCGCCTATCTCCTCCACCGTCTTCTCCGACGCGATGAACTCCTTGGCGGTCTGCATGTCTATGCCGTACAGGCACGGGTTCTTAATCGGCGGCGACGCTATGCGAACGTGGACCTCCCGCGCACCCGCCCCGCGGAGCAGCGAAACGATGCGCTTCAACGTGGTGCCGCGGACTATGGAGTCGTCAACGATTATGATGCGCTTGCCCTCCACCTCCGACTTCACGGGATTCAACTTCACCCTCACACCCAGGTCCCGCTGCCTCTGGTCCGGCATTATGAAGGTGCGGCCGACGTAACGGTTTTTTATCAAACCCTCGCCGTAGCTGATGCCGGAGCCCTCCGAGTAGCCGATGGCGTGTGTGATTCCGCTGTCCGGAACCGCACACACCAGATCAGCGCCGACGGGCGACTCCTCAGCCAGTATCCTGCCCAGGTTCCTCCGCACCTCGTACACGGACTTACCGTCTATGATGCTGTCCTCGCGGGCGAAGTAGACGTACTCGAACATGCAGTGACACATTCTGCCCTTGGGGCCGGTGTAGGAGCGGAGCGTGTCGCCCAACACAATAATCTCCGACGGCTTCACGTCCCGCACCAGCTCCGCACCCAACACATCCAATGCGCAGCTCTCCGAGGCGAGATAGTATGCGTCGTCTAACTGGCCGAGGCACAGGGGGCGGACGCCGCCGGGGTCCCGGACGCCTATTACGCCACCGTCGTAGAGTATGGCGAGTGAGTATGAGCCCACCAGCTGCTTCATCGCCGCCTTCACCGCCTTGATGAAGTCGCCCTGGCGGAGGTGCTCCTGCGCAATAAGCTTTGCAATGATTTCGGTGTCCGTGGTGGTGGTGAATATTCCGCCAGTGGACTCGAGTTTCTGACGGAGTTCGGCGTGGTTGACGATGTTGCCGTTGTGGGCTATGGCGAACGAATGCTGGCCGTAGTTTATAAGCAGCGGCTGCGCGTTCTCCGGCCGGGACTCCCCCGTCGTCGAGTAGCGTACGTGTCCGATGCCGCATCCCCCAGACAGGTAAGCGTTTTTGAAGACTTCGGTTACCAGCCCCATCCCCTTGTGCACACGTATTTTGTCGTTGCAGGTGGCTATGCCGGCGCTCTCCTGGCCGCGGTGCTGCATGGAGTGGAGGGCGTAGTACACGCTTTCGAAGACGTCCGTGCCGGATTTAGCCCCGAATACCGCGCATTTCTCCCTCATTCTGACGAAGGTAATACTTTTCAACACCAGGGTATAATAATGTAAGGCCATGAAATACAGGAGGAAATACTACGGCGTCTGCCAGCCGGGGTTCAAGGCCGGCGGCTCCCGGAAGGGAAAATACGGCGTCGCACTGATACTCGCCGACAGAGTCTGTGAAACCGCTGCGGTGTTCACGCGGAACACCGTGAAGGCCGCGCCTGTGAAGTACACAAGACGCATGTTCAGGAGGGGGGTGCAGGCCGTGGTCGCCAACTCCGGGAACGCCAACTGCTGCGTCCCCGAGGGGATGAATGACGCCGGAGAGATGGTGGAGGAAGCAGCCGACGTTCTGAAAGTCGATGTAGGAGATGTTGCCGTATCCTCCACCGGCATAATAGGTCGTCGAATGGATGTGAAAACCGTCCGCCAGCTGATACGGGAGACGTCCGTGCGTTCCGGGCGCCGCGGCAGCTCCGACGCCGCGAAGGCCATCATGACCACGGACACGCGGATGAAGATGTACGCCGCAGAATACCGCGGCATACGTGTGGGGGGCATATGCAAGGGCGCCGGCATGATTGCGCCCGACATGGCCACCATGCTCTGTTACATAACAACCAACGCCGACCTCCCGCGCAGCAGACTGCAGGAGGCATTGTCGGAGGCGGTGGGGGACAGCTTCAACATGATTTCGGTGGAGGGGGACATGAGCACCAACGACACCGTGTTGTTGATGAGCAACCGGACACGCAAATGCGGTGTGAAGGACTTCAAGGGGCTGATGAAGCACGTCACCGCGGAGCTGGCGAAGATGATAGTCCGCGACGGCGAAGGCGCCAGCAAATTCATCGAAGTCGAGGTAAAGGGTGCCAAATCAGTGAAGGATGCGAGGACGGCGGTGAATGCCGTCATAAACTCCCCGCTGGTGAAGACCGCGTTCTACGGCGAGAACCCCAACTGGGGCCGCATAACAGCAGCCATCGGGTCCAGAATCAAGGTGGACGAGTCCAGGGTGGACATCACCTACTCGTCTGGGAGGAAGCGGGTGAAGCTGGTGTCCAAGGGCGGGGGCCGGAGGACTCCGGAAGCGAAGAAGGTTATGAAAAACAGGGACATCAAGGTCACAGTAGACCTCCGCATGGGACGGTATCAGGCTGTTGGGTGGGGATGCGACCTCACAGAGGAATACGTGCGGGTGAACGCGGGCTACAGCTGAGCTTTTATATGCCAAACACTTATGTAGTGTGAAATGTTTTGGATGCAGCGCGGAAGGGTCATAGAGTATCTGATACTAGCTAACGCCTTCATGTTCATGGTGACGGTGGCGGTTCCCGAGCTGGCCATACGTTACCTTGCCGTGACCCCCGACAGGGTGCTGCAGATGCCGTGGACGCTCGTAACAAACATGTTCGTGCACGCCGGGGTCATGCACTTGTTCTTCAACATGTTCTTCGGCGTGTTGATGTTCGGCGGCTACCTTGAAAGGATCATAGGGGAACGGGAGTTTCTGCGGGTGTATTTCCTCGGCGGACTCGCAGCCGCACTGTTTTACGTGCTGTTGGCGCTGGGTTTCGGGTTCCCAGACCCCAGTACTCCCGCGGTCGGCGCGTCGGGTGCGGTGTTCGCCGTAATAGGAGCGTTGGTTATGCTGCGGCCGAACATGCAGATTTTCCTATACTTCCTGTTCCCCATGCCCCTGTGGGTGTTCGCCGGATTCTATGTGTTATACAGCATATTCGCGATACCCACCATGGGGGGGGTTGCCGTGTCGGCGCACCTAGGCGGACTGCTGGCGGGCCTCTACTTCGGGCTTAAGAACAAAGGCGGTGGGGAGCCCGAATACCAGTACGTAAGGTACTACTGATCAGGTATCAGCCGTACGGTGCCGCCGCCGACCGGGTAAACCTGTTTTCCACCGTATCCCATATCGCCTTTATACAGTATCCATAGGCCGTGGCCGCGGTAGCCGTGTTCGCCGACCGCATTCAATACTGTGTCGTCGTATGAGCCAACGTAGGGGTCGTAGCGGAACGTCTGAACCGCCCGTCGGGGAACATACGTTGCGTACGAGGGGTAGAATCCAGTCTCCGACACCGCGTCTGCAAAGGTTACGTAGTCGTCGCCCACCAGGTAGGATGCAACCAGCAGAACCAGGAGGGTGACTGCAGAAATCCGCAGAGCCCTCTTCAACTCCCCCCTACGGTCCATCGACCCCGATTTATCCACGACACGGGCGGCTAAAAAATATACCAACCCGAAGCCGAACAGTAGGCCTGTCATCAGACGGAGTTCGTTGCTGCTCTCCCGCATCATCAGAAGCGTCTGGGTGATGCCGTCCACAGTCAATGGAATGAAGGACAGTATCAGGAAGGGGACGGACCTGAAGAAACGGTGAAGCTTCAACCCCAGAAGCGGAGTCAAACCGCCGAGGAGGCAGCCGAAGTACACCCCCATGTCTCGGGCGCACATCGGCGTCTGAAAGCCGTTCAGGAACAGGGAGCGCTGTGGCATCTGATGGCAGTTGGTTGCTAGGTAGCCGTAGTTGTATGCTAGCATGCTCAGTCCGAACAGCAGCCTGCTGGAGGACTGCGCCAGCAGCGGCGTCAGCAGAAACCACGCCAACATTATCGCGTCCAACGCAACGTATACCAGCAGCAGAAGGTAGAGGAACTCCACAGTCGACTGCCTGTTCATGTAAGACGTCAGCAGGGATTTCAGTTGTTGCGCGTCCATGTTAGAACCTGTTGTACGATACAGTGTCGTTTAAATCCTTCCGCGGCTTCGGGTCCGGCTCCTCCCAGGGCACACCGAATGCTAGAAGGGCGATGGGAGAATAAGACTCCTGAATCCCGAACATTTCTGTGAACTCTTCCACTCCTGTTTCGTCCATGGGGGAGGTCATGACGATGCCCCCGTAGCCCAGGTCGACCGCTGCCAGGAGCATGTTCTCGCACGCCAGCATCGTAGACCAGTCGAAGCGCGGCTTAGAAGCGTCCGCGCATGCCAGAACTAGGATGCCAGCCTCCAGGAAGGAGGAGTCCTGCTCGTACAGTCTCAGCCGTTCACGGGCGCGGTCGTACAAGCCCCTCAACTTCTTCTTCAGCCCTGGTTCGTCGACGACTATGAAACGCCACGGTTGCGTGTTCAAACCGGACGGAGCCCACCGCCCCGCCTCCAATATCTTTTTCAAATCGTCTTCCGGCACAGGCTCGGTGAACCTGCGCACCGACCTCCGGCGCAAAGCCAGGTCAAGAAAACCCATGGGAGAATATCTGATTCCGCGCTTTTATAACAGGAACCCCTTGTAGTATAAGGTTGATTCAATGGACGTCAAAGTTTATTCTACCCCCACCTGCCCCTGGTGCAAACGCACCAAGGAGTTTCTGGACAAAAACGGCGTGGAATACGAGGACGTTAACGTGTCCGGCAACCAGGAGGCCGCGCAGGAGATGGTTAAGAAGAGCAAGCAGATGGGCGTCCCGGTGGTGGACGTGGACGGCACCATCGTGGTGGGATACGACGAGGACGCGCTCAGGAAGGCGCTCAACCTTAACTGACGGATTATCTATGGCTAAGTGGATTATCGAACACGACCGTGACGCGTGCATCGGCTGCGGAGCCTGCGAGAAGGCGTGCGAGAACTGGGCTATGATGCCCGACGGAAAAAGCAAGCCCAAGAAGACCGATGTGGACGAGGTGGGGTGTAACCGTGACGCCGTCGACGTATGCCCCGTAGCATGCATTAAAGTGGTTGAAAAGAAGAAGTGAAAGGGGTTTAACCCCCTTTGCAGATTCTAGTCCTCCAGGTCTTCGCCTGCGGACTCTGACTCGCCCGCCGGCACCTTCATGACCGACTGAAGCTTCTCTATTATCCCGTTTACTATCTCCTCCTCGGGCGGGAAACCAATCCCCCTCTGGTATCTCTTCTCCCCCTCTGGGGTGTAGTAGCCCTTGCTTATGTTCAAGAACACCGCGTTGTCTGGCATGACGCGCTTCTTTGATATCTCAATAAACTTGTTGCGTCCGTAGTCCACGTATTCTCCGGATATTGTCTCGTATTCCATTTCCTTACCTCAAAACCTAAAGCCTAGTTTATAAGTAATCTATATTATAATTTAAATAGGAGAGGGTGAGAGATTGACTTCTAAGGGACAGGCTTCGCTGGAGTACATGGTTATGCTGGCCATTTCGCTGGCGGTGTTCGCCGCCGTACTGTACGTCACCAGCATCCTCATCAGCACGAGCAGCGTTCAGGTGGGGGTGGACTCTGCCAACCGGGCTGTTGAGAAGCTCAAGTCTGCGGCGGACTTCATATACGTCCACGGCCACCCGTCGAGGACGGAGGTGAACGTCTACATACCCCCGAACATAGAAAACATGGACATCGTCGGCCGAAACAACAGTCTGAGGGCTAGGGTGGCGGTGGGGGAGACGTACACGGACATATACGGCGTGACGAAGGGGAAGATTTACGGCGATTTGTCCTACGTGGACAAGGAAGGATACTACGTTTTGAGGGTGGAGTCGACTTCCCCCCACACCATAAACATCAGCGTGTTATGAATGCTCATGGACCGCAGAGCACAAGCGAGTATAGAGTTCATGGTGGTGGTGGGCGTAGTGCTGATGGTGTTCATCATACTCGGGTACGTCGTCTACAGGAATTTCGTGAAAAGCAATGACCTGAAGATACACATAGACGGCACCCGGGTGGCCAACCACGTGGCCGACAGCATCAACACAGTCAACGTCCTCGGCGACGGCTACAGCACCACCTCCATGGTCCCTGGCACACTCTACGGAGGCCGCCCGTACACCGTCAACTTCTACGAGAACGAGTCCGCAGTGTATTTGATGGGGAGCGGGTTCTCAACAGGCAGCGAACTCACCTTCAGCAGCCCGTTGTATACGAGCCAGATAGAATGCCTGCTCCCCGGTTGCGCCTCGGGATGCAACCAGACCGGCGGGGAACAGTGCCTGCAGGTCAACGACTCCATGACTGTGAAGCTGACGGGGTGGGGTGGAAGTGTGTACTTGAGCCCGAAGTTCAACGTGGAACAGCAGAGCTTGAGGGGGGATGTAGTGTCTTATACCTCATACCAGGACCCCGACCCCTTCGCGGCCGAAGGCTTCGTATTGGGCGAGGAAGTGAACTGGAACGTGATGTATGTACATGAGAACGTCGACGACGGCTCGTTGAGCCTGGTGTTCAGCCTTAACCTGTCGGGGGAGGGGTTTAGGGCCGACGTCGAGGAGGTCTTGGGGGAGCGGGTGGAGTTCGGGTCGAACGATGACTTGGACGAATTCAACATGGACGTCGTGCCAGGAGCCGACGAGGGCCGGTGGAGTTCCGGCGGAGGGGACGTCGACGGAGGCTACGTGAAATACGCCGGCGGATTCAGGGTGTGCGTGCAGCCGGAGACCATGCCGTCCGTGGAGTGGAGGTTCCTCAGCTCCGACGGAAACCACCTGACATTATACGATGAGAGAGTATGCGTAACGTATCCGTGACGATGAAGAAGGGGCAGATTTTCACGTGGGACATGATATTCGGGATTACGGTATTCCTGGTCGCCCTGGTGTTGGTGGTTTACCTGTGGGAGGCATCCTACCGTGAGCTCCGTCATGCGGAGGAAGCCTATGGGATGAACTGGCTTGCGGAGACGGTGTCGGAGCAGCTGGTGCGCACCGGCGGAGAGCCTCATTACTGGATTCCTGAGCAGGTGGTGGCATACGGATTAGCGGAGGTGCGCGGAGGGGAGGTGGCCGTGGATCCCCATGATCTGCAGATCAAGGTTTCGAGGAAGCCTGTGGAGAGCAGGGTGTTGGACGCGGACAAGATACTGTACCTGATAAAAGCCTTCCAAGAAGACTACGAGGGAGTCAGGAACAGGATGCTCGGTTCCTCCAGATACGATCTGTATGTGGAGCTGTCGTGCGTCAACCGCAGCGACCTCACCTGCCTGCAGGGATTGCACCTGGACAACGTCAACGAACCCGTGCACTGCACAAACACCAGGGTAAGCGTCAGCGGATTCAGGACAGACAGTTACGTGTGGCTGGAGGCCGAGGACGTGTGGGGCAGCCCATCATCATCATTCTGCCTGAAGGGATGCAGCGGCGGAAACACGAGCAGGATAGATGATGTGGAACCTGTGACAGTGGGCATAGACCCGGGAAAGTACCAGATATGGGTTCGGGCCTACGAAGACAACAGCGACGCCAAGATAGTGTTGGATGGCGTGGAACACGGGATATATGGCCTCAGGCGACCGGGCAGCCTGGGGTGGAGCCACGTTGGCGAACAGGATCTCGACAGCGAAGTGGTGATAGGGTTCGCCGACACGGAGGATGGAAACCGGGTGGATGCTGTACTGCTTTCAACCGAAGGATCCTACACCCCCGGCGTAGAAAACATAGAATTTTACGGCAACCCCAACACCTTCGAATCGTGTATAATTGGAAATCCGAGTGAGGGAAGCGATACTGTGAGCTCCGCCAAAACCGCGGTGGTTGGCGTGCCCCTGAGCAGGACGGAGTTGCTGGGGGGCGTGCACAGGATACTCGACAAAGTGGTTGAGGTGAAGGTGGTTGTGTGGGGCGGGGAGGCTCTGCCGCCGCGTGAGATATCCGGGGAGTCGGCGACAACAACGACTACTACCCTGCCTCCAACGGACATAATATGCAGCGGCGGTGAACTGACGGAATACTGCGTAGCCAACTACCCGCCGGCCATAGACGTGACCGGCGTTAAGTTCTCCGGGGGGAACACGCTGTCGTGCGGAGACAGCAAGGACTTTACGGTGTCGTGGAGGGGCACCCACCTCAGGGACCCCAACTATTTCGCGTTCTACTTAGACAACAGGAGCTTCTTCCTCGGCGCCTGCAGCAGCTTCGTGGACGAAGGCGACCTCGGCTACCACAATTACAACATGAGCTGCGCCGTGGACGTGCCGGAAGGGCTGGATGTGGTGGACGGGCAGCACGAGTTTATCGTAACCGCAGAAGACGAGGACGGATACTGCATGCCCGGTGACGAACGTGCCGACGACCAGGAATCCTACGCCGTCAACATCCAGAACTGTCTCGGCTACGCCAACCTGCCCTGTTCGCAGACGTACGGCAAGAAGAGTGGGTGCGTGGAGAACGTGAACAGCGTGGACACAGTATACAGGATGGAGTCGAACGGTCTGGAGTGCACCAACTACGGCAACACCGCGGACACCTACTGGGGCGGCGGCCACGGAGACAGTGGGACAGTGTACTGGACCTATCTCCTGGAGGTCGACGGCTCATACGTGTGCCTCGCCACCTGCGAGTCCACGGGGGCGACAGCACACTATAACATGAGCTGCACGTTGAACCTGGGATCCGACTGCGACGGAAATCCATTAAACATTCCGGACGGACAGTACCGTCTGCTGGTTACCGCGGAAACCCACCCCGAAAACTACTGCAGAGACCCAGAGGCCGCGGATGCTGTGGGCTCCGGCACGGTGTCTTGGAGCTGCGAAACCGGAGGGAGTAACGTCTTACTCACGTATTATATAGCCGACGCGTCCGGCGTCGAAGAGGCGGAACTATACTCTGACGTGTCAGGCAGCTGGGGTTACACCGCGGTTGAACCAGCCCCCACCCATAATGCGGGGGAGAATGCGGTGTTGTTGGTGAACGTGCCCCCAGGCACCTACCAGTGGAACATCAAACTACAGCCCCTGAGAGGCTTCTTATATGGGGAAAACCAAGTTTTTACTGTGGAGTAACATGAGGTGGCAGCATATTATGGTGGTGGCGGTTCTTGCTTCCGCGGCCGCGGGGCAGCTGTCGATGCAGGTGGACGAGAGCAGCCAGACCTCCGGCGGCGGAGAATCCGTGGAATACGGTTTAACGGTCACCAACGATGGAGCCGCCACACTGTGGGTGGACTTCCAGGCAATCGGTTTAAGCGAGGGTATGTCGGCTGCGATAGTCTACCGGGGGGGTTTCCTGGCTCCAGGAAACTCAAAAAATGCGATGGTGAAGGTGACGTCGGCCCCGTATGTTCCTGTCGGCTCATATCCCCTGCAGTTGAAGGCGATACCGTCTGAGGGAATCCCTGTTGAAGTATCCGTAACATACAACGTGAACTCCACCCCCGTCACCACCACAACACTGTACCCGCCCACAACAACATCTTCAACCACTACGACACAGCCGACGACGTCGACCACAGTACCAACCAACGAAACCAGCACATCAACCAGCACACCAAGTTCGTCAACAAGTAGCACCTCATCCAGCACCAGCACGGCACCGTCAACCGCCTCAACCAGCTCATCATCAACCACCACGCCAAGTTCAACAAGCACGGCACCTTCTACCACAACCAGCACCGAAACACCCACTACAACCACACTACCTCCAACCACCACGACCATAGTCAACATCACCACCACAACCTCCACAACCCAGCCGACCACCACCACCATACCCTCCTCCCTCGTGGCGGAGGGGACGGTGTACAGCTGCCCCGGCTCCTGCTACGACACCTACTGGTTCGACTCATCCAGCTTGTGCGGCGGCGCGCAGATAGGGGACTGGGTTGGCTTCTACACCGGCGTGGAAACAGGGAACTGCTATCAGATTGCAGACACGTACTGCGACTACTGCTGGGACATATACCCGTGCGTGGATTTAGGGGTTCCGGTGAGGATAGCCACGAACGACCAGTTCAAGGTCTGGGGGCTGCAGGCCGACTGCCTTAACACGGTTCCGTCAACCACGACAACCACCCTGGCGCCGACCACAACGACACTGGCCCCCACAACCACTACAGTCACCAACGCCACAACCACCACACAGGCTCCGACCACCACGACCACGCCTTCTGGGCAGATACTCCAGGGCACAGTATACAGCTGCTGGGAAGACTGCGCCAACGCAGACTACATAGACTCAACAGCACTCTGCGGGCCGGCGCAAACCGGAGACTACATAGGCTTCGCCACCGGACCCTCCGCGGGAACATGCGTTGAAATAATAGACCTGTACTGCGACGGATGCTGGAACATCGATTTCAACTGCGTCGGATTCCCCACCCCGTTGACCATACAACCAGGAGACACCTTCGAAATATACGCCACACAGACGGAATGCGCAACCAACATGCCATCGACCACAACCACAACATCCACGACAACCACCCTGGCGCCGACCACAACCATACCACCAACCACAACCACACGACCAACAGGCATGATACTCCAAGGCACAGTATACAGCTGCCCCGAACCATGCGACAACACAGACTACATAGACTCAACAGCACTCTGCGGGCCGGCGCAAACCGGAGACTACATAGGCTTCGCCACCGGACCCTCCGCGGGAACATGCGTTGAAATAATAGACCTGTACTGCGACGGATGCTGGAACATCGATTTCAACTGCGTCGGATTCCCCACCCCGTTGACCATACAACCAGGAGACACCTTCGAAATATACGCCACACAGACGGAATGCGCAACCAACATGCCATCGACCACAACCACAACATCCACGACAACCACCCTGGCGCCGACCACAACCATACCACCAACCACAACCACACGACCAACAGGCATGATACTCCAAGGCACAGTATACAGCTGCTGGGAAGACTGCGCCAACGCAGACTACATAGACAGCCCCAGCCTATGTGGAGGCACCCAGGTAGGAGATTGGGTCGGCTTCTACAACGGCACCGAGGCAGGGAACTGCTACGAAGTAATAGACATATACTGTGACTACTGCTGGGGGGACTACCCGTGCATAGGGACCGGCTTGGGAATGCAGCTGACGGAGGGAGACCTCTTCAGGGTGTGGGGGGCGCAGACGGAGTGTGTAAACTCGTTCTGACGGGTTTTTAGACCCTAGTCTGTATTATAGTACATGGTCGCGTGGAGGAGGATAGCGTCTGAAACCCCCAGGTATCTGCCATACGCATTACTCGCCGTGATGGTGCTGGGGCATTTCATAGGGTTCTCCGCGACCGTGTTGAACGAGTTCAACAGGTTCTGGTACGGGAACTTCGACCTCGGCATACCAGACCAGGGCATGTGGCTGCTGTCGCGGTTCCACAACCCCTACCTGACGACGAGGGGCCTGCATTTGTTCGGAGACCACGCATCCTACATACACCTTCTGGTGGCGCCCCTGTACTGGATATGGAATGATGTGAAGGCGCTGCTGCTGCTCCACACCGCAGTCCTCGCGATAGGGGCGGTGCCCGTGTACCTGCTGGCTAAAGACAGATTCGGAGACCGGTGGACTCCCCTGGTCTTCTCCCTCTCCTACCTGATGCTGCCTGCGCTTCATTACAGCAACCTCGACCAAGGATACCACTACGAGTCGTTCATGGTTCCGCTGATGCTGTTCGGCCACTGGCTCCTCACCCGCAAAAAAACCCGGCTGTACTACGGCACCGTTTTCCTGTCGCTGATATGTAAGGAGGAGATTGCGTTGACGTACATACTCTACGGGCTGTACGTGGCGTTGAAGCACGACCGCCGCGCAGGATTGACAACCTCCGTGGTTTCGCTAGTGTACCTGCTGGCAGTGATGACTGTGCTGCTGCCGGCGTTCAACCAGGAGGGCGCGTTCTACAGCGGCAGGACACTTGGCTCGTACGGAGACACCATGGGGGAGAAAATAAGAAGCCTCACCAACCCCTACTTCATGGAGGACAAAATCAACACCCCCGTGAACAGGAGATACGTGAAGGAGGTGCTGGCGCCCGTAGGCTACCTGCCGGTGTTAGAGCCGCTGGCGATAGCGTCTTCCGGTTCGCTGTGGCTTAACCTCCTCCAGGACTGGCCGTACGCCCACCATATACAGTACCACTATGTCACACCCATCATACCGATGATTTACATCGCCCTCATAGCCGGCGTCGGAAGGTTCAAAAATAATCTGTGGCTGAAGCAGGTGCTTTTGTTCACGGTCCTCGCATCCGCCGTGATAGGAAACTACCTGTACGCGCCCGACCAGAGCAGCCTCCGAGACCCAGGGCGAATGCTGGAGGAGGTTAGGAACTTCGACCGCGTGTCGGACGAGAACAGGGAGATACTCGAGTTGATGGAGTCCATACCCGACGACGCCTCCGTGTCGGCTTCATACGACTTCGTCAGCCACCTCAGCCACCGCATAACAATCTACATGTTCCCCAACCCCTTCCGCGTCAACCTCTACGGCATAGACGACAAAGGCGTCCACCCGGACCGGCGTGTCGACTACGTGCTCCTGGACGCCCGCCTCACAGATGAGGAGGAAAGGGAACACGGCACCGTCAGCATGGTGAGGGACGAATACGAGCTGGTAGACGGCAGGGGGTACGCGCAGCTGTGGAAGAGAAAAAGTGAATAATTTAAATGAATTATAAAATAGTTTGAAGATAAGTTCAAATAATTTAAAATGCCCGAGTACAGCGTGTTGATTCCCGTATACAACGAGGAGGCGATACTGGAGGAGAAGCTGAAGCAGCTGGCAGACTACCTTGACGTCTTCAACCCCGACTACGAGGTCATCGTGTGCAGCAACGGCAGCAACGACCGTACGGACGAGGTAGGAGAGTCGTTGGGGATGCCGAAGGTCAGGTTCGCCGCCATCCCCGACAGGGGTGTGGGCAGGGCCTTCAAAAAAATGGTTCAGGAAGCCGGAAGCGAAAAAATTATTTCGATGGACGTGGATTTGAGCTCCGACCTCGAGTTCATACCAGAGTGCGTGCGCATGCTAGACGAATACGACGTCGTAGTCGGCTCAAAACGGAAGGGGGAGCAGGAGCGGCAGTGGCACCGGACCTTCATAAGCGGCGTGTTCATTTGGATGGTTAAGGTGCTGCTCGGCCTAACATACGGGGACTACAGCATCGGCACCAAGGGTTGGCGGCGGAGCAGCATAATAGGGTACGTTGATGGAATAGACCACGGCAGCTCCTACGTGGTGGAACTCATATACTATGTGGAACGCTCAGGCGGGAAGGTCATCGAGGTGCCCGTGTACTGTTCGGACACCCGGGGCAGCAGATTCAATCTCGTGCACGAGGTGTTCTACAGACTGAAGAACCTTTTAAGCTTCTGGCTGCGGCCGAAGACCGTGTAGAGTATTACGGCGGCCGCGGAGACGGTGAGGAGGATGCCCAGCCAATCCACCGCGGTCTTACTGTATACCAGCCGCACCCGCTCCTCCGCCGGATAAACCAGCATGAAAGACGGCGACACCAGATAGACCCTGTCCGCGCCCTCCGCCCGCCAGCTCGGATAATAGGAGACGCTTATTATGTGGGGTTCGCCCACGCAGTCGGTGGTGAACTCTATCGACTCCGCCTCCACGATTTCCCGGACGCTGCACTCCCTGCCGACGGGAGCTCCTTCCAGGGTTTCGAGGTCGCCCATCACCGCATCCTCGTAGACGGAGGTGAAGTGCTCACGGTCCACCGAATCCACGGAGTGTTTGAAGGCCACGGGCGTGTCCAACAGTTCAACGCGCTTGAACCATTGGTAGCTGATGTTCTTCCAGTCCGACGTCTCAAACAATACCGGACGGTTCTCTGGAACAGTCACGTACTGCCCGGTGTTGGTGGTGAGCTCCCACACCTCAAACGGGTCCTCCGAGTAGGCGAGCCGCCACTCCGGATGCTCTCTTAAAGCTTTTTTGGCTTTCTCGCTCCGCGCAACCAGATACTGTGTGTTGAACAGCTTCAGGTGCTCGGTGCCGTTTCCAAGATTGAATGAGGTGCACGGATATATCGCCCAGAAGGGGCAGCTCTGCTGTTCACTCACCTCCGACTGTATGTAGAATGTGAAGGGGGACGTGTGTATGGACTGCATGTACAGGCCCTCCAGTATGCTGCGGCCCGCGAACAAAGGTATGCTCTCGAATGCACGCACGGTGCCGGCTGCGTTGTGCTGGTCGCTGTGCTCGAACTTCGCCCTCGGGCTGGCTACGCCGCCCCCCATGAAGTCGTTCACCGCCTTATACTGCGGCCACAGACTCTTCCTTTCGAACCCTTCGTAGTTCCACCGCACCCAGTGGGGGGTGAATCCGCTGTACTTCCACTCCAGCAGCTGCGGAACAACCTGGTTGGTGTTGAACTTCACCCCGTCGTCGGAGACCGACACAACAGCCTTGCTGCCGTTCACCCAGTAAACTGTGAGCAGTACTACAATCAACGGGACAATCCATTTGGCCTTCAGCGGGCGGATGAGCTGCTGCAGCCCGTATGCGCCGGCGAGCATCAGCGTAACATAAACGAACGGGAGGAACCGTATGTCCACCACACCCAGCTTCGAGGCGAGGAAGAAGAACACCAGACCCGACAATATGGAGTAGCCGAGATACCAGACCCTCTTATCCCGGCTGTACAGTGAGGTGAAGAAGCCGAACCCCGCCAAAACCACGAACGGCCACAGAATCGGAGGCATCACGTCCTCCGTAATCCGCCAGGGTATGTCGTATGCTGTGGTGTATTTTATGCGGGCCAGCAGGGGTATAATCCAGAAGCCAGTAAGCATGAACGCGAGCGGATAGGATTTCGCCATGTACAGTATGCGAGATTTCACGTCGTCCATGTTTTTCCTCAGCAGCAGATAGGTAGTTGACAGCACAGCCCACAACACCGTGTACACGTGGGTCAACGCCACGAACGCCAGCAACACTGAGTTGTGGAGCACGTATTTCCTGTCTTCCATGCCGCGGTACATGAGGCCGAGGAACAGTATCGTCAGCGACAGGCTTATGCTGTAGCTGAATTCGCCGGCGAGGGTGCTGGGGATGTTGCCCCCCCACATGCTGTGGGACTCCATGAACAGGAACGGGAGAGAGAATGCGGCCGCCGCAGAGGGTACGGGGAACTTGAACCGCATCAGCTTCATGCACGCGTAAGCCGTCAAAGGCAGGGTGAACACCCCCAGCACGGTCACCAGCTTGAACGCTATCTGCAGGGGCATCACATAGCTCATCAGCGCCATCAACACGAACGGGACCGTGAAGTAGAACTGGAACAACGGCATGCCGCCGTACCATCCCGGCAGCCACCCCATAACATGGCCTTTAGGCAGCAGTTCGTCGCGTAGGAACTCCGCAGGATAGTAATGTGATGCGGTGTCTCCGCCGGCGGTTATGGTCTCGCTCAACATCACGTCTGGGGTGAATACACTCAGGAGGAAGCCGTAGACCGCCAGCAACACCACCGCATCAACCACTGACTCCGCGGCGACCTCAACCCTGCGCCCCATGAACTCGAATGTGCGGCTCATCTCCGCACCTGATAGTAAAGTAGTACGACAACCAGCGCAGCCAGTATTAATAGCGGCGTCCAAGGGGGGAGGCCGCCCTCACCCGCCTCCACAATGGACACCATGCCATTGGCGGCCGCGCTGTAGTGGAAGTCCTCCTCAGCGTAGTCCATGGTCGCGAAAACAACGTAGCTGGACCCAGGCAGCGCCCCGAACGATTTCACCGGAAAAGACAGCCGGCTTATGCCCCGGGCTGGGACTTCAATGTCTCTGACGTAGTAGTTGGCTGCGAGTTCATCCGGGAGGTGCAGGCGGACGGTGACGTCATGGGGTTTTTCGTCTAGGTTGCTGACCTCCAGGCGTAGGTCGCCTCCTTGTTCAGGGGTTATCTTGAGCTCCTCCACGGCTCCGCGAAGGCGGAACGGGGTGGGGTTCATGTAGCGTATGAACAGGGGGGAGATGGTGGAGAAGGGGTATGCGTTGGCGTCAGTGTAATGCGTCTTCAACACCACCGCATAGGTTCCCGGCTTCACGGAGTCGTTGACGGACACGGTGTAGGAGTGCGTCTGGGGTGCATTGGGGTTGAGCACGCCCAGGTGCGCCGGTTCAGCGGTGAAGCCTTCCGGAAGCACCAAATCCACTTGGACGTCGTATGCCGGCTCGTCGCCGGTGTTCAACACGGTCACGTTCAATGGGAAAGAGTCTTCCGTTACCACCTCCGTCTGCGCCACAGACACCGTCATCTGTATGTAGGATGCCGAACAAGACCCCGACAGAAGGCATAAGACTAAAAACGCGTTTAAAAGTCCGTCTTTCATGAAATCAGCCACTCCCTTTTAATTGGAAATCAATATTATTAACTAGTCGGTTAATAAAAGAATGAATTTCTTAAGACGGCGTGGGCGCGCGGGGCAGGCGGGTTTGGAGAGCATAATACTCTACGGGGGCGTCATAGTCGTCTTGGCCGTGGGCTTGGTGGTGGTGTGGCAGAGCGGCATCCTCCGCCCCTTCCTGGGCCTCAAAGGCTACGTGGGATTCAGCCAGGTGGTGCCTGAGGACTGGTCTGTGGGCGTGGACAACGTAGCCTACATGAGTTTGAAGAACACCGGCAGCGCGCCGGTCAACATACACGCCCTCGGCGTCGACGTACGTGTTGGGAGGGTACAGTGTGAGCCCTCTCCTCTGGAGGCGGAGGCCGTGCAGCCTGGAGGCGGAGCCATACTGACGTTCATATGCCCCGGCCCGCCGCCGATAAACGATGAATACGAGGTCGGAGACTACTACGAAGCGGACGTCACCATAAACTACACCAACCTTGTTTCAAACCGGTTCCACCAGAGCGTGGGCAAACTATACGGTCTCATGGAGGTCGCGGACCTTCCCATCCCAACCACCGTCACCACCATGACGGGAACGACGCTGCCGTGCGGATGCTTTGAATGCGAATGCAACAAGTCGGGGGAGATAGATGAGGAAAACTGTGAGAAAATACGGTACGGACAGAGCTGCGACTACTGCCCGGAGAGACTGGACCTGGACGGCAAGCGGAAGTGCTGGTACAGGGGCAAATGCGGGGACAACTGCAACATCAACAAGGACTGCGTGGACCGCAACGCCAACTACGGACACCTTAACGTCTGCAGGGACTGCGTGGACGGAAAGTGCAGGGAGAGCTCGCACCCCTGGTATCCATCCTGCGGCCAGTGCGATTCGGAGGACGCGGGCACACTCTACAGCCCTAAATGCGACGGCGAAGAATGCCCGTACTGCCAGAGGGAGTGGGTGCAGTTGAGCGAGCTCCCCGGCGAAAGCGAAGGATACTATAGTTACTCCTGCACCACAGGAGACGACTGCGGGGACTCCTGCCTGAACTTCGGAGACGACGTGTACGAGGAGTGCCAGGTACGGTGCGTGCACTGCAGCGAAACCCCTGGCGGAGAGCCCACCTGCAGCCAGGGAAGCTGCGGGGAACGCTGCAGCGTAACAGACGACCCCACCTGCAACAGAGGCTGCCTGTGGTGCAACCTCACAACGTACAAGTGCGAATTGGGAGACTGCGGCAGACCCTGCGTGATAGGGGACGACGCCTGCCAGCTCGGCTGTGATACTTGCTGGGACGGACGGTGCGTCGACACCGAAGTAGGCGTCACCATAGACGCGCACAACGGCACCGGCGGAGACGTGGTGGCTGAGAACACCACCATCCACCTGGACGTCCGCGGAGAATGCGACGACGGAATACACCGGATTCTGGTCAGCAACAGCATACCTCTGCCCCGTGGATTCGACGGCATCACCAGCTGCAGGGACGTGGCCAACGACCGAAACAGGCTCGGCGCGATAGAGGATCCGTACGGCGACCCCCAGACTGCGGAGTGGATGAACACGTGGAACATAACCTGGAACGACACATATAGCTGCGGCGGCGTGAGCCCCTGCGCCAACGTGTGGGAGACCAACGAGTCCGAGATAAACGTTTACTGTTATTTCGCATTGGCTCAGAAGCAGACGCTGTTCGGCGGAGGCAGGTGGAGCATGATAGCGTCCGACTACATCCAGGTAGGGGACATCGACGTCTACCTTGCTTTCCCGCCTCCCTTTTAGGTTTAAGATGAGCAGAGGCTACGTGGTCACCTGGGACGCGCTGATTGCCCTCAGCTTCGTCCTCTTCCTGATGGTGGGTTTCATAGGCGTACAGTACTTCGGCCGCGTCGCCCGCGGAGGCAGCGCCTTCGAACGCGCTCACGCGGTGGCCGAGAACGCCATGGACACCATGAACCGCCAGGGTGTGCTGGAGGAGATAGCCCAGGAGTGGGCTCTCGGAAACAACGCGTCCGCAGGAAACCTAACCAAAGAATACTTCGACAACGTAATACCCCCGCAGATGGGATACCGCCTTGAGGCCGTCACCCCCGGGGGTGTGAAGGCCATATACGGCAGCGGAGACGACCGGCCCCCGGAAGAAGACGCCACGGACCAGACCAAAGCCTCCAGACACCTCTCCGGATACAAGGAGGACGCCCCCAGGTCGGGGTGGACGGGCCGCGCGTGGCTCATAGAAAACCAGAGCTGGTCCGTAAACCTCGTCTCGAACAGGAGCTCTTTTTTCCCGGGCTGGGAGAGCGTGTCCCTGAAATACAGTCCTGTTCCCCTGAGAAACAACACATTCTATCTCTTGGTGCCGGGTGGAAGCAGCCTTAAACACGCCTCCTTCAACGTCAGCTGGGAGGGGGGGTCGGTCCCCTCCTACACCACCTTAACCTCTTCATCCAGTTCGTCGTCCTCCAGCTCAACCTCCTCTTCCTCCACCACGGAGCCGAGGGACTGCCACGACTGTCCGCCAGGAGAAGGCTGCGGCACACCCGGATGGCATGAGATGTCCGGGGACGACTACAACTACCACAACTTCACCATCGGTTCTGGGGACAGCTGCAACCTCAACCTTAACATATACCGGGAACCGGCCAACCACATGCTGGGGTTCAACCTCTATGACATATACTTCAACCGGATGGACTACTGCGAGCCCTGCCCGCCGGATGACCCTAACTGCCAGTGCATGTGCAGCCACCCCGAGAGCAGGCCGGACCTGAGGCCCTGGGACTGCGAGACCATAGACATTTTCTACGAAAGCTACGAATCCTGTCCAGTGCCGGACCTGCCTCCCGGAACCTACGAGATTATGGTGGACTGCTGGAACCCTGAGGGGATTTCAGTCGACTTCTGCCCCGGCAGATACTACGTGTACGTAACCTCCGACGGCGGCGACAACTGCCCCAACGACCCGCCCCCGTCCTTCTCCACATCAACTTCCACCGCGGCGACCACCGTGGAGGAACCGGGCATGATAGCGCACTGGAAGTTCGACGAAAGCACCGGGCAGATTGCCCTAGACTCCATAGGCGACCACGACGGCACCCTGTACGGGCCCGAGCGAACGGATGATGCGGTGGACGGACGGGCTTTGTATTTCACCGGCACCGGCGACCTAGTCAGCGTACCCGACGATTCCGCTCTGGATTTGGCGGAATTCACCCTTGTGGCGTGGATTAAAATGGACAGCAGCGCCCAGCTAGACAATTACCCCGCCATAGTGGGTAAGGGAACGGGGGGTAACAGTAACAGAAACTACCGGATGGGGGTGATACAGGCCTCAGGGACAGCTGAGGGAGGCTTCCACAACACCGCCGGGGGATGGATTTCCGTTGAGGGAGATTACGTGGGAGACAACACCTGGCACCATGTGGTGTTAACCTATGACCGGTCCCATCTGAGGATATACGTGGACGGTGAAGAACCAAACTCCTTACCGGCGACCGGCACGCCCGCAACAAACAACGAACCCCTGGAGATAGGCAATGTTGAAGGTGATGATTTAAAGGGTATCGTAGACGACGTGAGGATGTACAATTACGCCCTTGACGCGGGGGAGGTTCAGTCCATCTACGATGAAACAAGGCCGGACAACAAGGGAGACGCCTGCACCGAGGACAGCGACTGCATGTCGGGGAACTGCGCGCCAGACTACGACGGGGATGGAAGCTGGTGTGCTCCGGCGGGCAACTGCGCCCACAGCCCCACCAGCTCATGCGATGAAACCTGCTACGGATACCGACAGGGAGACTACGGCGCAGACTGCATAGACGACACCCACCTGCACCAGTGCGACCCGGACGGAAACGGCGACGGGGTGTGGGGAATCGTTCTCTGCCCGGTATGCAGTCCCGCGGAGCCGGAACCCAAGGACACCCCCTGCATAGGAAGGTGGATGTGCCAGGACACCGGCGGCCATGCCTCCTGCGACGCAGGCTGCACCAGAGACGGGGCGGCATGCGACTTCTGCGGAAGCTACGCCAGGGACACGCCAGGAAGCGACACTTGGTACGACGGAGAATGCCTGGCCGGGGTGTGCGAGACCGTTAAGATAGAGTGCCAGCGTTGTATGTCCTGCAGGAACCTGTCACAGTACGAGTGTTTGTGCACGGCAACCGGAGGCGTCAACAACTACGTCTACGGCGAGGAGGATAACGTGGGACCCAACACCTGCTACGGAACACAATACTGTGACGGCGCGGGGGGCTGCCTGTCGCCGGTAACATGCTCCAACTGGCCCATCAACATAATATATGAGTCAGATATGTGCTCCGACTCGTGGGACTGCGACGACGACGGAAGCGAAGACGGCAACCACACGAGGTTAAGCTGGAGAAACCATGGTTCCGGAGACTACTACATTGGGGGGTGGCACGAGTATGATGACCCTGTGGAGGAATGGACTCACACGAACCGGGACGACGATGACGTCTCCATAGGGGTGGAGCAGGTAGATTTTGACGGAAGCCCCTACGTACACCACGGCTCCTCATTCGACTTCACAGCCTACGTGGGGGAGGGAGTCGACACGTTAAGCTTTGGCTTCTCTGCCATGCCAAGAGGCAACTGCTATGAAACAGTAGAACTCTACGCCTCCGGAACCCTGCTGGGATCCTGCGACATAGGGGGCGTGGACTGCAACAACGACAACCTGCTACCCCCCGTAGGTGATTCGGTGTGGCATTACTGCACCATAGATGTGAGTGGAATCCAGGGCGGGGGACCGGTGACGCCGGGTGCGGTCAACACATTCAACGTCGAATTCCCGCTGCTCCCCGGTGTTTCTGGACCGATGGGTTGCAGCGCGTACCCGTGCACCATGTTCATCGACGCGATAGGTATTACATGCGGCTGACGGGCCTGTATTTAAGTCCGAATTCCATAATATAATGGATGGCTTCGGTGATGAAATCCGCTGTTGTTCGCAACATTCTATCGGAGTCCATGAGCGAAAACCACATCTGCGTCCTGGATAAGCTGTCCGGGCCCAAGTACGACGAAGACATCGCGTCCGATCTGGGACTGAAGGCCACCATTATTCGAACACTGTTGAACGACCTTCACCAGAATAGCCTCGTCGAGTACCAGAGGACGAAAAACAAGAGGACCGGGTGGTACACGTACCTGTGGGTTAGGCGGGAGGACAAGATAAAGGACTACGTGCAGGGATACCTGAAAACGCAGCTTTTAGACCTTAACGACCGCCTTGGGGATGAGACGAACGTGGTGACGTTCCAGTGCGAGTGCATGCGCGTCCCCTATGACGCGGCTATGGAGGCGGGTTTCATATGCCCCCGCTGCAGTAAGCCGTTTGTGGAGTGCGACAACAGCCTGGTCATCGACGGGATAGTTAGCGAGGTCGCCCGCATAAACAGTCTGCTGGAGCAGACGTGAGATGTCTGAGTTAAGCAGGGAAGACGCCATCCGGTTGCTGTCAGATAACAATACACCCCAAAGAGTTATTGAACATTGTTTAACCGTTTCTTCTTTGGCTGTTGGGATTGCAGAGAAAATAAGGGCTGCCGGCCATGAAGTCGACGTCGAATTCATAGAAACAGCCGCCTTATTACACGACATCGGACGCTCCAGGACACAGGAGATGCGGCACAACGTAGAAGGCGCCGACATACTGAAAAAGTATCCGAGGTACGCTCGAGTGGCTGAACGCCACATCGGGGCAGGCATAACAAAAGCTGAGGCCGCCGAACTCGGACTGCCCGCTAAAGACTATCTGCCTGAAACACTGGAGGAGGGGATAATAGCGTACGCAGACAACCTCGTGGACGAAGACCGCGTAGTCAGCTTCGATGAAACTCTGGACAGGTTCAAACGGGAACTCGGACCACAACACCCCGCAGTCGGACGGCTTAAGAAACTGCACAGGAGAATAACCGAGATAGGGGGTAGTTAGACGAACATGCTGTTTCTGCGGCGCATGGAATAATACAGGTAGCCGAGAACGGTCAGCAGAAGCATGGACACCATGACCGCCGCCCGGTTGGAATAAATCAGCGAGAAAACCATGTTGGCTAAGACGAAGGTCCTGTCCTGGACAACCCTGACGTCCGGCACATCCAATCCGCCGCCGGGCAGGGGAATCCTCAAAGGCTCCAAGACAGTGACCTCCGACATTTCACGTGACCTCAGACTGCCGGCGGAGTCATATGCGGCTACGGAGAGGTTATGCCTGACGCCCGCGCCCTCCGAAACCGACACCTCCCAGACCACCGACTCCGGCACACCCGCCTCCAAATCCAATGTCACCCCAGCCGGTGAGCTAAGAACCATGCCTTCAGAGTCCATGAAGCTCAGGTTCACACCGTTTACGTCCCTGGTGGACTGGACTTCAGCCTCCACAGTGAATTCCTCGCCAGGGTGGACGTAGTTCCTCGAACGAAGCCTCAAGGTGATGTTAAATTCTGAAGTGGAAACCACGTCCGCTTCACGTATAGATGGAACATCCTCCGACACAGAATACCCCCCATGTCTCCCCCCACCGAGGGTGGTGGTTGTAGAAGACACGGAGGTGGTGGATGTTGTCGTAGAGGATGTGGTGGTCGAGGTGACAGTGGTGGAGGTCGTTAGCGACGTTAAAGTCGTCTGGGAGGTGGAGGTAGTCTGTACGGTGGAGGTAGTTGTTCTACGCCTGGGAGACGGATCAGGATTAGTGGTGGGTTCGGTGGAGGAGGACGAGCCCGTGCTTGAGGAGGAACTGGAAGAAGACGTGGACGACGTTGAAGAAGACGAGTATGTGGAGCGTATTGTCACACTCCAGTGGACTGTTTCATTGCCTATGGAGGGATTGGAGGACTGGTTAGTGTACACGTAGAACTCCCAGGCGGTGTCTGTGCCGCCGGTGGCGTTAACCCAGAAGGTCAGCAGCTCACTGTCGCCCGCATCCAGCGAAGCCGTCCCATACGGGTTAGTGGACATGTTAGTGTAGAACGGCGTCGCTCCTTCAGTAGTGTTGATTAATCCTTTTCCGTGGGTGTATGTTACCGTCAGCTGGGGATCGCCGGCGCTTTCCACCGTAGATATGTCGGTGTGCTCGTCTTCCAGTATTTCCTCGCCCGTTAATCCTATTGCAAACCAGTCTGCTGAGAGGAGGGCCTGCAGGTCAGTTGACGCCTGAGGACTGAGGGTGTGGTTGTGCCAGCATGTTTCCGGGGGGGAGCCGGAGCAGATATCGCCCGCATCCCATGACGCGTATACTGCTCCGTCGCCGAGGTCGGAGTAGAGGGCGGGGTTGTTGCCGGTGGCCAGCGGCCTGTTGGACATATTGTATACTGTGGTCGGCGACAAAGCACCCTGCTGGGTGGAGGAAATGTTCAGCACAACAGCGGTGATGGTTGCGGAATCAGGTATCGAAGACGTGTTAAACTCAATGTAGCTCCGGTAGTAGTTGTAGTCGTCAGAGGGGTAACCAATCTTTATCAACACAGTCCCAGTAGTCCGCGTATACGTTGACTCGCCGTCAAACTTCACCTCCCCGTCCTCACTAATGTTCCCAGCGGTCAGAGTAACGGAATAACTCGGGTCCAAACTCACGTTAACGACCCCGCATGAGGCACCCACACAGCCCACGTTGACGGTGACGTTGAACCACCTGTTTTGTGTGACGTTCACATCACCAAGGGGGTAGACTAGTTCCATGTTCACCTGAGATGCGGAAGACTCCTCCAGGATTGTAACTTTAACGGCGTCTGTAGCTCCGGTTAAGGCTGCGGTGGAATTGAATGCTTGAGCAAACAGTTCATAGGTTTCTGGTGGGCCTGTGGCGTTAATCCGCCACACCGCCGTGCAGGTGCCGGCCGCGGCTATGTTGCCACATGAGTAGGGATTTGAGACGTTAGTGTAGAAGGGGGTTCCACCGTCGGAAGGAACCTCCGTTGACACATGGTAGTAGAGCGTCAGGTTCACGGGCCCGCAGTCCGAGTAAGAGCAGGCGGCCGAGACGGTGAAGTTGAAGAACTCATACCTTGTAACGTTAATGGCTTCCGTTGGATATTCTACTGTGAGGGCGAGGGCCGGGCCAAGGGCCTGACCGGGGTTGGTTAGGGAGTAAATGTTGCCGTCGTCGCTGCCGAAGTACACGGACTCCCCGGACACCGCCGGAGAAGAGTAAATAACTTCCAACACCGTGTAGTTGGCTATAACATGCGAGACGTTACTAACATTCAACTGATACATGACCCCGGAACTGCTGCCCACGTACACGAACTCGTCGGTTACCGCTGGGGATGAGCTAATAAATTCCCCGACATCAAGGAGGAGTTCAGCATATGGCGAGGAGAAATCATCGGCTTTCATTTGAACCAGGTTATCATTGAATGTTCCCACGTACACGAAATCTCCGAAGGCTGCGGGAGAAGATTCAATGGGCAGACCAAAGGTTATGCTAGAGTAGTTGCCTGACATGTTGCTGGCGTTCAACCGATACAGGGTGCCGTCTTCGTTTCCAAAATACACGAAACCGCCGGCCACAACAGGAGAGGAAGCTATGGCGTTGGGGGTGGTAAAGCTCGCATGTTGTATGGAGACGTTGCTGGCGTTCAACTGGTAGAATAAGCCGTCGCCGTCTCCAAGATACACAAAACCCCCATATACGGCGGGGGAGGCGTGGAGTGTGGCGCCTGTGGAGAAGTTAGCGTGCATGAGGGAGACGTTACTGGCGTTCAACTGATACACCATGCCATCGGAACTGCACAGGTAAACGAAACCATCGCTCACTGCTGGAGCAGAACGGACGTTCACGCCTGTGGAGAAGTTAGCGTGCATGAGGGAGACGTTACTGGAGTTCAACTGATACAGGAAGCCGTCGTCGCTGCCCACGTACACAAAACCGCCCGCAACCGCGGGAGAAGAATATACCATGTCGCCGGTGCCGAAATATGCATATATGACTGAGATGTTGCTGGCGTTCAACTGATAAACGACAGCATCCAAGCCGCCGACATAGACGAAATCGCCCACAACAGCAGGCGAAGACTGAACCACGCCGATTGGATTGGTTTTCACCTCGGCTGCGGAGACGTTGGATACGCCGGGGTCGCTGGTGTATCCGGTGCGGTTTGCATGTCGTTGGAACATCGGCCAGTCCGAGGCGGAAGCGGTTGACGCCAAGAAAGAAAACACCAGCACTGCAGTTAAGATGAAACACATGCTCTCCAACAGGCAACGACCTCCCATGAACATTTCACCGACTTGAGAAGCCAGCCACCCATTATACATTAAATATTGGGCTTTTTAACGTTCTCTAAATAATTCATTTACGTCATGGACCGTGTTGAGACAGGGATAACGGGTTTGGACGAGATGATGGGGGGCGGGGTACCTAGGGGCTCCAGCGTCCTGCTGACGGGAAGCTGCGGGACGGGAAAGAGCATACTGTCCCTCCAGTACGTATACAATGGGGCAGTGTCTGGTGAAGCAGGCCTTTATGTTTCATTCGAGGAAAGCAGGGAGAAGATCATAGAGCATGCGGAGACGTTCGGATGGGATATACCGTCGCTGGAGGAGAAGAAGCTCCTCGAAATATACGAGGTTGACACAGGAGACATGGGGGAGATACTCGAAGAAATCAGAGCCAAGGTAGAGAGCATCAATGCAGGGCGGCTGGTGATAGACTCCCTCACCACCATGATGGAACACGGCCTCATATACAGGAGCAGCATATCCAAGGAGATGAGCCAGCTGGACCGGGTGGGGGAAGAGTTGAAGTTTCCGTCTGAGGGACACGATGTCACCAGGAAAGACATATACTTCATAATAGGCCAGATAAACAGGCTTAACATAACATCAATTCTCATATCGGAGGTAGCGGAGAAAAGCGACTACCTGTCGAGGGACACCATAAGCGAGTTCGCCACCGACGGCGTAATACTGTTGGAGGTGAACACCGTCGGCGGCACGCCCGAACGGCTGCTGTCGGTGAAGAAGATGCGCGGCACCCCCGTGGACCTGACCATGTCCATTATGAAGTTCGGGCCGCAGGGAATCGAAGTCGGTGAATGACATGTCCAGAGCCGACGAAATAACCGGTTACCTCCGGGAACTGAAGGAGGGGAGTGAACACATAGCCGCCTGCATGGTGGCTCGGAAAGGCTTGGAGGGATTGATAATGTTCCCCCCGGACTTCAAACAAGAGGTCTCCAACATCTGGGAGCCCCTGAGCAGAAACCTCAACGACATGCTCTCCCTGGTGTCCAAGTACAGTGAAGTCGGACTAAAACGATCCTACACAGAAATGCTTGGTTTCGGCGCCCTGTTCAGCGTGCTCGGAGCCAGCGACACCGCATTGATAGTGTTCCTCAAGGGAGGGGAGCCGCTGAAGAATGCGGTTCAATTGTCAGACGACATGGAAGAAACAAGGGACAAGATAATGAATTTGGATTAGTGTTTCAGCAGCACCACTCTGCTCTCCACCTGTTCGTCAACCACATCATAGGAGAGTTCATCGGCTATTTCAGATGCGAACGCCTTAACCTCCTCGTGAGAAGGCATATGGTCCATGGTGAGGCGGAGCCTGCTGCCGCCGACGAACATGTAAGCCTTCACCTCAATGAAATCAGGTTCGGCCTTCGAGATGAGGCGGGCGTAACCCTTAGGGTCCTTCATGTTCAACCCCTTCACAGAGGTAACCCGCACCACCGTCCTCGTGTCGAGGGAAGGGAACAGCTCCAAGGTCCGGTTGAACCGTTCCCACGAATCCGGCAGCATGGGAAACGCAGTCCTGAAATAGGTTTCTTTGTCCGGCGCCACGAGCGAAACATACATGTTAGTTGGCAGAGCATCCAGGGACTCGATGCGCTTCGGGAGCGTGCCATTCGACACCAGGTAGGTGGTCATTCCATGGCGTTTGAAGCCCTCCAGCAGCCCGCTCAGATGCGGGTAGATGGTGGGTTCCCCTGCGAGGCTCACCGCCACCTGATTCGGCTTGCATGCCTCCTCAAACATGCGTTTATCCACGATTACTGAGCCTTTGAAGCCCGATATCGCCTGGCGGTGGGCTTGGAGACATCCTTCTATGACCTCCTCCGGCTCCTCCCACTGGACATCATCATGGTCGAGGGTGTATTCGGTGTTCCGCCAGCAGAACAGGCAGCGGTGTGTACACCATCCGACGGCGGGGGTCATCTGCATGCACCGGTGGCTTTCGATGCCGTAGAACCTCTGCTTGTAGCAGACGCCTTCGCCGCGGAGGCTCTTCTTCAGCCACATGCACGGCTTCACAGCACTATGGACTCCCACAAGGGCGTAGTGCTGCTTCCGCAGCAGAGCCCTGAATTCAGGGGGCAACATAGTATTGTTTTTAAAGCTGAATTCTTAATAAACTGTAGCAATTCCCTGTGGGGTGAACACATGGTAACCTATATTATTGCACGGCAGCTCGGTGGAAAACCTGTTATAACCGTCGGCGGAGAGGAATTAGGCCGCTTGGACGACGTGATCGTCGACGAATCAACCGGAGACTTCATATCCATAATAGTGGAGCCGGTAGCCGAGGCGCCCCCGCGAGTGGCCTACCCGAAAGACAAGGAAGGCAACTACGTAATCCCCTACGACGCAGTCAACGCCGTCAGCAAGGTGGTCGTAGTCAAGGAGTAGACTCGTTCTCCCAGTACACACTGACTCTGGCTTCAGCGGAGTTCACCACATTCCATCCGGAATCCACGACCTCCGCACGCAGTATATGATTTTTCTCTGCGACGCCGGGCAGCACCCGAACCTGAAACGGCAACACAACGGCCTCTCCAGCTTCCAAATCCACTATAACCGGGTTTTTGCTCTCAACCCTGAACCCGTTGGGCGGCTTAAGCTCGAGCAGGTACTCCCTGTCCTCCATGGACCTGAACACCGCATTGACGGTGAACGACTCCCCGTTGCGCACCCGGCCGGAGTGGACCAGCTTAAAACCCTCCGAACCTATGCCGCCGTCACAGGAAGTGCATTCGCTGGCCCAGCAGCAGACGGGACAGACGTAGCAGACGTCGGGGCTGGAGCAGGAGCAGTCGCCGCAGCACGCCGGCGTAGCGCCCAACACAGCATACCCTGAAGGCATGTCAGCCGGAAGCGACATGGACTCATACAGTATGCCAGCGACTGTCAGAACGCCAAGGATGAGCACCGCATACTCCAGATACTTCAGCTCAGGGTCCATCCAGTTAATACTGGGCTGTGATGGATTATATATCATTATAAAAACATAAGATAACGTGAAACCCCTCATCCTCTGCGTAGACCGCGACGACGACATCGGACGGAACGTCGGCGTCCAAGGGCCAATCGTGGGCCGTGGAGAGAACCTGGACGTGGCCCAGAAGCTCGCGCTGGCCGACCCGGCCGACACAGATGTCAATGCACTATACGGAGCGTTGAAGCTGGCGGGCGAATTAGACGCGGAAGTCGTTACGTTGACCGGGGACCAGAACGTCGGCGTGGTGTCCGACCGGGAGGTAGCCATACAATTGGACGAGGTCATACAGGATCTGAAACCATCCTCCGTTATTTTCGTCTCCGACGGACTGGATGACGAGCAGGTGATACCGCTGATACAGTCTCGGGTGAAGATAGACTCCGTGCAGACGATAACGGTGAGACAGAGCAAGGAACTGGAGAAAGCATACTTCAAGCTAGCCCACTTCATAAAGGAGGTGACGGAGGACCCAAACCTCTCCCGCCTCATATTCGGCGTCCCCGGTCTCGCGCTACTGCTCCTCGCGTTAGGCGGCGCGCGGGCATTGAGCCTCATAATGGGCGTAGTCGGCGCATACCTTGTCATACGGGGCTTCGGGTGGGAGGAGGAATTCTTCAACAAAACCAGCGAGTTCCTGAAGTCTCTGTCTGTGGAACGCATCAGCACGGTAGTGTATTTCATAGCGTTCGTCACGTTCGCGCTGGGGATGAGCTACGCCTACGGGGACCTGCAGAAGAGCGCATTGTCGTTCACCGACTTCAACACCACATTGAACACGCTGGCGCTGTTCATACTGAACAGCAGCAGCGTCAACCTCATCACCTTGACCGTTGTTACGGTAATAGCGGCGAGGATGGTGGACGACTGGACAGCGAAACGGTTCATACAGGTCCGGCGGTACTTCATACTGGCGGCGTTCATACTGCTCATCCGCGTCGTCCTGGAGGCCGGCGCACGCTACATGATAAACGAGGACTTCGGGTTCGGCAACTTCATGCTCAACGGCATACTCGGCGTCGTATCCCTCGCCATCTGGATACGGATGACGGAGTACTTCTTCATACAGGAGATAGAGGTGATAGACCGCATAACCCGTGAAACAGAGGGGAAGGAAGTCTACGACGCCGAAGGCAAACGCATAGGGAAGGTCAGCAGGGCTGTTGTGGAGGACCTGGAGCTTAAGGATATACGGGTGGGCCGCATAACCATCCCCAAGGACAAGATAGTCTCGGTGGGGGACACCGTTGTCGTCGAAGCCGAGAAATAGTGACTTATATTGTTATCCTTCGGTAACCTATACAATGGCAGTTGAAAGAAAGAAACATCCCACAGAACCCGTGAAAACCCCCGAGGAACTCAGCCACGAAAAACTGCTTAAAGAATACCAGGAACTCTCCGGCGCCATGGAGAGGATGAAGGGGGTGTTCAGGAGGAGCAGGGAGCAGACACACATGCAGGCCGCGGGACGGATGGAGGCAGAACAAAAAGCCCTCATAGACCCCCTGACCGGGTTATACAACAAAAGATTTCTCTTGGGCGGGGAGGGCGTGGACGGGGAACTCTACAAGGCGGTGTCGCTGGCGTGGCGGGAACACCGGCCGGTTTCACTGGCGGTGATAGACATCGACCACTTCAAACAGGTGAACGACAACCTCGGCCACGACATAGGGGATGAGGCGTTGAAGAAGGTGGCGGACATAATCAGGAAGACCGTTCGTTCCTCAGACTTCGAGGTCCGCTTCGGCGGCGAAGAATTCGTGGTCGTGCTGCCGAACACGGACACGGGCGGGGCTAAGGCGTTCGGGGAGAAGCTCAGGAAGACGGTTGATGAGGAAGACTTCAGATTCAAAGGAACAGACGTCGACGCCAACCAGCCCGGGAACAGGCTGACCGTCAGCGTGGGAGTAGCTTCATACCCCCCGTACCAGAAAATCTACGGGATAGGCGCCCACAGTAAACGCGACTTCGAGGCGTACAAGCTGGGCGTCGCAGAAGATTTGTTCAAGGACGCCGACAACGCCCTCTACCAGTCCAAGAAGAAGGGGAGGAACCGGGTGTCCGTGGCAGGCAACCACAACGCCGAAGTAGCCAGGGTGTCGGGGATGCTAGCCACCGAGATGGGGTTGAGCAAAGAGGACGTTAAAACCATCCGGGAAGCCGCCGTACTACACGACGTCGGCAAACTGCTGATTCCATGGAGCATACTCCACAAGCAGGGGAAACTTACGGAGGAGGAATACGAGGAGATGATGAAACATCCCGTCAGAGGCGCCAAGCTGCTGGAGGCTCAGGAGAGGGTTGATCAGAAGCCGAAGGTCATAAACACCGACCCGGATAAGGTGATACCGTATGTGAAGCACCACCATGAACGGTGGGACGGCAGCGGATACCCCGACGGCATTAAAGGGGAGGATATACCCTTGGGGGCTCGGATAATAGCCGTCGCCGACGCCTATGAAGCCATGACCTCCTACGACTCCGAGAGAAGCTACAACGGCGACAAACGCGTGGACCGGGCTTTGAAGGAGCTTCGATTAGGATCGGGCAACCAGTTCGACCCTACAGTGGTCAACGCCTTCATGCGACTGGCTGAGAACGGCAGGATCAAATCGCCTTAACTGCAGCAGATTTTCTCCAGCTTCTGTATGGAATCCTTGCCACCTATCACTATGAGCGTGTCGCCCTCCTTCACAACCGTGTTTTTACCTGGGTTGTATATCCATCCGCCACCACGTTTCACCGCCCGGACATAGCAGCCGGTCTCGCTGAACAGCCGGTATTCGCCCAGAGTCTTACCAGTCAACGCAGACCCCTTATTAACCACCATCTTAACCACCTGCTCCTCCGCCTCGTCCATGAGGCTCTGGTACACGGGGTGGTCGCCGACACCACGTATGACCACGTCGACTATGTCGTTTGCGGCGTCGGATATGCGCTCCGCGGACCTTGCAACATGCATTATGCCTGTGAGGTCTGCGGCCTCCTCCGGGTTCCTTGCAGCCAGCATACAGAGTATCTCTATCTCGTACTGGAGGTTGTCCATCAATTCCTCCAAGTCCTCCACCTCCTCGGCGATGGCGGTGCTGTTTGTCAGCAGCGCCGAATAAGCCAGGTCTATAATCAGCTCGGAGGTGTCCTTCATCTCCACCAGTATGTCCTTCACGTTCCGCCGCTTCTGCAGCGCGCCCTCGGCTATCTCATCCAGTTCTATGTCTTCCTCAACCATTTGGTTCAACCCGTGTCATTTTATGAAAATTCCATGATTAAATACCCGCCACCACCCGAATGCTAACCAGCAGACACAACACCGTAATAATGTCCCCCACCGTAGCCAGCGACGGAGCCAAAACGTTGTCGGGGTCGTATCCGCGGGAGTACGTTAGGAGCGCCAGAGACACCGTCAACCCGGACAGCAGCATGCCGGCGAAAGTGCCCGCCAGCAGAGCAATCAGGGTTAAATCAAATATGCTGGCTGGGGCCTTGTCTGCGAACCCGGTGAAGGAGTATGCAAAATACGCCGCCACACCGGAGAAAAAGGACATGATGGTGTTGAGGATGAGGGAGGCTAGTAAGTTTTCGGAAAGCGTCTGGTTCCACTTCAGCTCCGGTTGAATCAAACCCAGGTGGAGGGCGGACGCGATTCGGGAACCCAGAGCACCGCTTATGTTGCCGCGCATGCCCAACACCGCAGGCAACAGGATGAGAACCCCCGGCACGTCGGTCAACTCCGTCTTCAGCGACTCCAGCATCAACCCCGCCACCACACCGCCCAATGCACACAACATGAATATGGGTATGCTCTGCTTCAGTATACTCTTCGCCATGGCGGGCATAACAATATATAAGACACATATAATAAGAAGATGAGGTCCAGAAGGGTTGAATCAACAGGGGAATACGTTTGCAGGCTCACGCACGACGCCGACGGACTGGAGGATATAAAAACTTTCGCGGCGGAGAACAACATAACGTCGGGTGTGTTCACGCTCATAGGCGCGGTGCAGTCCGCTTCCATAGGATACTACGACCAGAACGAGCATGTGTACCGGAAGCGGCAAATCAACGAGGCTTTGGAGATTGTGTCCTGCACAGGAAACATATGCTTGAAAGACGGCGAAGCGTTCGTCCACGCCCACGCCGTCCTCGCATACGAAGACGGCAGCACGGTGGGAGGACACCTCACTGCGATGAAGGTATTCGCGGGGGAAATGCACCTGAAGGCTTTCGAGAAACCTGTGGAGAGGGTGCCGGACGACGAGACAAGCCTCAGCCTAATGAACCTGTAATATGGATAGGAATATCATCTCCAGCAGGCTGCCGAAGTAGATGGTAGCTAATAGGCTGAGGAACAGTATGGGAGCGAACTTCACACCCCACTTGATTTCCATCGTCTCCGGCAGCTTACCCGCCGCCGAAAACTCCCGTATCCTGGCCAGCTGCTCGGGAGTAACACCCTCGATATTCCTCTTAGAGGCTATCTTGACCCCGTCAACCACGACGTCCTCTGCGACGATGTCCCATTCCCTCATATCCGACACCCTAACGGTCTTCCGCAATACTGTGTTCTCCACGGTCTTCATATACACGGAAGCCATGACAAGAAGAGGCACCAGCAGGTATATGAGGGACAAAGTGCTGAAGCCGAAGTACAGGGCTATCAAGAGTGGGGTGAAACTCAATAGCAGAGCCAGCATCACCTTGCGCTCGCGAAGGTTGTTCGAGAACGCGGTGAACGCATGCGGCTTCATAAACCCCAATACGAGAGTGTACAGTATCACATACGGCGTGGACAACACAGCCATGTTTATAAAATAGGTAAATCCAGGAGGTATGGGGTGGGTGACGAATGAACTCAGCGGCCACACATACCCCGTAGAGTCCAGGTAGCCTATGAGGCAGCCGACACCCGCCAGCAGTTTCACGTCGCCGCCGCCCCACTGGCCGAGCACGAACAATGCGTAGCCGACCGCCAGCATGACAGCCCCCATGTACGCAGACCGGAGTATGTGGTGTATGTTGCCATCCGATACCGTGTGAACCAACGCCAGCAACAGCAGTAAAGCCGCCAATCCGACGCTACATATTTCAGGTATCTCGCTTGTTTTGAGGTCCTCTATACTGGCCCATAGAAGAGCGACGAGCGACAACCCTATGGCGACGGCAGGTAACATCTCAACAGAATATTTGAGCCCCAGCGAATATAAACAATATTTTAAAAATAGTTTGGAATAAAGTATAAACTATTGATAAAGCCGTCACACCTGGCTTTTTAAGCCAGGTTTTCCTATTCTGTTCCATGAGGAGCGCAACCCTAGTTATTTTTATCCTTCTGACTTCAACAGCGTCCGCACAGACTGGAATCTGCTTCCTCGACGCGCTGATAAACGGCCTCGACACATTGGTTGACGCGTACTCGAACCTGCTGAACCCCACAACCACGACAACCACGACAACAAGTACAACCACCACAACCACCACGACCACGACAACCACGACGGTCTCTTACACAACAACCACCAGCACAACCACCACGACCACGACAACAACCATTTCAACCGGCGAGTGCATCAGCAGGGAGGACTGTCCGGAAGACAGCGAAACATACACCTGCAACTTCGCAGGCAACGTGGTCAGGAGCACCCGCGTATACTTCTGCAGCAACCCCGGCATGCCCGATTCACAGTGCAAGAGCAGGCTCACCACCAGGGAGATAGCCCTCTGCGGAAACGATGAAATATGCGTGGAAGGCGAACCCAAATGCGTCCCAGAATAAGTAGATTAAATGGATTCTGGCGCCCACAAGCCAAAACCCCCAGTAGGAGCACATTGTTTAGTTACATAGTCGTGTTGCACTAGCATACATATTGCGTGTGGGCGGTTTGGTTGATTAAAAGCATACTCGTATTGACGTTGTTTTTGGTTGTGGGGGTTTACCTTCACCATGGCTCTCCACGGGCGTAGCCAACGACGGCGAATACCTGTACCCACGCACCGTGGTGTCAAACGCCTATTCCTCTATACTGCCGTCCCTCAAAAGCAGGCACGTGTGCCCCAGAACCGGGAAACACTGCTACTACAACGACCACCTCGGATGCGAACACTTCCAGGGCCTCGAAAACAACAGGGTAGTGTGCTCATACCTGGAGCATGGAACAGGCTCAACGCCTCAGCTCAGGGGGGAACGGGAAATTAAGCACCGAAATAGACCAGCTCGCCTCCCTCATACACAAGCACATGAAAGTCGTATTCGACCTTAAGCTGGTGAAACATTTGAACAGCAAACCAGCAAGAATATATCAGCACCTGAAGTGCCTGGAGAAATACAAGTTCATACAGATGGGGATGGACCCCGTCTACGGCGTAACAGTAGAATGGAAGGACGAGTCGGACCTCATATCCAACGGCTACAGCCAGTCCTCCATAAAAAACGAACTCTCCAACAGGGGCAGAATAAGGCTGTCATAACCTGGACCTCGCTTCTTCGGCGGCCACCGGCCTAGCCACACTGCTCCTAATAGGAACGTATTATCTGACTTTCGTGGATGTTATGGCTGCTGGCCCTCCAGAAAAGCCGTCCGCATACGTTGAAACCATGGAGACAGTGGAATCCACGTCAACAACGGTTAGGACAAGGGATGCTGAGAGACGGACTGTGGAAGACAACTTCGACGGGTCTAACGAAGACGTGAACGTGGACGAGGGGGCGGCGGCGTACGTAACCACCACAGTACCCAAAGGGGTTGAGAGTAATCCTGTCAAAGAGCATGTGGACGGGTTTCAGCTGCCTGCTTCGGTGGGGTTCATAGTGTTGGGTGCATTAGTTCTATTGATAGTGGGTGACGCGGTGAGGGTTTCCAGGGGAGTGAAAAAAAAAAAAAAAAAGAAAAGAGGGAATGGACGGTTACATCATGTCCATTCCGCCCATGCCGCCGGGCGGCATACCGCCACCTGGGGGCATGCCGCCGCCCCTGGGCTTGCTGGATGCGATGACATCGTCTATGCGGAGTATCATCTCCGCAGCCTCGCCCGCGGACTTGATGGCCTGGGTCTTAATCTTCAACGGCTCGATGATGCCCTTGACCCACAGGTCGGCTATCTTCGCCTTGTCCACGTAGACGCCCACCTTGGAGCCGTCCTTCTCCTCGTGCTTGGCCCGCATCTTCACCAAGGCGTCGATGGCGTCCATTCCCGCGCTCTCGGCGAGCGTCCTGGGGATTATCTCCATGGCGTCGGCGAACGCGTTAACAGCCAGCTGCTCGCGGCCTCCCACGGTGTCGGCGTATTTCCTCAGCTTCTGCGCCACCTCAATCTCGGGCGCGCCTCCGCCGGGGACCACGTAGCCTACCTCAACCGCGGCCGCTACGCCGCCGAGGGCGTCGTTGACTGCCCTTTCAACTTCGTCGACGACGTGTTCCGTGCCGCCTCGTATCAGGAAGCTCACCGCCTTAGGGTTCTTGCACCCGCGGACGAACACCATCTCGTCCCCGGATATCTTCAGCTCCTCGACCACCTTCGCGGAACCGAGATCCGACTTGGTCAGGTCCTTGATGCTGGTGAGGACCCGTGCGCCGGTGGCCTTCGACAGCTTGTCCATGTCCGACTTCTTAACCCTGCGCACAGCAAATACTCCGGCCTTGCTGAGGAAGTGCTGTGCGAGGTCGTCGATGCCCTTCTGGCAGAACACCACGTTGGCGCCGCTCTTCACTACCTCGTCTACCATGTCCTTCAGCATGGATTCCTCCTGCTGGACGAACGCCTGCAGCTGCTCAGGACTGGTTATGCTTATCTCGGCATCGGTTTCGGTCTCCTTCACTTCTATGGCGACGTCGAGCAACGCAATCTTAGCGTTCTCAACGCTCCTGGGCATCCCACTGTGGACGCGCTCCTTGTCTATGATAACACCCTCGATGAGTTCGCTGTCCTGCGTGGAAGCGCCCTGCTTCTTCTCCACCTGCACGTTGTCCAGGTCAACCACGAGCTTACCGTCTTCTTTTTCAGCCACCTGGCGGATGGCCTTGACGGAGAGCTTGGCCAGCATGTCCTTGCTCGCCTCCGCACCCTTCCCGGTCATGGCGGTGACCGCTATCTCCTCAAGAAGCTTCGTATCCTCCACCGTCACCTTCACAGCCATGTCGTTGAGTATGTCCTGCGCCTTCGCAGCAGCCATGCGGTATCCGAGGGCTATGATGGTGGGGTGGATGCTCTGGTCCAGCAGGTCCTCCGCCTTAGCCAGGAACTCGCCGGTCAACACCACCGCGGTGGTGGTTCCGTCTCCCACTTCGTCATCCTGGGTCTTGGCCACTTCGATGACCATCTTCGCCGCAGGATGCTCCACATTCATCTCGTCGACGATAGTGGCGCCGTCGTTGGTTATGACGATGTCGCCCAGGTCGTCCACAAGCATCTTGTCCATTCCACGAGGCCCCAGAGTGCTTCTGACAGCCTCGGCAACAGCCTTGGCCGCCATAATGTTGTTCCTCTGGGCGTCTCTTCCTGTCGTCCTCAAAGCCCCTTCGGGCAGTATAATCACTTGTTGTCCTTGTGCCATTTTCATACATCACCTGTTTTTATCCTCATAAAAAATCAGGAATATGTTATTGGTTTGTTTGTATATAAAAATGTGTGGGAAACGATGGGTTTGGCTGTTACTCTATGCTCACCTGCCTGCCGGCGGGGCCCTCCTCCACACGCTTCAACGTGACCTCCAGGACCCCGTTGTTGTATTTGGCCACCGCAGACTCCGGAACCACCCTGCATGAGAGTTTCACGTCCTTGCTGTACTTCCTGAAAGGCGTGTCCACGCTTATGAACACGCTCTCCACGCTGGAACGCAGGTCGATGTCCTCTTTCTCGACGCCCGGCAGCTCCACAATCACCGACACCGAATCAAACTTCTCTATCACGTCCGTCACCGGCTCCATGTAGCCTGCGACGCCGTAGGGGCTGACGTTGCCGAACTCCTCCAGCAGCGGGCTGCCGTCGCGGCCGAAACGCAGGGTGAACCCATAGACGTAAGGGCCGCCGAAGCCTGGCCTCCCAGCCACGGCCTTGGCTTCCTCGAACATCTGCCTCACCCGTGAGTGGAAGCTTCCGTAGTCCATCATATCCTATTTAGTTTGACAGTATTTTAAACAGCTCCCGCGGAGACTTAATCTCCGACAGCTCCTCCGGAGTCAACACGGAAGTCTCGGACTTAACCCTGCGCTCGCTCACACACAACGTGTACCCTCCTATGAGCCCTGAAACCTCGTCGAGGACGGAGAGCTTGGCCTTCAGCCGCCTCCAGTCGTTGCTGACAACGCTGAACACGCTCTCCTCAGTGCGGGCGACCACATCGAACGGGGCATTTGTCAAGGTCGTCCTGAAGCCTATACTCCGGAAACTCCTGCAGGCCTCCCTTTTCAATCTGGTGAGTTTGCCTGAGTCGGATGTAGACTGCACTTGAGAGTCAAATGACAAATGAAACTCCGGCTCCAGCAAGTCAGTCTCCAGCAGGCCCGCGAGACGCTCGAACACCTCCAAACTCATCCTGCCCGACCGCTCATACCTGTAGACTGACTGCTTCGACACCCCCAGCTTCTCAGCCAATGAACCCTGAGTCAACCCCCTCCTACCCCGGGCGTCGGCCAGCATGCAGCCGTTAATGCGGACGCAGTAGTTGCCGCGGGTGGAGTACACCTTCGGCGCAGCATCGTTTGCTATTTTGTTGAACGTCGACAGATTGCTGGCGTAGACTCCATAACGGTCGTATACGACGTCCTCGGCCAGTTTGGAGTTTTTCATGTGCTCCGCCACCACCAGCGGCGAGCCGCCGAGTATGCCGCTCACCCTCTTCAGCTCGTCGGCTGCCTGACGACTCAAACCCTCAAGGTTAGCCAGCACCTTCACCAGCAACAGGGTTTCCCCACGTTTGGCTAATACGTCGAAGCTGCTCCGCTGCCCCCTGCAGTCCACGACCTCAAAACCGGACCCAAGCAACCATTTGGCCACCGAATCCACTAAATCGGATTTAAACATCTTTTTATCTGATGAAACGGTCGTGGAGGGCGTTGACCACACCACCCACATCCTTAGACTCCACCACGAATGCTATGTTCACTTCGCTGGAGCCCTGAGCAATCATTATCAAATTGACTTCAGCCTCGGCCACCGTGCCGAACACCTTCGCGGCAACGCCCTTCGTACCCTGCATGCCGGCGCCGACGACGGTGACTATGGCCACGTCCTCCATCACCGAAATGTTCTTCAGGAAGTCGTTGGTGAACACCTCAGCCAGCAACTCCATCGCAATATCCACGTCCGACTCGGATATGACGAAACTCAGGTTGCTCTCGCTGGACCCGGATATCATGATGATGTTTATGTTCCCGTCTCCGAGGACGGAAAACACCCTCCCCGCGATGTTGGGTGTCTCAGCCATGCCCACTCCCTCCAGGTTCACTATGACAACGTCCTTGGCGATGGCCACCGCCTTAATAATCCCTTTTATCTTCTTCTGCTTCTGAACAATCAAGGTTCCATCCACGTCGGGGTTGAATGTGTTCTTGACCCTGACTGGAATCCGAACCCTCATGGCGGGCTCGATCATCTTGCTGTGTATGACCTTCGCCCCGAAGTACGCCAGGTCCATGGCTTCGGCGTAGGACAGCTCAGGAATCAACTTGGCCTCCTCCACAACCCTCGGGTCAGTGGTCAGTATGCCGTCGACGTCGGTCCAAATCTGAACCTCCTCCGCCTTCAGATAATTACCCAATAGTGAGGCGGTGTAGTCGCTGCCCCCCCGACCCAGAGTGGTTATGGTACCCTTCTCGTCCGCGGCGACGAAGCCCGTCACAACCGGGGTCTCCTTCTTAAGCATCTTACCCAACACTTCGTTAACCTTTTTCTTGGATTTGCTGTGGAGGGGATGCGCCCTGCCGAAACAAAAGTCGGTTATGATGCCCGCCTCGAACCCGGTCATGGGAGACGACTTAACGCCGAGTGAATTCAACGCCCCAGCCACCACCAGCACGTTCAGCCTCTCGCCGAACGACATGATGTAGTCGAGGCTCTTCAAACTCAAGTCTTCCAGGTAGCCGACACCCAGCAAAGCCACCCGCAGTTTCTCAATCAACTCCAGCGACTCGCTCAACACCTTGCCCCGGAGCGCCTTCTTGGTAACAGCCTTCATGATGGCCTTGCGCTGCTGCATGGAGAGCTCCCTGCAGAATCCGTCTACCTCCCGCTCCACAACGGTGTTAGGCAACTCGGTGACGGAGCACGCAATCTTAATCAGCTTATCCGTGACGCCGGACATGGCGGAAACAACAACCACCTTATTCCTCTTCTCAGCCTTCACCAGCTTCGCAACGTTGAGTATACGCTCCCCGTCGGCAACCGACGTGCCCCCGAACTTCATAACAACGACCATCGTAGAAACAATAGTGTAGAAAAACTATAAAAAGCAGAGTAGAAGCCGAAAACCACATGTGGTGGCGGCCTGTAGCCCACGAACCGTCACGCGAAGTAGCCTTCGGCTACTAGCGTTCCAAGACGGATTACGTCTTGCGGACGCCGGTTCACGGGCGGGGCGCATACCGCTACCGCGGCATGCACCTGAGAACGCTAATGAACACATGCACCAACATATACCGGACAAAACAATCTAGGATGAGGTGGTGGCGGCCTGTAGTCCGCCTTAGGTCGGCTTTCCGCGGCGTAATGCGCGCACACTGCCGTCCAGGCATTCTTCTAAGCGCCGGGTTTACGGCTTGCACCAGATGCGGGACGACACCCGTCTCACACAGCACCCAAGCAACTCCCCCAAAGGTTCACCGTTGGCGCCTGAATGCCTCTCGTCTCTATACCGCCGTCCAGGCGCTCACACGCCCTCTCGCACAATACCTGGTGGGCGGAACTTCCTCAGAACCTTTTTACAAAAGGTTCACGAAAAGGTGCCATCTTCGGCTGCGCCTCGATGACACTTAACGTGAGCCCTTTCGGCTCCGTAGGCCTGGCCGGCCGCCACCAACAAAAGATAGGGCAGAACGAGTATAAAAACGTTCACCCAGGGGTCCGCCAGCGGTCGCAGTGCCGCATACAGATGAGCGGAAGGTTACTGGAGGTAATCTCGTGGCCGAGCATCAGAAACTTCCTGCACAGATTCGACATCGGCTTCCGGTCCCGCCTGTGATAGGCTCTGTAGTATTCCATGTCGCACTCCCGTATGTGCTCCACAACATCCGCTTCCATTTTATTCACCCTAGGTTGAGGCCCCAGCGGCTGCAGAACTGGATGCACACCAGGGGCATGTCGTCCGACATCAAGTCGAACCCCAGATTCAGCAGCTCCCTGCAGAGGTTGTTTTCAGGCTTGCTGTTCCTGCACAGGCAGTTGTGTTCGTACTGCCGGTCGCACTCCCGTATGTGCTCCAAAACCCTGTCGTCCATTTCACGTCACGCTCTGCGCCAAGGCCACGGCCAGCATAAGAGCCAGCACGGTGAGGATCTGGACCACCTCCGCGGCGGTCGACGGCATGGGCTCAAAATCAAGTGAAATGTCGGCCGCCGGCCTGACAACGGTTGTCGCCGCCATAGTCCATCACCTCCAATATGGATTCTAACGTCCCATAAAAAGAAGACAATAACAGGATAGGGGTAAAATAGGGTTAAGGTGGTGTAAACGGCGGTTAGAAGGTAAGGTTAAGGTGGTGTGGGAGGAGCCTTCGAACACTTGGCTTGTCGCCAAAGAACATCAGATTAGATGACGTTTAGTATCGGTGGACTGAACACCTCGCCGAAGCTTGGTGCGTACATCCCCGACCTATCAAACCACTCTTCCTGTGGAGTCTATGCTGCCTATTTTCGGGGGCTGTTTCGGGCTTAGATGCTTTCAGCCCTTACCAGCTGCGGCTTAGCTACCCGGCAATGCCCTGTCGGACAACCGGTAGACCAGAGGCCGCGGGCCCTTGTTCCTCTCGTACTAAAGGATCCTTTCCCTCAGGCAACCAACAATTCCAGTAGATGCCGCCAAACTGTCTCGCGACGTTCTAAACCCAGCTCACGTACCGCTTTAATGGGCGAACAACCCCACCCTTGGCTGCTTCTGCACAGCCAGGATGCAGTGAGCCGACAGCGAAGTAGCAAGCAACGGGGTCGATGTGTACTCTTGCCCGTTACCACTCAGTTATCCCCGGGGTAGCTTTTCCATCAGCCCGAGCCCCCATTAATGGGGACTTCGGGGTTCGCTAGACTGGACTTTCGTCTCCAGGTTCCTTGTTGGTGGAAACCTCGTCAGGCTGGCTTTTGGTCTTATCCTCTACGTCGGATTTCTGTCCCGACTGAGCCAACCATTAGATACCGTCGATACTGTTTCAACGGTGTGGCGCCCCACCCGAGCAGCCCACTTACAGGTGTCCCCTCTCGGGTTAGAACTGTAGTCATGCGAGGGTGGTGTCTCATCTGCGGCTAATCCACAACCGAAACTGCGGACTCAAACGCCTCCCACCTACGCTGCGCAGGCATAACCACAATTCAACCATAAGCTGCTGCAGAGCTCCACGGGGTCTTCGCGTCCCACTGGAATGCTCTGGCCTGTACGCCAGAAAAGTAGGTTCACCGAGCCTCTCCTCGGGACAGCGGGATTCTCGTTAAACCTTCGTGCAAGCCGCCAATTAAGCGGCAAGGTATTACGCTACCTTAAGAGGGTCATAGTTACCCCCGCCGTTTACTGGTCCTTCGCACCGTTGAACCGGTGTTTGAGATACCAGCACTGGGCAGGTATCAGCCTCCATACAAGCCCTTTCGAGTTCGCGGAGACCTACGTTTTTAGTAAACAGTCGGAATCCCCTTGTGTCTGCGACCTGTCTCCTGCGAGGCAGGCACCCCTTATCCCAAGGTTACGGGGCTAATTTGCCGACTTCCCTAAGGAGAGTTCATACTCGCCACGCCTGAGCCTTCTCAGCTAGGGGCACCAGTGTCAGTTCTCGGTACGATCACACGGGATCCGATTGCCTTCCTTTTCACGGACTCCTGGGATTACCCGAATCCCCCTTACGGGAGACTATTCACAGCTTAAACTGTTTCTCACCATTACGGTACTCCACAGATACGGACTGCTTAAACCCCGCGACAGCGGGGCACGAGCTACCCGGAAGCGTCGGAACGGCAAACTTTTGTCGCCATGTACCCATGTGGTGCGCGAATATTAACGCGCTTCCCTTTCGGTTACTCCGACTTACGGTTACCTTAGGATCGACTAACCCTCAACTGACGAACATTGTTGAGGAACCCTGGCCCTTCAGGCGGAATGGATTCTCACCATTCTTTGCTGTTACTCTTGTCAGGATTCTTATTCATGCGGGATCCACGCAGCCGCAAAGCAACGCTTCCGCTCCCGCAAGACACCCACCTACCTGATAACCCCCGTACGGGGGTCCATCGTGGTATCGGCAGCCTGCTTAGTCCCGTCCATTTTAGGGGCCTTAAGTCTTGGCGAGTGAGCTGTTACGCACTCCTTAGAGGATAGCTGCTTCTAAGCTAACCTTCTCGATGTCTGAGACCTAAGACGCCCTTGTTTACACTCAGCCTGCATTTAGGGGCCTTAACCACGATCTGGGTTGTTTCCCTCTCGGAACAGGAGCTTACCCCCCATTCCCGCTTCCGGCCTTCTAAGACGACAGTGAGTTCGGAGTTTGACAGGAAAGTGAAAGATTTCTCTTCCGGGCTCCCCAATCAGTGCTCTACCCCACAATCGGTCTCCAGCCAGACTAGACTAAGGTCTATTTCGGTGGGAACCTGCTATCGCCGTACGCGATTGGCATTTCACCTCTATCCCCGGGTCACCCGAACAAGTTGAGCTTAGAACCGGTAGCGGACCTCCATCCAACAGTCGTTGGACTTCATCCTGCCCAGGGTTAGATCGAACGGCTTCAGGTCATACGCACGCGATTCATGGCGAACACACCACGCCCCTCGCCGAAGCTGCGGGCAATCGGTTTCCCTATCCCTTTCGGGTCACCGCATACGTATACTCCCTGACTCATGTTTCTAGACGAAAGATGCAACTTACGCCGCATCGAACTATAACCATACAGTTTCAGGTTCTTTTCACAGCCCGTTAGGGCTCCTTTTCAGCTTTCCCTCGCGGTACTAGTACGCTATCGGCTTTGAGTTGTGTTTAGGGTTCGCAGTTAATGCCTGCGGGCTTCACGCGCAATATCCAATGCACGCTACTCTCGGACTCCGCCAACCTCATCCGTCTACAACTACGGGGCTGTCACCCTGTGTTGCGCCGCATTCCAGCGGACTTCGCCTCAACAGACGAGATATTATGCGGGCCGTTCAACACCACATCCACGCCACGTCACCGTGGCGCATTCGGTTTGCCCTGTCCGGCTTTCGATCGCCTTTACTCACCGGATCGCAATTGCTTTCTCTTCCTCCGGGTACTAAGATGTTTCAATTCCCCGGGTTCCCGTCCCCTCCGGGACGATTAGGGCACCTGCGGTTCTAAGGCTGCATGCGCCTCGCCGCAGATTATCACAGCTTGCCATGCCCTTCGTCGGCACTCAAACCAAGCCATTCCCTGTATGGTTTAGACACCTGATGCTCTTTGTAGCGAGCCAATTGCTCGAAAAACCACTTCCAATACCCCCACGTAGGGGGCACATTCCGTGGCTCTCCTCCTACACCACCTCAAAAATTGAGACTGAAAACGCTCAACCAAAAGGTTTCTCCATACCCAGCGTGCGCCGGATACTTCAAGCTACATCACCAAATGAAAAGGTGAACGTGATTATCGACCGAAGAGCGGTCGGATGATGCCGTCGAAGACGGCGAATGTGTATACCTTTCAGTGTCATCGAGCGTAAGCGAAGATGACACCTTTCGCAGGCCTTTCTTAAAGGCCTTTGGACTCGTCGGGATTTGAACCCGAGGCCTCCCGCGTGCAAGGCGGACGATCTACCGGACTGATCTACGAGCCCGTGCTCCTGGATTCATCACCCCAAACGGGTCTAATGAATGTTTTGGTTCGAACAGCTGGAGTTTTAGCCCCCGTGTGCAGTATGCACATGATTCCACTTCCGTGAAGCAAACCAGAGTGGTTTGCTTGGAGGTGATCCAGCCGCAGATTCCCCTACGGCTACCTTGTTACGACTTCACCCCCCTCGCGAACCAGAGATTCGACGCTTCCAAACGGAGGCGCCTCACCTCCAATCCACTCAGTTGGTGTGACGGGCGGTGTGTGCAAGGAACAGGGACATATTCACCGCTGTATGATAAACAGCGATTACTAGGGATTTCAACTTCATGAGGGTGAATTGCAACCCTCAATCTGTACCAGGACGTGGTTTAGGGGATTAGCTCCACCTTTCGGCGTTGCAACCCATTGTCCACGCCATTGTATGCCGCGTGTAGCCCAGACGATTCGGAGCATACAGACCTACCGTCGCCCGCGCCTTCCTCAGACTCATCGCCTGCAGTCCCCCTATAGTGCTCCGCGAGTATCCTCGTGGTTAGCAAATAAGGGTACGGGTCTCGCTCGTTAACGGACTTAACCGTACGCCTCACGGTACGAGCTGACGACGGCCATGCACTACCTCTCGGCTCCTTCGGCAAGACCTTCAGCCTGACCTTCATAGTGCCGTCGCGCCTGGTAAGTTTCCCGGCGTTTTATCCAATTGAACCGCAGCATCCACCCCTTGTGGTGTTCCCCCGCCAATTCCTTTAAGTTTCAGCCTTGCGACCGTACTCCCCAGGTGGCGGATTTAACGGTTTCCCTACAGCACTCCCCGAACACGAGGTTCAGGGAACACTAAATCCGCATCGTTTACGGCTAGGACTACCAGGGTATCTAATCCTGTTCGCTCCCCTAGCTCTCGTGCCTCATCGTCAGGCCCGTTCCAGCGTGGCGCCTTCGCTACCGGTGGTCCTCCGGGGATTATAGCATTTCACCGCTACCCCCAGAATACCCCACGCCTGCCCCGGCCTCAAGTCCAGTAGTATTTTCTGCAAGCCCCACGGTTAAGCCGCAGGATTTCACAGAAAACTTGCCGAACCGACTACGCACCCTCTAAACCCAGTAAACGTGATCACCACTTGAGCTGCTGGTATTACCGCGGAGGCTGGCACCAGTCTTACCCAGCCCTTATTCCCGGAGCTATTTACACTCCGTAAAAGCACACCTTGTAGGCGCGCACTTGGGGTCCCCTCGTCACGCTTACGCGCATTGCGAAGGTTTCGCGACTGCTGCGCTCCGTAGAGCCTGGACCCTTGTCTCAGTGTCCATCTCCCGGCTCCCACTCTCATGGCCGGTACGGATCTTGGCTACGGTAGGCCGTTACCCTACCGTCAGGCTAATCCACCGCAGACTCATCCTGTGGCGATGAACCGGATACAGGTTTTCTCGTTTAAGCGGCAGACATTCCAGTGCTTGCCGCCTATGGGATTTTGTCCTCAGTTTCCCGAGGTTATCTCCCTCCACAGGTTAGATTGTCCACGTGTTACTGAGCTGGCTGCCCGGACCTTAACCGTGTCCGAGACGTGCATGTCTTAAGCAGACCCCAATAGCAGTGACCTCGAGCAGGATCAACTCGAGTTACGTATCGATCGCAAACGGAATCGTGTTGCGTTCCAACTGCACACGGGTTTGGCTATTCCAGTGTTCGAACACATCGGACACGCCCTCTGCCGGGCACGTCGTCATAAATACCCCACAATGCCCATTGTATTCGACTCCGCGGGGTGCGTGAGCGCTACCCTGCTTCTGCGTCCAATAAACAGTCTGTGAGGCGATTCCAAATCAACGGTCTAACCCGCCCCTAAGCGGGGACCGCCTCATTACTTGGAAAACAATGTGCACGAGAGAATTCGCGCGGACAGTATATAGGTATTACCTATATAAAAGCCGTTACCAAAGGGCCGCGGGCGGAACGCTCACGACCTACGGTCGCTGCGCGTTGGCTTCTTCGAAGCCACCGTTTGAATCCGCGTCGCCGGGGTTAAGGTGGGCCGCGGGCGGAATTTGAATCCGCGTCGCCGGATCGCTGCATTTCGGTTGAAACGCCACAGTCCAGTAGGATAACCAGGCTACCCCACCGCGGCCATTTTGTCTGTATTTGTGAGGTGCGTGTCCCCGGAGGGGACACCCGCGGAGCGTGTGAACGGAGCTAGCCGTTCCCAGGCTGCACCACCGCGGCCATGTTGAGTGGGTATTTAATAGGGGGATTTTGAATAAAAGAGTTTACTCCATCAGCTCCAGCGCTTCCCTACCAGTCATCCCTGTTTTGACGCCCAATTCTCCTGCTTTGGTAGTGCAGGCTTTGACTTCCGCCTCCAACGCATCTTCGGCTGTTTTAACGCCTGTTACAACACAGGCTGCGTCCCCAAGTTTCTCCGCTGCTTCAAGATTCAGGTAGCCGCACATGACGTAGCCTTGACGGGCTTTCACCAGCACCAGGTTCGCGTTCTGCAGTTCAATAACGTACTCGTTCATCCGCCCTTCACCTTCCGTTGGGTCACCATGGTGCCGGTTCCGGTGGTGGTGAGTATCTCCTCCAGTATCGCGTGCCTGCTCGCCTTCACGATGTGGGTTCGTTCCACGCCGTTGTTAAGCGCATGTATGCATGCCTTCAGCTTAGGAATCATGCCGCCGACCACCGTCTTGTTTTTGATCAGCTTCCTCGCCTCCGCAACCGTCAGGCGCTTCACCAGCTTCTTTTTCCTGTCCAACACTCCCTGGACGTTGGTTAACACAATCAGCTTACTCGCCTTCAATGAGGCGGCTAGTTCGCTGGCGGCGGTGTCTGCGTTGATGTTCAACGACTCGCCGCGCCCGGACAAACAGATGGGCGATATGACTGGGATGAAATTGTTTTCCAGCTGCGTTGACACAATCTTCGGGTTCACCTTTTTGATGTCGCCTACGAGGCCCAGGTCGACTTTGCCCTTCTGGCGGACGCCTTCGAACAAACACCCGGATTTGCCGGACAAACCGACGGCACTGCCTCCGTGCTTGTGTATTCGTGAGACGAGTTGTTGGTTGACTTTCCCTGTCAACACCATCTCCACGATGTCCATGGTCTCCGCGTCTGTTACCCGGAGGCCCTTCACGAACTTAGGCTTCTTCCCGAACCGCTCCATGGCATCGGATATTTCGACGCCGCCTCCGTGGACTATCACCGGCTTGATGCCAAGGGTGTTCAGGAATATGAGGTCTTGGGCGACGGAGTCTATCACATCCTCGTCCAACAGCGTCTCCCCGCCCAACTTTATAACGAAGACCTGGCCCTTGAATTTCCGTATGTATTCTATGGCCTTAACCAGGATTTCAGCCCGCTTCATCTCGGAAATTATTGATTTTAAGGGTTAAAATAGCCCTATTTATATAGCGGCCTTTTAATGTAATACTCACGATGTACATCATCATAGTCGGCTGCGGCAACATAGGGAAGTCGCTCGGCACACACCTGGTGGGGGAGGGACACGAGGTCGTCATCATAGAAAAAGACGGGGAGCGGGCGAAGTCGCTGGCCGACAGCATGGACGTCATCGTAATACACGGCGACGGCAGCAGCACAGACATTCTCAAGGATGCGGGCGTGGAGCGCGCCGACGCCGTGGCGGTATTGACTGAAGACGACAACACCAACCTGACCATCTGCCAGATTCTGAAGAAATTCAACGTCCCCAAGATAGTCGCTAGGGTGAACGAACCGGACAAGAAGGACCTGTACATAGGCTTGGAGATAACCGCTTCCATCAGCATCGTATCCGCTGCCGTGAGCCAGATAAAGAACGCGTTGACTAAGGAGCGGGGCCGGAGCATGATGAGCATCGCCGGCGGAAACGCGGAAGTTATAGAAATCAAGCTTACCAACGACAAACTGGACGGTAAAAAAACCAAGGACATCGGCCTACCCTACGGCGCCCTCATAGGCGTCGTTTACAGGAAAGGGGAGGTCATCATCGGAACCGACGAGACCATACTGAAGACCGATGACGTCTTAACCATTATCACAAAAACAGAAGTGATACAGGACGTCACCACAATACTGAAGTAAACTATATCATTCCGAAGAAGTATAACACCACCAGAGCCCCTATCCCAGGTATCCCGAATAATCCGCACACCAGCACGGTTGCTATGTTGATTGGTATGCCCAAGCACAGGTAGGTGTTGAGGAACCAGAGTATCAGCAGGCCGGCGACGCCGTTCAACAACAGCATGGTGGCTTTCGCCAGCGCCTTCTTCAGCAGACCCCAACCCAACGCTACCACGACCAACAGGAGTATGGCGGCTGCGATGTAGGGTATCATGGTTTATGCGAGTATTTTCTCGTTCGGATACAAGGTGATGCCTCCTTCGCCGAGTCGGTACACCATCTCCTGGGTGGTGTGGTCTGTGCCGCGCATCTTGAACACTTCGAGTGTGCGGACGCGTTCCTGCCCGACCTTCCGGTAGTAGAGTCGGAAGATGCTGTCCACCAGGTATTCTATGCCGAACCGGGCCTGCCCGTCGTCAACTTCACTGGTCACTAGCACGGTGGCGCCCCACCGCTCCATTATCTCGAACAACGTCATCAACGCGTTCCGCTGGGAGGTTTCCGCATTGTACGGCAGCATCAGGGCGGTGACACTGTCCACCACCACCCGTTTCACATCGTATTCTTTGAAGTATTGTTCGAAGCTGACGACGCCCTGGTCGAGGAAACTCCTTATCTCGGGCACGGACGTCTTATGGAACACCAGTTTCTTATCCTCCTCAAGTGAGGCGAGGTCGAAGCCGAACCGGCTCATGTTGTCGTAGAACTTGTTCTTCTGCTCCTCCACGCTCACATACAACCCCGGCTCCCCGGCCGCAGCCCCCGCGGACAGGAAGTGTGTGGCGAACGTGCTCTTCCCGCACCCCGCCTCACCCGACACCAGATTCACAGTCCCCTCTTTTAAACCACCCTCAACCAACTCATCCAAACCCGATATACCAGTCGACAAACGCGCCATAAAAAAAACATGGGAACGAGACTAAAAAAAGAAGCCAGTGGGACCGCCGAGATTCGAACTCGAGTCACTAGCTCCCAAAGCTAGAAGGATACCAAGCTACCCCACGGTCCCGTATGGGCGGATAAATATAAGAGCGTCACAGGTTAAAAGAATTCATATCACGCCCAGAGGGGCTAAGCGACCGAAGGGAGCGCACGCCCCTCCCTGGTGCGAGCTGACAGTTTTCAGCTCTACCAGTGTTTCGGTATCTGTATCTTCATGAAGTCTTCCGCTACGACTGTGTTGGGGAATATTGTCTGCGCTTCCTCCAAGAGTTTTTGGGTATCGGTGTAGCGTTGGCTTATGTGTGTGATGGCGAGTTGTTTCACGCCCGCTTTCTTGGCTACTTCGGCTGCCTGTGCGGTGGTGCTGTGTGCCGCGTCTTTTGTTGCGTCGGCGTCTTCGGCGCTGAACATGGCTTCGTGGATGAGGAGGTCCGCGTCTTTGGCGAGTACTATCACTGCCTTGCAGGGTCTGGTGTCGCCGGTGTAAACCAGTTTTCGGCCTTCGATGGGGGGGTCCAGGACCATGTCTGGTGTGACTGTTTTCCCGTTGACCTTCACGGGTTTCCCTTCCGCTAGTTTCGTGAACAGGGGCCCGACGGGGACGCCGAGTTCTATGGCTTGGGGGCGGTTGAATTTGCGGTGTGGATCTTCTGTGAAGCAATAGGCGAAGCTGCCGCGGGTGTGGACTGTAGGCGCTGCCGTGACGATGTATCTGTCTCCTCTGAAGACCTCCCCCTCCCCTATTTCATGCACTTTCACCGTGAGGTAGTCGAGTTTGAATGTTCCTATGGTGAGGAGTTTCTCCATGGCGTCCTCCATGCCGGGCGGCCCGTACACGTTCAGCGGCGTCTCCCTCTCCAGGAAGTCCATGCTCTGTATCATGCCTCCTAGGCCGAGGAAGTGGTCTGCGTGCAGGTGGGTTATGAATATGTTGCCGAGGTTCATGAAGTTGAGGCCCGCGAAACGCATCTGCCGCTGGGTTCCTTCCCCGCAGTCGAAGAGCATATGCTCTCCGAGATAGTCGAGGTGCACCGCGCTCAGCCCGCGTTTGTCAGTTGGAATACAACCTGAAGTGCCCAGGAACGTGACCTCCATGTGGGATGATAGGGAGTCAGGATTTAAGTCCTTACTACAGTATACTATGGATGGATTTGGGTTTGCGGTGCGAGTTCCACACCCACACGTTCTACAGCGACGGGGTGTTGAGTCCTGTGGAACTGGTGAGACGAGCGTATGTGCTCGGCGACAGGTGTATTGCTTTGACGGATCATGTGGACGTCACCAACATCGAGCATGTGCTGGAGAATCAGCTGAAGATTAGGGGTAGAGTAGACTGGGATATCCGGGTGTTGGTGGGTGTGGAGTTGACTCACACCCCCGTCTCACAGATACCGGAGATGGTTGAGTTAGCGCGTAAGCTGGGCGCCGAAATCGTGGTCGGCCACGGGGAAAGCCCGGTGGAGCCGGTGGAGGAAGGCAGCAACCGAGCGTATATTGAGGCGGGCGTCGACATACTCGCTCACCCCGGCGCGTTGACTGTTGAGGATGCGGGGTTGGCTGCTGAAAACGCTGTGTTTCTGGAGCTGACTTCCAGGAGGGGGCACATGGAAGGCAACCGGGCGGTTGCGGAGGCTGCGTTGGATGCGGGCGCTTTGCTGTTGGTTGACACAGACGCCCATTCGCCGGATGATTTGATTACGCAGGAGCAGGCGTACCAGGTTGCTTTGGATGCGGGACTAGACGACAAGGACGCGTTGACGGCTGTTAGAGACAACTGCGACAGACTGTTGGAGCGGCTATAGGCGTTTCTCCACGCTTTTCCTGTGTTCGGTCAGGCCTTCGGTTTCAGCAAGTATAGATATTGTAGTGCCTAACTTTTCCAGTCCTTCCCGGGTTATCTTCTGCACGCTCATGGACTTCAGGTATTCCCTCACCGACAGCTGGCTGCTGAATCGCGCCGCACCGCCGGTGGGGAGCACGTGGTTTCCGCCCGACGCGTAGTCTCCCGCCGCCACTGGACTGTATGGCCCGATGAATAGTGCGCCAGCATTACGGATTTTCTTAGAGTCCTTCTCCGCGTTCTTCGTCATAATCTCAATGTGTTCGGGGGCGTAGTCGTTCGCGAACGCCAGAGACTCATCCACGGATTTAGTTTTAATTATTGTAAAATTTTCAAGGCTTTTTGAAATTATTTCAATTTTCTTTGAAATTCCGGCTTCCTTTTTCACTTCCTCCGTCACGGAGCCCGTGAGCTCGGCAGAATCCGTAACCAGCACGCACTGCGCGCTGGGATCGTGCTCCGCCTGCGCAAGCACGTCGGCGGCTATGAACTCCTGGTCGGCCGAGTCGTCCGCGACTATGAGTACTTCACTGGGGCCGGCGGGCATGTCCACGTCCACTGTCCCGTACACGAGCATCTTGGCGACAGTCACGTACTTGTTCCCCGGCCCCACAATCTTGTGAACAGGTTTTATTGATTCCGTCCCGTATGCGAGTGCGGCAACCGCTTGGGCGCCGCCCACGGAATATATTTCATCCACACCAGCTATCTTGCACGCTGCCAGAACTGAATCTTTTACCTCCGGCGGCGACACCACCACAACCCGTTCCACACCCGCTATCTTGGCCGGGGCCACGGTCATCAACACCGTTGAGGGGTATGCGGCGCGGCCTCCAGGGACGTAGCAGCCTACGCTCTCCAGGGGCATAATCCGCTCGCCCACCGTCACACCTTCTTCCACCATGTACTCCCACTCGTCTTCCATGCCCTGCAACTGCATCTCATGGAAGGATTTGACGTTGGAGTGAGCGTGCTTCAACGCCTTCACCACGGCGTCGTCGGTGCGGGAATATGCCTCCTCCACCTGCTTAGTCGATACCTGAAGTTTTTTCAATTCAACGCCGTCGAATTTGAGGGTGTACTCAAACAACGCCCTGTCGCCGCGGGAGCGGACGCCTTCGACTATCTCTTTGACGTCGTCGAGTATGGCGGCGTAGTCGACGGCCGAACGCTCCAGAACCGGCTTTAAATCGTCTCCGCCGTATTCCAGAACCCTCATCGAGTAAGTATTCCCCGACAGCCTATTTAACTCTCACCAGCATGTAAGCGAGGGGGTTGGCCACCGTCACGTACGTGTAGACCACCGCCTGGATAATGCGGAGGACTATGAACAGTACCACAGACCCTGCAGACATGGTGCCGGAGACTTCAGTGATAAAAGCAAGCAACAGGGTGGCTGAAACGAGGAACAAGAAAAACAGGTTCAGTTTGAACAGTCCCCCGGCGTGCGCCAACCCCAGCTGCAGGCTTTTCCTGAAGCTCTCCGAGACGCCTGCCCCGTCCAACACAGCCGACGGTATTATGAAGAACGCGGCCACCGAAAAAGCTAGAGCCAAAGCCACAGCAAATGCGGCTGCCAGAAGAGTGAACAACCAATTGCCGGTGACGTACGTCATATACTGTAGGATGCCGGCCGTCGAAGCCGCCAGCACCAGCGCCGCGAACGCCGCCAGCCCCAAAGCCACAACAACCCTCCAGGCCCGCAGCGCATCCGCCAACGCCTTCCGGAGACTCACCTTTCCCGTGGAACGGAGGTCGAATACCATGCGCGGATACATGGCGTACGACAGTATGTCAATGAAGTACAGGAGCGGCAGAGCAGACACCAAGAACGCCGACTTCCACACGAGTGCTGACACCTCCGCCGGCGACCCCATTGACAGAGACTCAGCCGCCAAACCGACAGCATATAGGGTTAATACGGAGTAGAGTGCCGTGGTCGCGAGACGGGGGAGGAATATTCGGGGCTCCCCCAGCAGAAGACTGAACGCGCCGGAAAGCACTCTACCGGAGTCCACACCAGTGTATTGGGTTTTATAAGGTTTTAATCGAATGCGTATATATGGAACAGGGGGAAACCACCCTCGACCTAGTGTTCGGCATAGGCTTCAAGATAGGCTTCTTGGTGATTATCGTCGGCCTTCTGATGTTCTACATGCCCTTGATAGACCATACTGTCATGAAGGCGATGGACTACACGGGACTGTGGGACGCGTTCAGAACCCTCCCGGTAGCCATAAAAGTCATACTAGCAGGCACTGCTTTAGCGAGTGTCGCCGTAATCATGGCAAGCCTCAAGGTCCTGGTCGAGGACCTGGTCGACGGCCTGCTAGGTTGAGGTGTATAATATGGGCAGATGGGGGAAAGCATTCAACCTATTGTTTGGGATAGGCTTCAAGATAGGGTTCCTAGTGGCTGTGGTAGGCCTTATCATGACGTACATGCCGTTGATGGAGGAGGCGGCCAAACCGTTTCTGCAGTACATAAGTTTCTACGAGGTGATGGATTCCAATCCCCTGTGGGTGAGGGTGTTCGCCACCGGAGTGATGCTAATGGTCGCGGCAGCCGGAATCTCCGTAGTCAAAGGCTGGGTGGAGGAGATGGCGGACATACTGTTCGTCGAACGGGAGGACTCAAAACCCAAATAGTTCACTGTATGTTTCGGTCGTGGCGGCGTCTTTAACCCCTAGTTTATCCAGCAGTTCAAGTATTCTATCGTGGTCTTCTGGGTTTCTGGACTCCACCTCCACATACTCGCCTAATCCCTTCACGTCGTCACAGCATACGGTGAGCCCGTCCAGAGCATAGGTTTCCCTGGTCTTCTCTATGGTGAACGCCTCCCCAAAGCCGAGCCTCTGCAGAAGATTGAATGCGTCCTCCGGCACCGGAAACTCGATTTCCTCCCGCACCTTCAGGTCGGAAGACTGCTTCGGACCCTTGTATGTGATAAGAAGCCGGTCTGTTCGGCGGAGGCGCAACGCCTCATCCGACTCCTTCAAATCCCTGCAGGGGTGGGTGAAGTACGTGTCCGCATGGTATTCGGATTTAACGTGCTCGGCGCCCAACGCCTCAACCTTCTCCAACGCCCCCGAGCAGGGCGCCTTCAACTCCACCTCGAACATTATTTCGCCTTCACGTTCACGAGAACATGGTCTTCCTCGTACGGGGCGAGGTCGACTTCCTGGAGAACACTGAACCTTTCCTTCAGCCTATCCACCTCCCGTCTGAACACCTTCTTCGGATCCCGTGAAGAATCTATGCTCCGCGCCTTAATCGACAGCATAGCGTTCTTGAACCGGAAGGTGTCGTGGTTGTTCAACAATATGCCGGCCTGGTCTGGCTGCGCAACATCCTGTATAAGCACGTCCACTCCCCCGACTGAGCCGTCGTACTCCCAAGGGTGCCGGGCATCCGCCAGCACAGGCACCATATTCCCCTTATGCCGGCATACTGTGAGGAGCTCCCGCATCATACGTCTGCTGAACTCCACACAATAGACTGTGCCGGCTATGTCGGCTATGTGGCTGGCTGTGGTGCCGGATGACGCACCCAAGTAGAGCACGGATGATCCCGGTTTCACCGGGAAATCCTTCAACCCCTTCTTAAGGGCGGCGGCGACCTTGCTCCTGTACGGATCCCATATCCTGTACTCCCCCCCCTTCTGCCGTACAACCTTCTCGCTGTATACGCGGTAGCCGGGGGTGGAGTTTAGCGTAGCCAGTTTTCCTTTCACCAGATACACGCCCGGGAACATCTCCTTCATGGAGTGTATATATTGTTGGGGGAATAAATAGGTTCTGATGAGGGGGCTGACGTACGCGCTTCTGAGCTGCATGTTCCTGGGGCTGCAGCCCATATTCAGCAAAGTCCTCCTCAACTACATGCCACCCATCGTGTTGACAGCGTTAACGTCCTCCATTGCCGCTGTGCTGCTTATAGTAATATTGGAGGTGAAGGACAAGGTCGAGGAGATGGAGGACCTTGGCAAGAGAAGGTTTCTGGCCCTTCTGGCTGTGGGATTAGTAAGCGGCGTCCTCGCCCAGCTATTGTACGTTACGGGGCTGATGCAGTCCACCGCAACCAATGCGGTGCTGCTGACGAGGATGAATTCGCTGCTGATAGCGCTGATGGGGGTGGTGTTTCTGAGGGAGAAGTTCACGCCCCATCAGCTGGCAGGCTCCGTGGTCATGGTCGCCGGCGTCGTAATAATCGCCACCAAAAACTTCACCGTCTCCGTGCAGCCGACCTACGGGGACGGGCTGCTGCTGCTGGCGTCGCTGTGCTGGGCGTCCGCCAACATCATAGTGAAGAAGTATCTGTGCAGCCTGCCACCGGAGGTCATCGTCATAGGCCGTCACGGATTCGCCGGCCTGGTCTTGCTTATGCTAACCGTCGGCCAGGTACCCGATGTCATGAACCCTGAAGTCCTCGCATACCTGGCTGGGCTGGCGGTACTGGTCATCGTGGTCGGCCAGTGGCTGTGGTACTACGCCCTCGAGCACGTTGACGTGAGCAGCGTCGGCCTCACCTCCCTGACCATACCGTTGTTCGGGGTCGTGTACGCGGTAACCCTTCTGGGGGAGGAACTTCTGCCGTATCAGATGCTCGGAGGCTCTCTGATCATCCTGGGGCTGGCGGCCATAGAATTCCACTTCACCACGTTGAAGAACATCGAATGCAGGATACGCGGCATCAAACCCCATCACTGACGGAGCATCGACTCCACCCGCTGAAGCGTGTCCGCTTCCTCGGGGCCCTTGTCTTCGCGCACCCTCACCAGCCGGGGGAAACGCAGCGCATACCCTGACGCATACGTGGGGCTTTTCTGTATCTCCTCGTACGCGACCTCGAACACATACTTCGGAGTGAACTCCATCACCCGGCCCTCTTGCCGGGTAATCAACGGCTGGAACATGTCTGTGAGCTCCTGCAGTTGCTGGTCCGTCAGCCCAGTGGCCATCCGCCCGATTTCCAGGAACACTCCGGAGCCGGGGTCGTACACTGAAAGAAGGTAGCTGCCAATCCATTTTGCGCGGCGGCCCTCCCCCCATGTGCCGCCTGTTACAACGAGGTCGAGTGACTCCATCACCGGCTTCACCTTGTACATGTATCCTACGCGGCTGCCGGGCTGATACGGGGCGTCCAGGTTCTTAACCATCACCCCCTCATGGCCCATCGCCAACGCCCTGCGGTAGAACTTCTCCGCCTCCTTCACATCTGAGGTTACGAGATTATCCGCCAGACGGAACCGGCCCGACTCCCTCACGACATCGGACATCAGTTTTCTCCGAGCCCTGAACGTTTCGGAAAGCCTCATCTCGCCGTTGAGGTAGAGCAGGTCGAACAAATTGACTTCCACCGGAATCTCATCCGCCATCCTCTTGATGTCGTATTTTCTTTTTATCCGCCTGCTAAGGTTCTGGAACGGAAGAGGCTTCCTGGTTTCCAAGTCGACGGCCACCACCTCACCCTCCAGGACCGCTGACTCCGCCTTCACCGACTCGGACGCCCACTCCACCACCTCCGGAAACTGCCGTGTGACTTTCTCCAATCGGCGGGTGAATAGCTCGATGACATCGTCTTTCTTGTGTATCTGCAGGCGGGCGCCGTCGTATTTCACCTCGAACTCCGCCTCACCAAGCTCTTTAAGAGCCTGCTCCAGCCCATCAGCCTTTTGCGCGAGCATCACCTTCACCGGACTCCCCACCTCCACGGCGTACTCCGACAGACCCGGTTCACCCTCGCCTTTGGCTGTCAACGCCACGTCACCCCAGTCGGGTCGGAGGTTGTAGGCGTGCTCCACCAGAGAGGATTCGACTTCATATGCCTTAGCGACGGCGTCGCGTATGGTGCCGTCTCCGACGCCCAGACGCAGCTGCCCCAGTATGAGGCGGACTATGTAACGCGAATCCCGGGGGGACGCGTTCGACAGCAGCTCCGTCAAATACGCGAGTTTTTTGTCCTGGCTGCCCTTGCCGGTGAGGGACGCCATCCGGCCTATGTTTTCTTTTACCTTCTCAACAGTCAAAGTAGATGAAACCAGCGTGGTCTGTGGCTTATTCACCAGTATCTTCTCCGCCACAGAGCCTATGTCGCCGGTCTCCCGTATGAGGTCGTTGACCTCGGATTCCGTGACGCCGGACACGGATGCGAGGGCCTTCACCATCAGCTTGTCAGCTATCCCCAGCTCCATGCTGCTCCACGGCGGAAACGGCGTGCCGCGCATGAACAACAACACAGTAGACAGAATGCCGTCCGGGACCTCCGAAATAAACTCCGCCACCGCGTCGGTCATCTCCAGGCGTCCGGACATGCCATCCAGGCGGGTGTAGACTTCCGTCAGACGCGAGAACTCCATCGTAAAATATTTACCACACCATATAGTTATATGAAGGTTGTGGTTGAGACGCCGAAGTGGAGCCTCAGCAAATACCACCACATGGGCGGCGTCTTCGAAGTGGAGTATAAGACTCCGTTTCCGTGCCTGTTCAACTACGGCTACGTGAAACACACCGTCGGCGACGACGGAAGCCCCATGGACGCGGTGGTGTTAGGAAATAGGGTGTCTCAGGGAACGGAGGTCGAGGCCGTTGAAGCGGGGACGGTGCACTTCATAGACGACGGACTAGTGGACGACAAAACCGTGGTATCGTCCGACGGCCGGGTGGGGCTGCTGGACATAATCAAGATACACGTTTTCTTCACAGCATACATGGTGTTCAAGACAATACACTACTACTTGGATGAGGACCGCCTGGCCCGGTGCAGATACCTGGGGTTCACTCGGGCTCTATGAAGAAGTCCACCATCCGCTGCCACATGCTCCGCCCCTTAGGCGGGGCGGGGCCGCGCCTCCTGACCGGACGGGGTTTCTGGGCGGGCTCCGGCTGCTTTACCCTACCTTTGTCGTCGTATTTCGGCTTCGCGCCATGCTTGGTCTCCCTCACCCGTATGTCCACGGTGATGGGCTGCTTCAGCGCCTCCGTCACTATTAAAGCCTGGCCGATGTTCAGCTGCTGAATCTCCTCCTCCATGCCAGAGGTGAATCCTTCGATACTCTGCCTTATCGCCTTCAAGTCGTTGGGGTTCGTCACCTTCAGTATAATCTGTGTGGTGCATTGGCTCAGCACGTTCTTGTCTATCCTAGCCGGCCGCTGGCTGACCACGCACAGGTGGAAGCCGAACTTCCGGCCCTCTCCCGCCACGGTCCTCATGATTGTTGAACTCATGACGTCCCCGAACCCGCGTTCGGGGCAGAAGTTGTGGGACTCCTCCACCAGGTAGAACAGCTCCGGAATCCTCCCCACCGTGCGGAGGTTGAACAATTCCTTGGTGAGGCGTGCCACCACCAGCTGCTGTATGGCAGGCGGCGTGCCCTTGAGGTTGAGTATGCTGCACTGCCCCTCAGACACCAGCCGCTCATACGGCGTCGGCTTGCCGTCGAACACCCCAGACTTCTGAAGGTCGGACAGCCCGTCCAGCACCTTCCACTTGAACTTCGTCGGCTCCTCCTCAATCCTCTGTATCAGGTCCTGGAGGGTGTAGTTGTCGGGCATGTCCTGCAACGCAGTGTACAAAACACTCTTCTGCTTGTCCGTCAAACGGATGGGTATGAGGTCCAACAGCTCCTCCATGGTGAAGTCCGGCCGCAGCACGAACTTTTTCGCGTGGGGGTTGATTTCCGAGTCCGTGGTGTATTCGACCACCTGGTCGGCGTAGCTGTGCACCTGCACGTTGTATTTCAGCATCGCGTCGTATTCGTCGTTTTCCACGCACAAACTGCTGTATTCCCCGTGAGGGTCGATGGCCACTATGGGGAGTTTCTCCTTCATCATCTCCTCCAACACCACGGCGACGGTGTAGCTTTTACCAGCCCCCGTCTTAGCCAACACGCTCATGTGCTTGCCTATGGCGGACTTGATGTCCAGGTACACGGGTATGTCGCTGCCCTCCAAATAGCCCATGTAGAGGCTGTTCTTCCGCCTGCTGCCCAGGCCGAGGACATCCGATATTATTTTCTTGTCGGCGAGAAACACCTTCTCCGACGGCTTGAACGGCGTCTTAGGGGAATGCACCTGCCCCCCCTCCACGTACCCGATGGTGTGCGCATGGGCCTGGGTCTCGTCCTCGTCGAAGTCGTCCAAGTAGGTTTTCAGAGAATCTATTCTGGAGAGAACCCACCCGTAGACGGGATGCTTGACCTTGATGAACGTGCCCTTCCCCACCTCCCGGTTGGTGAGCTTCATGTTGAACTCCGACGTCTTAACGCTCCCCGTCAAAACACCTATTTCCTCGCCGGCCATCGCTTAATTATTGGTTTATACGTAATTAATGGAGATGGATTTTCACGTGATACTGGTGGAGCCCCGGTACGACGGCAACATAGGGAGTGTCGCGAGGGCGATGAAGAACTTCGGATTCAAAGACCTTATTTTAGTGAACCCGCCGGAGATAGGGTCGGAGGGCCGCCGGAACAGCATGCATGCGAGGGATATCCTGGAGAACGCGAGGAGCGTCGACTCCTTCGACGACGTCGTGGGGGAATATGATTTCCTCGTCGGCACCACCGCACAGGTGGCGGGCGACGGCAACCCCCTCAGGAATCCCGTTTTCCCGGACGGCCTCGCCAACGCCGTCGAATCCGAGGGTAAAATAGGGCTGTGTTTCGGCCGCGAAGACTACGGACTGTTGAACGACGAAATAGACCGCTGCGACGTCCTCGTAACCATACCCACGAACCGGGAGTACCCCACGTTGAACCTCTCCCACGCCGTCTGCGTCATACTGTATGCGCTGAACCGTGAAGCCAACCGGAAGAGGATGAAGCTGAACAAATTCCGTGAACTCGACGGTGAAAGGAAGCGGGTGATGCTCGAATACTACGACGGAATCGTCGACAGAGTATACGACAGAGACTATGAAAACGGCCTGGCCAAGAAAACCTTCCGCCACCTAATAGGCAGGGCGTTCATATCAGGCAACGAAGCCCAGACACTCATAGGCCTGCTCCGGCACGTCAGGGAGCGGCTTGGTTAGGAGAGTTTAATCGGCCGTGGCTTGGCAGTGTACAGGGTTCCTTTTCCGTAGGGTTTCATCTCAAAAGCGGCTAACACAACCCGGCCCTCCACCAGGCCGCCGATGAAATCCAACGGCTGAACGTCAAGATCCCACCGGGCCTCGCGTATCCGTTGGCTTAAAAGACCGTCTCCCACCACCTCGTCCCGGGCGTGGACTACATAGTATGCCCTGCGGTCGCCGAGGCTCGGCCAAAGATCCCGTGCCTCCAACGGGCGGCCCTCGCTCACAGCAGCGTTGCCGGGGTGGTTGTTGAAGTCGCCGACGAACTCGAAACCCCGGCCAACCCATTCGCGGACGATTCCTTCCTGAGCCCTCGACTTCAACTCCACGGACCCGCCGTCCCCCGGAGGAACCTCGACACAGTCCGTCACCCTGCCTTTTCTGCCGAACAACAGCAGACCGTATTCCCTGCCTTCAGCCGCACCCTGCAGTACCAATTCAGACATCCTGGCTGTGACCGACGGCGACACCGAAACCGGCTCCGCGGAGGAATTGAAGACGTTAAGCTCCGGAGGCGTCCGATTAGGCCGAATCTGGGCATCTAGGTCCTTTCATCTGGCGGCCGCCGGACTCCCTCAGCATGAAGGACTCTAGGAAGGATTAAGACTTAAAAGCGGTGGCGGCTTATTTATCACACTATGGAAGACAAGGTGTTGCTGGAGCTGGCCGGAGAATATGGGACGCCGTTGTACGTGTACGACGGGGATAATATCATTAAACAGTGCAGGGAGTTCAAGAACGCGTTCAAAGACTTCCCGGCTGAAGTGAAGTGCTGCTACGCCGCGAAAGCGAACACCAACCTGGCGGCGCTCACCCTCATACGAAGGGAAGGCTTCGGAGCAGACGTGGTATCCCGCGGAGAACTGGATGCCGTGCTGAAGGCGGGTTTCAATGCCGAGGACATAGTGTACACCAGCAACAGCAAGAGCAGAGCCGACCTGGAGGCTGCTGTGGAGGCGGGCGTCAACGTAACCGTCGGAAACACGCACGAGATTCGGTTGCTGAAGGAGGTGGGAGGCGACAGGGTAGCGTTCCGCGTTAACCCCGACGTCGGAGCAGACACCCACCCCAAAATATCCACTGCGTTGCGGGGGAGCAAATTCGGATTACACTTCGAAGACGACATAGCATACGATGCCGTGAAGGAGGCGGTGGACAAGGGACTGACGGTGGCTGGGATACACTGCCACATCGGCAGCAACATAAAAGACACCACCGCCTTCAAGGAGGCCGCGGAAAAGATGCTCGATTTCGCGGTGCGGCTGAAGGAACTGGACGTTGAACTGGGGTTCATAGACTTCGGCGGCGGACTCGGCGTACGATACAATGAAGAAGCGGTTGTGTCGCCTGCGGAGTTCGCGTCAGCCTACAGGCAGAAGATAGAGGACGGGTTGGAGGGACTAGGATACACGCCTCGGGTGTGGTTCGAGCCGGGCAGATACGTCGTCGCCGAAGCAGGGGTGTTGCTGGCGCGGGTCAACAGCGTCAAGCAGACCCCTGAAAAGAGGTTCGTGAACGTGGACGCCGGATTCAATGATTTAGTTAGGCCGGCGATGTACGACGCCTACCACCGCATAAGGGTCGCGGGCAAGGAAGGCTCCGGATTGAAATACGATGTCGCAGGGAACCTGTGCGAGAGCGGGGACATACTCGGCAGGGACAGGATGCTGTCGAAGGTCGAAGCCGGGGACCTGCTGGTTATTGAAAACGCAGGAGCATATGGGTTCAGCATGGCGTCCAACTACAACAGCATGCCGTTGCCTGCTGAAGTGCTGGTGCGGAAAGACAGAGTGGATGTCATAAGGGAGCGCCAGAGCATAGAGGAACTGTACGTCAGGCAGAAGGTCCCCGACGACCTTCTCTAGACTCAACAGCAGCCCAGAGTTTGTCTTTGACGCTGTAGTAGAGTGTCAGCGACGGCAGCAGGAAAAACAGCGACAGAACCCACGACAGCGGGAACTCGACCGTGAAGTCATGGAACGGCGGCACCACACCCAACAACGCCAGACTGAACGCAACCATAATACCCAATAGACTCAGCTTAAACCTCCCGCCGTAGGGAACACCACAGCACCGCATCTTATCAAGAACCGCCGGTCATAGACCGACGGTAGGATATACTTTTAAGGCGGTTCTTGATAGTAGATTTCCACTGGCCAACACCACCGGTCAATAGACCGGTGGAAATCTCTGATTTATAAAATATTTAAAATTTTGTTTAAATAGTTTAAACTTTTCTTTAAATTGTTTAAACTACCTGGTGCCGAGGCATTTTATGACGTGCCACCCGAACTGGGTGCGCACCAGCCCGGATACTTCGCCTTTCTTCAGTGCGAACGCTGCCTGTTCGAATTCGCGGACCATCTTGCCGCGGCCGAACCACCCCAGGTCACCGCCCCTCCTCTTCGAAGGACACTGTGACTTCTCCTCCGCCAACCTGGCGAAACTCTTTCCCCTCTTCAACTCATCCAACACGGCCTGTGCCTCACCCTGGTTGCCCACGAGTATGTGGGCGGCGTGAACCTCCTTAACCATAGGATATGAACTAGGAGCAGAACTAATAAAAGTTAGGTTTCCTAACCCCACACATAACGTTTTTAGAGAAAGTTGAGAAATGCGGTTACATGCTGGTCTTCATCGACGAATCAGGAGACGCTGGATTCAAGGTTGGAAAAGGGTCTACCAGGAATTTCGTCGTGGCCTGCGTGATATTCGAGGATAGGTTGGATGCCGAGGAAACATCTCTTGAAATAAAGAAATTGAGACGGGATATGGGGAAGACTGAAAGATACGAGTTCAAGTTCTCCAGGTCAGACCATGAGACACGAAAAAGATTCCTAGAGAGAATTAGGAGATGTAAGTTCAAGTACAGGGCCGTCGTCATGGATAAGGGGAGGATATACGGGAAAGGACTTAGAAGTAGTAAGGAATCCTTCCACAGGTATACAATGAAAATGCTTTTGAAGTACAGCTTAGGAAACATCCAAAATGCGACTTTATATGTCGACGGTTCAGGAGACCGTCAGTTCAAGAGAGACACCAATAAGTATTTAACAAGAGAAGTCAATGAGGAAGAGCAGAGAATTAAAGACATCAAATTCAGAAATTCTAGGAATAATCAACTACTGCAGCTGGCAGATATGGTTGCTGGCGCAGTCAATTGGTCGTACCGTGAAGACAAAAAAGACGCTGGGTATTATCGTGATTTGATTAGAAAAAGAGAGGATAATGTCTGGGATTTTGGTTTATGACGGGTAGCGGTATGTTGCCCTATCCCAGGGTTCCCTGGGAACGCAAACCATACGGAGACAGTTCAGACAACACACCTGTGTATTATAATCTCCTACTCAGAAGTTAAAAAGAGAGGGTATCCAAAAGAAAAGTATGAAGGACATATGAAAACGCTTAATTTCAACATTAAAGGCCTAAAAACGTAAAAATAGATGGACAGATGTAGTTGGAGAAAAAGATATTGAGATGGTCAAAAAGGAGATTACAGCATGCCCAAGGTGTGGCAGTACCAACCTTAGGTTCAGTTCTGCCGGACATGGCTTCGACATAGGTGTAGCCCCCACCACTGTTAGTTGCAGGGAGTGTGAATGGACAGGAAATCCAATGAATTTCGAGTCGGAGAAGGATTATAAGAGATTTCGTGAAGCTAAAAAAGAAGAGTGGGGGAGCAGGACAGAGAAAACATTGGAAAAATCCGAGAACAATACAGAAGACATGGCATTGTTCATATTAATCGCAATTATGGTATGTTTAATGATTCTCTTTGGATTTTACACGGTTCAATCCTGGGCAAGCACACCATAGAAAAGAATTACCTGCTACGGTGTTATCCTGTGTCTGTCCCTCGGGAACAATACACACTCCCGTATGTTGTTCAGGCCGCAGATTGCGAGTGTGATTCTGCCTGCGCCGATGCTCCATCCGCCGTGCGGGGGCATCCCGTACCGGAACGCCTTCAGGTAGAATTCGAAGTTTTCGGGGTCGAGGCCGCGGTCCGTCAATGCTTTGACTAGGTCGTCGTGGTCGTGGATACGCTGGGCGCCGGACGCCATCTCCATGCCCATGTAGTCCATGTCGAACGCGCTGCAGCGTTCTGGGTCGTCGTCCAGCGGCCGCGAATAGAATGCGCGTATCGCCGTCGGCCAGTGTTTGATGAAAAACGGCTCCTGCAGGAGCTCGTGGAGTTTCCGCTCCCCCTCAGGCGGAATGTCTTCCCCCCACTTCAACTCCAAGCCGTTGCTGTTCAGCAAATCCAGTGCTTCATCGTATGTGACCCGCTTGAACGGCAGCTTCGGAACCCTGACTTCGCGGCCGAGGGTCTTCAGCTGCTCCGCGCATTCTTCGTTGACTTTCTCGAGTATGTAGTGGGTGACGCCCTCCAACTCCTCCAGCACCCCCTCCTCGTCGTCTATGAACGCCTTCTCAATGTCCATCTGGTATATCTCGTTCAAGTGGCGGGGGGTGTTGTGGGGTTCCGCCCGGAACACCGGCTGCGTGATGAACACCTTGTCCAGGCCGGTGCACATCATCATCTGTTTGTATAGCTGGGGGCTCTGCGCGAGAAACGCCTCCCGTTCGAAATAGGTTATGGGGAACAGGTTGGTTCCGCCTTCGCTGGCGGCCGCAATAATGCTGGGGGGAGTAATCTCCGTGAAACCCCTGCCTTGGAAGAACTCCCGGAACGACTCCTGCACCTTCGCCCTAATCCTGAATATTGCTTGGACGTTGGGTTTGCGGACGTCCATGAAACGGCTCTCCAAACGGGTGTCCAAGTCCGCGTCCACCTTCCCTGTGACGTCCAGCGGCAGAGGCGACTTCGAAACAGCCACTACCTCCAGGGATTCTGGGCTGACTTCCACGCCCCCCGGCGCCTTATTATTGACTTTAACTGTTCCTTCGACCTTGACCACAGATTCCTTGCTGAGGCCTCCTATGGCTTCCAACAGTTTCTCGTCTGTGACGCCGTCTTTGGCGGTGACCTGTATGAACCCGCCGCGGTCCCTCAGCACAAGGAACTTGAGTTTGCCCATGTCGCGGAGCTCGTGAACCCACCCCGCTAAAACCACGTTTCCGCCGTCTGAATCGGCCGACACCTCGTCCGAGTAGTGTGAACGCATCTCATCTATTAATGATTCACCCTATTTTAATCGAACACCAGCTCCACCTGCGAATCCGTTAAGCCGGACACCAGAGCACGGAGGTCCTCCACGTTCATGCGCAGCCTGCGGCGGTCGCCGGCTTCAACCCGTACACGTATGGACTCGCCGCCTGGGCGGTGGACGGTGTTTATGGACTTAACCCTCGCAGGCGCGATGAACGCCTTCACAGTCTCGTCGAATTCGGATTCGCTCACCACCTTCACGGGCTTGCCGACCCGCTCCATTATTGTGCGGGCGTTCACCCCCTCCCTGCCTATCAGGTTTCCGACTTCGTCCTGCTCCGTCAACACGATGACGTGGTCTGCGGTGTCGAACGCCCGGGTGAAGCATGCGCTGTCGCCGAAGAGTTCATAGAGTGTGCGGGAGACTTCCACGTCGAATTCATTGATTGCGCCGGCTGAAAGTTTACCTTCGCATTCAGGACACAGTATCTGGGATTCCGCGCATCGTCCGCAGACAGGCAGCCTCATGGAAGAAGAAAGGGCTTCAGCGTATATTAACGGCGGCGGTAGTCTTCCACCAGCGGCGTGAACAGGTAGTATTTGCTGTCCCCCCTCAGCTCCTCCACTATCTTGTCCACCAGCACCTTAACGGGGTCGGGGGTGTTTTTCAGGCGGGAGCGCACGTCGTCGAAGCTCTCGAACGGCTTGATGTTCCTCTCCTCCAGTATCTCCTCGCGGTGTCGTTTCCCTATCTTAGGCAGGGTCTCCAGCTTGTGCTGGCGGGTGCTTATGCTGCCGGAGGTGTTGTAGAACTTCAAAAACTCCCCTTCGTTCTCCTCCACAATCTTCTTCAGGACGTGGGGCAGCTCCGACTTCGCCGTGGGGGTGAGCCAGTCGAACTTGATGCGGCGCTCTATGTGGTCTATCTTCTCCCGCGAGTCCTCGCCTATGTAAACCCGTTCGCCGAGGTCGAATGCGACGCCCTCCTTCGGAGACAACTCCAGAAGCGAGAAGAACTTGTCGCCGACCGCCTGGACGATGGGTTTTCGCTTGTGCGGAGGCACTTCAGACTTGCCCTTCGGAAGGTAATCTAGTATTCTAACGTGATCGTCTTTTTTCACAGCCACCACCCCTAACGGTATTGGTCCACCACGTCGGTTATCTTTTTAATCTCTTCCTCTGTGTATTTGAAGCGTTCCTTCGCGAATATGGCGCGGATGTCGTCCACTCCCTCAGGCATCAAGTCTATTATCTTAACAATCCGCTCAGGCGACAGCGTAATGTCCAGGGCGGCTAATTTTTCAGTCATCTCGCCGGCGTCTTTGATACTGACCTTGTTGAACTTTGCCGCGTGGTCGAGCGCCCTCCTCTGCTCGTACAGCAGCTCGATTCCCGCGTCCGCGTACTCCTTCTCCTTGGCCTTCAGTATGTCGGAGACCTCCGGCAGAGACACAGGCCTCTCCTCCACAACGTCCATCACTCAACCCTCCTCAGGTGCTCCGGCGTCACCAGTATCTTCTTGTCCTGGCCGCCGTCCCGCACGGAAACGAAGTAGGCCCTCCCCTGGCTGCCCACCACCTTCCCCGTTAAACCGTTGAACCGGGGGTGCGGTATCTTCTGGAAGGACGGGTTAATGTTTATGGAGACCATGTCGTCTTCCTCAAACTCCTGAAGCACGGTCTTTATGCTGAGCTTCCCCTTGTCGCGGGGCTTGACCTTCAAATTCCTGGTCCTCCTCCGATAACCGTTAGAGCCTTTCATTTCACACCATAAAACCCCATGCGTAGCGCATGGGAGCTTAAGCGGAGTATAATATAGCCGCTTAGGGTATAAAAAGGCAGTCAAAACCGTATGGTGCAGCACACGGTTTCGTCGTCGTATTGGAAGGATTTGCCGTCTTCTAAACCCTCAACCAGGCGTATGGAGTCTGCGCGTACCTCGTTCAATACTGTGTCTTTGAACTCCTTCAGCATCGCCTCCACCTTCGGGTTCGATGAGACCTCGACTTTGATGCGCTGCAGCTCTCCCAGGCCGTTTTCCTTCCGCAGCTCCTGTATGTGCCGTATCAGGTCCCTCGCCAGAGCCTCGTTCAACAGGCTTTGGTTGCGTTCCGTCTCTATCAACACGACGCCGTGGGCCGGGCCTTCGCTGAAGTCGGCGGCAGCGTGCTTCTCCGACACCAGCAGCCTGATGTCTGATATCATCTCCGGCGTCACCTCAAAATTTTCGAGTTTGCTGCTTTTCCCCGTCTCCTTTATGAACTTTGAGTTGAGGGGGTTGGAGCGTATAAGCTCCGCCACCCGGTTGGCGTTTTTCCCGTGGACGGGGCCTATGACACTGTAGTCGGGCGACGCCTCATACCTCACATCCGGCAGTTTGTCCACGAACTCCACCCTCTTGCAGTTCAACTGCTTCACGACGACGTCTCCCAAGCTTTCCACTGCCGAGCGTACGCGGTCGCCGCCTGAAACGGTCACCTTCTCTATTGGGTGGCGGAGTTTGATGCCCGCCTCCTGCCTGCAGCGGCTGCCCGCCTCGAAAATCCTGCGCACCACATTCATGTTGGCAAGCAGTTCCTCATCCACTTTCCCAGGCATCGGCCACGGCACATGGTGTATGCTCGCCGCATCCTCCCTCAGGAGGTTCAAGTATATTTCCTCCGAAATGAACGGCGCCAACGGCGCCAACGCCGTGCACAGCCGTTCGAAAACCGTTGACAGCGTTACATACGCGGCCTTCTTGGACGGGTTGATGCTTCCGCCCCGGTCCTCCAGCCACATGCGGTCCCGTATCAGCTTGATGTACCATCTGCTGAAGTCCTCCACTATGAAGTCGTAGAGGGCAGACACAGTGTGGTGGTATTCGTTTGCTGCGAGCGACCTCTTAACCGACTCTGTCATGGAATCCGCGGCGGACAGAATCCACTGGTCCTCCGCCTCCAAATCCTTTTCGTCTATTTCACGGTCGCGGGGGTCGAAGCCGTCCAGCAGCATGTAGCGGACGGTGAAGGAGTAGCAGTTCCACAGCGTCCGCAGCATCGGTATCACGGATTCGTTGAGGCTGTCGACTCCGAAGCGCTTCGCGTTCCACGGCGCCGTCGAACACATCTGCAGGCGCACCGCGTCCGCGCCTACGGTGTCGAACAGCTTCCACGGATCTATGATGTTCTGGTTGCTCTTGCTCATCTTCTCCCCCTTGTCGTCTAATAAGAGTCCGCCTACGACGCAGCTCTTGTACGCCGGCTTCTTGAACAGTACGGTGCTTAAGACGAGGAGGGTGTAGAACCACCCGCGGGTCTGGTCCATCGCCTCCGAAATGAAGTCGTGGGGGAAGGTTTTCTCGAACAGTTCCTTGTTTTCGAAGGGGTAGTGGAATTGGGCGAACGTTGCGGAGCCGCTGTCGTACCAGCAGTCTATCACGTATTCGACGCGTTCCATCTCCCGCCCACACCTGCATTTGAGTTTGACTTTGTCCACGTAGGGGCGGTGCAGGTCCAAATCCTCTGGAACCTCCGAAACAGCGTTTTCACGCAGCTCCTTCCGGGAGCCCACCGCCTTGACCCCCCCGCATTCGCACCTCCATATGGGAAGGGGTGTGCCCCAGAACCGGTTCCTGCTGAGGCTCCAGTCGCGGGCGTTCTCCAGCCAGTTCCCAAACCGGCCTGACCCTATGGTCTCAGGATACCATTTTATCCTATTATTCTGTTCGATGAGGTCCGGCACCACCTCGGACACGCGGATGAACCACGACTTCATCGCATAATAGAGTAGCGGGGTCTTGCAGCGCCAGCAGAACGGGTAATCGTGTTCATACGGGTGCTTGACTATCAGCACGCCCATCTCGTCAAGCCATCCTATTATCTTGGAGTCCGCATCCTTGGCGAACAACCCATCCAGCTCCGGAATCTCCGAAGTGAATTTGCCGTCCAAGTCTATGGGGTTCACCAGCGGCAGGTCGTTTTCCACACCCACATTGTAGTCGTCTTCGCCGAACGCAGGAGCGATGTGGACTATGCCTGTTCCCTCTTCGGTTGACACGAAGTCTCCTTTTATGACGCGCCACGCAGGCTTCTCCAGTTTGTTTACGAAGTGGCTGAACAGCGGGTGGTATTCCAGGCCGACGAGGTCGGAGCCCTTCACCTCCTCGACTATGTCGGCCTCCGGAAACCTGGTTTCAGCCAGCTCCTTCGCCAGCACGTATTTCTCGCCCCTGTATTTAATAACCGCGTATGTTATGTCAGGACCCACAGCCAAGGCGAGGTTGCTCAGCAGCGTCCACGGCGTCGTAGTCCAAGCCAGGAAACTGTAGTCTTTCTCCTTAGCCCGGAATGCGACGATGACTGTGTCCTCCTTCACCGACTTGTAGCCGAGGGAGACTTCATGGGATGACAGCGGCGTGCCGCATCGGGGGCAGAACGGCACCACCCGGTGGCCCTCGTACAGCAGCTTCTTCTCCCAAAGCTGTTTGAGACTCCACCACACACTCTCTATGTAATTATTGTCCATGGTGACGTACGGGTCCTTCAGGTCTATCCAGTACGCCATCCTCTCCGTCAGCGCATCCCACTCCTTGATGTGGCTGAACACGCTGTCCCTGCATTTCTCCACGAAACGGTCGACGCCGTATTTGAGTATGTCTTTTTTGCTGTTCAAATCAAGCTCCTTCTCAACCTGCACCTCCACCGGCAGGCCGTGGCAGTCCCATCCCGCCTTACGGGGGACGCTGCTGCCGAGCATGTAGTGGAACCGGTTCACGACATCCTTGAAGGTGCGCATCTCCACGTGGTGCAACGCCGGCGGAGCGTTGGCCGTGGGAGGTCCTTCGAGGAAGGAGAACAGTTCGCTGTCGCGTGGCTTCAGCGTCTCCTCCATCACCTTGCTGTCGCGCCAGTACGCCAGGATGCGTTCCTCCAGCTCCTTAGGATTATAGTCCCCCACCGATTCCACTGCCATCTTTTAAGAGAAAGGATTTCAGAATAAAAAGATAAAATGCGTCAGTCGTTCAGCGGCCACAGCTCCATGTTCCGCGGGTAAATCCTCGCCGGAATCTCCATCTTCAACTCCGTCGGCAGCCCGTGAGACGGTATGATGGTGAAGCGGGAGTCCATGTCCTCCACACTTCCTACGAGGTTAGCTCCGGTGAAACGCAGTTCCGCCAGGTCTCCCGCGTGGAGGTATCCCCGCTCCCATTCGGAACCCATGCGGACGTATGTTATCGTGTACTCACAGCCGGCTAGGGCGTCGGGGCCGTAGTCAAGGGAGGTGCAGTTAACGACTGCCGAGTCGCAGAGGAACACGGTGCGGTTGAAGTTTATTGGGTCGTCTCCCCAGTGTAGGCGTACCACGAACGCGAGGCGGTCTATGATGGTGTCCCTGTCCTCGTCCCATCCCTTGGCCATCTCCACTATTATTGGGTGCTGTATGCTCTCCGTCTTCTCCCGCTGGGTCTGCTCGTCACGCCGCACAAGAGACTGGGTGGTGGTTATTATCGCCAACGCCGCGACAGACACAGCCAAGAGTATGGCTATCAGCATTATGAGGGCGCCCATGCCGGTCAATCCTCTTTTACCGAGTCTAGAACCCATTGTTAACTATGTTATAAACAGTTTAAAAAGAGTGTTTTTAATCGATGTATTCAATATAAGTGGGTAGGATGGAGCTGCCTTGGACCGAAAAATACCGGCCCGTGAAGTTGGAGGAGATGGTGGGGCAGGATGCAATAGTCGACCGGCTGAAAGCATACGTGGAAGCTGAGAGTATGCCCCATCTGTTGTTCGCGGGGCCTGCGGGGGTGGGGAAGACCACGGCGGCCATGTGCATAGCCAACGAACTCTTCGGCGACATCACCCACGACTTCCTCGAACTCAACGCATCTGATGAGCGCGGCATAGACGTGGTGAGGAGCAAGATAAAGGATTTCGCCCGCACCAAACCGTTGAACGGCGACTTTAAGATAATATTCTTGGATGAATCAGACTCCCTCACCAACGACGCCCAGAACGCGTTGAGGAGGACTATGGAGAAGTACACCGGCAGCTGCAGGTTCATCTTATCGTGCAACTACTCCAGCAAAATCATAGAGCCCATACAGAGCAGATGCGCTGTATTCAGGTTCACCCGGCTGCCGAAGGATGCGGTGAAAGAGTACTTGGAGAAGATACTCCGGGAGGAGGGGGTGAAATACGACGCGGCCGGTTTGGACGCTATACTCTACGTTAGCGAAGGCGACATGAGGAAGGCCATCAACGTACTGCAGAGTGCAGCCGCCCTGGGGGAGGCATATGAGGAGAACGTGTACTCGATAACCACCAGGGCGCGGCCGGAGGACATCCGCGACCTCCTGAATCTGGCGCTGTCCGGCAAGTTCATCGACGCAAGGAACCTGCTTGACAGGCTCATGCTCACGGTGGGGTTGAGTGGGGAGGACATTCTGTTGCAGATGAACAGGGAGGCGATGAACCTTGACGCGGACGACAAGGTGAAGGTGAGGATAATAGACTACGTGGGCGAGGCGAACTTTACTTTGGTTGAGGGAGCCAACGAACGCATACAGTTGGAGGCGCTGCTCGCCCGACTAGCCCTACTCAAGTAAAGCTATGACGCGGTTGTTCGGCACTTCAGGGATACGGCGGAGGGTGGATGAGCTGTCAGACGAGTTCGCGGTCAAGCTCGGCCGCGCATTCGGCTCCTGCTTCGACCCCGACATAGCGGTGGGCCGTGATACGCGAAAGAGCGGCCCCCGGCTGGAGAGCGCATTCAACGCCGGGCTGCTTTCAACCGGCACCGACGTCACGGAACTTGGGGTCGTTCCAACCCCGACCGTCGGCGTCGCAACCGCTGAAATAGGTTTGGGGGCGGTGGTCACCGCATCCCATAACCCCCCGGAATACAACGGGTTCAAGTTCTTCGACGAACAGGGGGCGTTCAGACCAGACGAGGAGGACAGGGTCCAGGAGAAAATGGAGTCCGGGTCTTTCCGTGACGGAGCCGGCTCACTCACCGACGCAGACTACGTAAGCAGACACATACAGCTGATAGTGGATGCCATAGGTGAAGCGGAGGGTGTGAAAGTCTTTCTGGACTGCGCCGGCGGAGCAGGCAGCGTCGTAACCCCGCTGCTGTTGCGCGAACTGGGGTGTGAAGTCGATGTGGTGAACGACAACCTCGACGGCGTATTCCCCCACCCCCTGGAGCCGACAGCCGAAAATTTGTCTGACACACTTAAGCAGGCCGCCAAATCAGGTTGTGACGTGGCGTTCGCCCACGACGGCGACGCAGACCGCACCTGCGCCATAGACGACAAGGGGGGGATGATAGAGTGGGACACGTTCCTCACCGCGTTAGCTTCCCAGTCCAAGAAGGTGGTGACGACTGTGGACGCGTCCATGAGGGTGGAGGAGTACTGCAGGAAAGTCTACCGGGTTCCCGTAGGCGACGTGGCGGTCGCAGAAGGCATACGCAGACACAACGCCGGGTTCGGAGGCGAACCCAGCGGAACGTATATTTTCCCGGACGTGCACATGTACCCCGACGGAGTCGCAACCGTCGCCAAAACAGTGAAGATGGTGGCAGACGGCTTATTCTACGACCTAGTGAAAGAAATTCCGTCGTATCCAATGGAGCGTGTGAAGATGCCGTGCAAGGCCCATGAGAAGGGAAAAATCATGGATAATTTGATAAAAAACCTCAAGGGTTTGGATTTCACGGACGTCGACGGAGTCCGCCTGGAAGAAGACTACGGATGGGTTCTGATTCGGCCGTCAGGCACGGAAGACTACATCCGCGTGACCGCGGAAGCTAAGACGCGGGAGAAACTAGACGAACTCGTCAAAAAAGGGAAACATTGGGTCAACGGCGCATGTTAGGTGTCGCAGATTACTTCTATAACCCATCCCCCACCTCTTTCCTCCGCAACCAGTTCATGGTATGTCACGGCCTTCACCTCCTTCACCATCTCGTGTCGTTTGGGGTCGTATTTCTCGCCCCTCACCTTGGCGTGGAGGCGGTATCCCATAGCCTCCTTCACTTCGAGGTCGAATTCAGTGAACAACAGATTTTCTGTGGCGAACAAGTACACCAGCTCCTGCAGGAAGTCCCTGGCCAGAATCTGCGGCTTATGGATGGTTATGGTGAACTCTCGTTCCACCTTCGGCTCTATGACGCTGTCGCCGGCCATCGCCTCCGTCAACGCACGGGCGGCCTCAGCCAACACCCCCTCCAACGTGGAGGCGGAGGCCCGGAACTTCAGATCGGCTGTGTGCTCCAGGAACTCGTAAGCCATCTTAAATGTCCTTGTCGATGACATCCAGTATCTGCGTCTTGACCGTTGTCTTGCCACCTGTGGACTCCGCCAGCGGCTTCTCGCACACCAGGCACTTCAGCTTTTTGGTTGCGGCTGCGCCGAATATTACCTGCTCGTTGCCGCAGTCGTTGCACCTCACCTTAAGAAACCTGCTTTTAGTGCCAGACATCACCCAACCTCCGGAGTCTTCTTCGTCCGCGCCGAATACAGCTTCTGATGTTTCTTCTTGCAGTCGTTGCACTGCAGCACCAGCAGAACCCTCTTGCCCACCTTGTAGTTGGGTTTCTTCGGAGTCCGCGGGCTCCCGCCGTATCCTTTCTTCACTTCCTCGTACTTTCGGCGGCCGCGGTTCATGCTCCGCTCCTTACCCTTCCTGTTCAACCTCACCATATGCACGGTGTGTTTGTTGCAGCTGGGGCAGTGGGTTCTGATTTTATCCGGGATTTTCACGGTAGCAATATAATATGATGTCATGCTTTAAAAGCGGTTTCAGGCTTTTTCAGCCGCATCCCTCTGAATAAGGAGGTTTGCACTGTCCTCCGGCAGCTCCACCACGTCGTCGACGCGGAAAGGCCCGTACTCCTTCGAATTGGATGCGACGATGGCGGGCAGCGCCTGCTTCATGCGCACCTTCAACGTCGGCTTAGACACGTCCTCCACCTCAACCACCTTGTCCAGGACGCTTTTACGATTTTCGGAGACTGCAGCGAGAACGCTCCTATACAACTCCATCTCCTCAGGCAACGCGTTCTCAGGCGGCTTAGTGGAGGAACCGGCGCGGCCGGCGTAGTGGATTACCTTGTTAGCGCGGAGATAATATAGTTTCTCCAGGTACTCTTTCACCGTGTCCTCGTATTCGCCTACTTCGGGGCTGGCTGCTAGCTTCCTCGCGTCCGCATAAAAGTCTTTCGGCAGCTTCTGGAGTACGGGGCTGGCGCGCTCCATACGGTAGGCCTTCTCCAGGTCGGCGTAGGACATCATCTTCACAAATAGCTGGAACCCATCTTCCCGTATTCGGGGTTGATTATCTGGTCTTTCTCGATGCCCTTCCACACGCTCCCGTAGCGTTCCTGCAGCTGATACTCTATGGGCTTGGACTCGTCTATCGCCGCCTGTATGTGCTCCACCTCGATGAGTTCGGAGCCCTCGTCCTTCGCCAGGTCGCCTGCCAGGCGGATGACGCCACCCAAGTCCCTTAACCTGAGCGTCAGCGAGTTCCGTTTGTCGTCTATCACCTTGGCCCGCTTCGCAGCCTCCTCTATCACCGCCTCGACTGCGTCGCGGGTGGCGTGCGGTATCTTCCCGTCCTTCACAACCTCCTGCGCAACGAACTGCGCCATGTAAGCGCGGTTGACTTCGTTGTCGTCCATGGCCGTCTCCAACAGTATCTCGTATCCGTTCCCCAGAATCCTAGAGCGCAACGGCGGCAAGATGTCCTGGACATCCTTTATGTTGCAGGCGCCCACGAACAAAAAATCGCATGGGACGTCCTCCACCTTGATGGATGCGCCGCCGGACTGAGGGTTCCTGCCCGTCACCGGAAACCGCTTCTCCTGCATCGCCGTGAGAATATAATTCTGGAGGTCGGAGAGGTGCGGCAGCTCGTCTATGAACAACACACCCTCATGGGCTTCGTGTATCGCGCCGGGTATGACACGCAGGTACGCAGGCGTCCCGATTTCAGGGTGCATTCCGTACGGGTCGTGCCGGACATCCCCCAACAACTCAACCTCGCTGGCTCCGGTGGCGTGGACGAAGTTTTTCCTGCTCAACGGCACAAGCGTATGCCGCTTCACCTTGCCTTTGACGGCCGACGACGGATCCTGTCCAGTGACCTTTATGTTGGAGCCCTTTCGCCTATAGGTTACGGTGTGTTCGGTGCCATCCGCTCCATAATATGAGGCGTTGATTTCATCCCGCTTGGTGATGCGCTCGAATTTGTCTGCCCCGCATCTCCCACATTTCCGGGAACCCCTTTTGTCGACTGCCCCGCAGACCGGGCACTTGAAGCCCAGCTGCTCCGCCACGTACGCTGGAACGTCTTCGGGGCCTAATGTCTCAACACTGCTCTGGCGTTTCACCACCTCCACGTACGGCTTCTGCGGGTTCTGGGGGTTGTGGACTACGTTCACCTGCTCCGTGGGCTTCGACAAATGGTTGGCGAGCGCCTGCGCCAGCATGCTCTTCCCCACCCCCGGCGGCCCCACCAGCAGTAGGTGGCGGCGCTGCTTGATTGCCAGATGGACTTTTCTGACCGCGTTAGGCTGCCCTATAACCTGGTCCAGAATGTCCTTGGGTATGGGTATGTCCTTGGTTATTTCGACGTCCTTAAGCGGCTTCGGGCCTTCAGATTTTTTCCCCTTCTTCTTCGCCATCAATTACATAATAGGTGTGCGCTGCGTTATATACTGGATAGCAGGATACCCACTGCCTCCAGAAGGTCGGCGGCCCTGTAGTCCGGTTCCACGTCGTATAATCCGTCGCCGCCACCGTATCCCGTGGAAACCAGTACGGTCTTGCAGCCGGCGGCGGAGCCGGTGAGAATGTCTTTGGTGTTGTCCCCTATCATCCACGACTCCTTGAGGTTTAGGCCGTATGTTTCGGCGGCGAGATCCAGCATCCCCGTCTCCGGCTTTCGGCAGCCGCAGCCGTCGCTGGGGCGGTGGGTGCACACGTAAACGGCATCCAGTCTCCCGCCTGCGACCTCTACTTCGGCGAGCATGCGTTCGTTGATTTCCTCCAGGGCCCCAGCATCCAATACGCCGCGGCCGACGCCGCTCTGGTTTGTTACAACGATAATCCTGTAGTCGGATTCGGCGAGCTTCCTGAACGCCTCCAACACGTTGGGTAGGAAACGGAACGTGCTCCACGACTTCACGTATCCGCCGGTGTGGTCGTTGATGGTTCCGTCGCGGTCTATGAACACGGCCCGGTTCATTCTCCAAACAGTTCTTCCTCCACCAGCCCGCAGACCACGTGGGCCGCAGTTATGTGGCCCTCCTGTATGCGGGGCGTGTCTTCGGAGTCGACCATAATACATACGTCAGACAAGCCGGCCAGCTTCTTGCCCTTAGAGCCTGTGAAGCCTATGACCATCATGCCCTTCTTCTTGGCGGACTCCACCGCCTTCAGCACGTTAGGTGATGTGCCGCTGGTGGAGAACGCCAGCAGCACGTCTCCTTCCACACCCAACGCCTCCACCTGACGCGAGAATATTACGCCGCCACCGTAGTCGTTGGCCAACGCGGTCAGTATGGACGTGTCGGTCGTCAACGCTACCGCATGGAGGGCGTTGCGCTCCATCTTGTAGCGGCCGACGAACTCCGCCGCGATATGCTGGCAGTCCGCCGCGCTGCCTCCGTTCCCACACAACAAAACCTTCCCGCCGGAACGGAACGTTTCCACGATGAGTTCGGCGGCGGCCACGATGTCGTCGGCCGACAACTTTTCCAGCGCCTCAACACTGTCTGCCACGAGTTTCACCGCTTTTTCCTTCATCGAGTCCACGGAGGTTATATTGGATACTTTTTATTAAATAACCCATAAAATGCAGGCCTCGGTTGTGGTGCCCACATACAATGAACGAGAAAATCTGAAAACGCTGGTGGAGAGAATATTCTCCGCAGCCGACGTAGAAGTCGTGGTGGTGGACGACGGAAGTCCCGACGGCACCGGCGAGTTAGCCGACCGGCTGGCTGAAGCATACAACATGAATGTCTTGCATCGGACCGGCAAACTGGGGCTGGCGTCCGCCATGCTCGCTGGACTGGAAGCGTCATCCAATGAGGTTGTCGGGTTCATCGACGCGGACTTGAGCCATCCGCCGGAGCTTATGCCAAAGCTCCTGAAGGAAGTGGATGACGGGGCCGACGTCGTGTTCGCCAGCAGGTACGCGGGGGCAGGCGGCGTCGAACACTGGCCGTGGCACCGGCGCATGATATCATGGGGCGCTACGATGCTGGCGCGGCCGCTGGCTCCCGTGAAAGACCCTATGTCCGGCTACTTCTTCATCAAAAAGAACGTGGTGGGGGGCGTGGAACTCGACCCCATAGGGTACAAGCTGGGGTTGGAGATACTGGTGAAGGGACACTACAGTAAAGTGGTGGAGGTGCCGTTCATGTTCCGGGATCGCGCAGCCGGAAAAACAAAACTCAACCTCTCGGAGCACTTCAACTATTTGAAGCATCTGATGCGCTTGTACGCTTACAGGGTGGGGTTGAAATGAAGACTGCGAAGTGGGCTATGGGGTTGGTGCTGTTGAGCACGTTGTCGGCGGCTTCTGGGCAGATACTCATCAAGACCGGCGTGAACACGTTGCAGGTGGATTTGCCGTCGCTTCTCACCAACTACCCCCTCATCGGCGGATACCTGCTGTATGCGTTGAGCGCCGCCATGCTGGTTGCGGCGCTGAAATACGGGGAACTGTCCGTGCTTTATCCCATATACGCGATGAACTACATCTGGGTGTCATTGGCGTCTCCTGTTTTCTTCCCGTCAGACAGCATGAACCTGGTTAAGTGGGTGGGGGTGGCGGCGATTGTCGCCGGGGTTGCGGTGATAGGCTTCGGAAGCAAAGGGGGTGAACATGGCTGAACTGTGGTCTGGTCTGCTGGTATTGCTCGCCGCGTTGATAGGCGCGTTCGGGTCAATGTACTTCAAAAAAGGCGCCGACAGACTAGAACTAACCGTTCAGGGACTGCTGCGTAACAGCGACCTCATCAAAGGCGTCATAGTGTATGGGACGTCCACGGTGTTCTACGTCATCGGACTTCGAGGCGGGGAGCTGTCGGTGCTGTTCCCGCTGGTGTCCACAGGCTACGTGTGGGTTAGCCTGTTGTCCGTGAAGTACCTGGGGGAGCGGATGAACGCGATGAAGTGGGCGGGCATAGGGTTCATCATAGTGGGGGTCACGTTGATAGGTCTCGGCAGCTGAACGTCTTTTTAGCGGATAGTTTCAGTATATTTGACGACGACCATGAACTTAGCCGCATCCACCCTGCTGCTGGCGCTGTCTGCGTTGAGCGGCACAGTGTATATCCTGCTGCCGGGCCTGCTGGTATTGAACCGGCTGAAACTAGTCGACGGAAAAAACAGCCTCACCGAAATCCTGGCGTCGTCTGTAGCATGCGGCACCCTCATAGCAGTCCACATCACATTGGGGCTGACTTTTTCGGGACTGTTCACACAGGCGGCGGTGCTGGCGTACGGAATCCTCATACTGCTGGCGTTGGCTGTGGAACGCCCGAGACTTTCGTGGGTAAAGATGCCGCGGGTGAAATCCACCGGCCTGTCATTAGTGTTGATACTGTATCTACTGCCTGTCTTCACCTACCAGATGATATCGCCGGTGGTGGAGAAGGATGTGAGGGAGCTCACCCCCGTCCAGCACCTCATAGAAACAGGCCGTTACACTGAGGTGAGCAACCTAGGGCAGGCCATGTACATCACCGTGTTGGCGCTGGTGAACGCGCCCGCCGACTGGATACCGGCCTACAATTTCGCGTCGGGATTCAACCCCTGGATTGCATTGATAACGTTGGTAGGCGTGTACCTACTGGTTAAAGAGGTATTCAACAGGGACGTTGCGCTGGCTGCAACAGCACTGTATTACGTGTTCCCCGTGTACAGCAGGGTCATCGACATGCGGCAGAGCATCATGGCCGTCCCGTTCCTCGCATTTTCCCTGTATTATTTCACCCGCTACATGAAGACCGGTGATAGGAAGCTACTGGCCCACTCCGCCATCCACCTGGCTGTGTGCTTCGGCGGCCTCACCACATTCATCGCGGGAGTGCTGACCTACATTGCGTTGGCGTTTCTGCTGATGCTGTCTGGCAGAGAATGGGAATCAGTTTCTGAAACGTTCTTCCTCACCAACGCCCTGCTGCTGTTCATCGCCCCGTTCGCGATTGAGACGCAGTTCCACACCACATGGGTTAAGGGGTTCATGCTGGCCTTGGCTTCGGCGATTGCGTTGTTGGCTGTCAGGAAGACGGGATTCCGTTTATCCGCGAGGGCGGCGAAGAAACACGCCGCCGCGATTTTGCTCGTTCTCTCCGTCCTGTCGCTTGCATTATTCCATCTGCAGGACGAGAGATTAAGCGGGTGGCCGCTGGACGGCAGCGCATCCTTCATAGGCTACAACCTCGGAGCATACCACGTGTTCAGCCTCCTGGCGTTAGCGGGCGTGATAGTGTTTTTCATGGACGGCTTCAAGGTGGATGCGGGAGTCGCAATGGTTACAGCCTACCTGACACTGCAGGTGATGTTCCTGGCGTACGCTGTGGCCGGGGTGGAGGTAATACCAGTCCAACACCTGTGGGACGTGGCCAAGGACGCCCTCCTCTATTTCGCGCCCCTAATCTACTGCATGTACGCGGCAAACGGGTTGAATGCTATTTTGGAGGCCGTTAACAGGAGGCGTGCGTTGTTCGCCGCAGCCCTGGTTTTGGTCTTAGTCCCGCATCAGCCGTGGACTTACGCGTGGGCGCTGGAGCATCCGTTCCAGATTCCTTCACGGGAGTACGTGCACGGCAAAACCCCGTACCCCGGGGGCATACCCCCCGGCACATACTCTCTGCCGGAGAAGTACGCGTACATGAGCCTCCGCTACAGAAACACATTCAGCCCCGATGGAAGCAGCTTCCCCGTCACCATCTACGGCCAACAGGAGGCTGAGGTTTTGAATGCGTTGATGGAAGAAGACAGGGGACTGAAGAACCTGTTCTACGCGGAGGCGTACTCCAGCCGGCTGCCGGAAGGCAAAGGCTTCCTGAGGGACGCGTACGGCGTCGAAAACGATTTCACGCTGTTCTCGGCTATTGAGAAATACACGGGGATACTGCCTTCCAACATCAGCTTCGCCGGGCTGGAAAAAACATACGACGGAACACCGGAGGAGAGAACGGCGGTTGTCGACGAGAACAGCATCGGGTGGGTGGTCCACGGCCCCCTGGAGGAGCGCGTGTTCCCCGGCAGCCGGCGGAAACTGGAATCCGACGACAGCCTGAATGCGGTGGTTGAAACAGAAGACTACGTCGTGTACAGGACGCAGGTATTATATGGTGTTTCACAGTAGGTTAAGATGAAGGTTCTCGTGACAGGCGGCGCAGGATTTATAGGCAGCCACGTATGCGAACGGTTGCTTGAAGACGGACACTCCGTAACCTGCCTGGACAACTTCGACGACTACTACAGCCCCGACGTCAAAAGAGGTAACGTGGCCGACCTAGACGTCGAAGTCGTCGACTCGGATTTGAGGGACGCCGTAGTGGTGAAGGCCACGGTGGACGACGCGGCACCGGATTACATAATACACGAGGCTGCGCAGGCAGGCGTCAGGGCGTCGGTGAAGGACCCCGTTAAAACAGCGGACGTTAACGTCGGCGGAACAGTGAATCTGCTGGAGGCCGCGAAAAACTCGGGGGCGAAGAAGATTGTGTTCGCGTCGTCTTCTTCCGTTTACGGAAAAATCGAGTATCTGCCGTTCGACGAAAAACACCCCCTGAAGCCGATTTCGCCGTACGGGGTCAGCAAGGCTGCGGTTGAAGACTATTTCAGGGTTTACCGCGAACTCTACGGGATGGAATACGTGGGACTCCGTTACTTCACAGTCTACGGACCCAGAATAAGGCCTGACCTGGCGATGGCGAAGTTCACGCGAGCAGCAGCCGCAGACAAAACCCTGGAAGTCTACGGAGACGGCAGCAAGAGCAGAGACTTCACCTACGTGTCGGACGCGGTGGACGCGACCGTGAAGGCCCTGGAAAAAGGCAACGGCATATACAATATTGGAGGGGGCAGCCGGCTGACTGTTAAGGAGCTGGCTGAGAAGATAATATCCGAGGTAGGGTCGGGGAGGATAGAGTACGTCGAAGACCAGCGCGGGGACGTCCAACATACGGAATCGGACACGTCGAAGGCGCGGAAGGAACTGGGGTGGAAGCCCCGGACGGGATTCGACGAAGGCCTTAAGGAGACTGTGGATTGGGTGCTGAATCACTTGTAGGTCATGAACCCGCCCTTGAATACGCGGTAAAGCAGGTTCTCCATGAAGCCTGCGGAGAATACAAGGTGCTCCACCAACGTCACAGCCACGAACACCGGATAGATTACGCACTCATCCCGTTTCAGAATCTTCAACCCCAGGAGGAAGCGGAACACCAGGGGCGCAGACAGGAAGGCCGCGGCCAAGACGCTGAATGGGAGGGTAGACAGAGCCGCCGGCATCAGCAGCGGGAACAGCTTCAACGCGTGAACCGGCCTCTTCAGGTTAAACCACACACTCCTCCCGTAATAACGCTGCTGTTTGAGCCGTCGGACGAATGTGGCGTACATCCCCCAATGGTATATGAAGTCGGGGTCGTATACGAGCTTGTAGTCTCTCTCCATTATCAGCTTGGACGCAATCTTTTCGAAGCGGTGCTCCTCCCCCACACCCAGGTCGACTGGGGGGTTCACCTCCAGGTAGAATCTTTTACGCATCAGCGCGTGGCTCCAGGGAACCACATTCACATCCGACGAGTCCCTTGAAAACACGGTCACATTCTGAGACTGCTCCCCTATTCTGGTGCGGAAGAACAAATCGTGTGTGTATACCGCCAGGCGGTCGTGTATCCTCTGAATCCTGGACATAAGGTTGTCGCCTTCCAACACTATGCGGGGCACCACCTGCACGACCTTTGGGTCTCTGAAGTAGTGGAGGAACGGCTGGGAGTCTTCAACCCACGAGTCCGCGCCCACCAGCTGGATAAACTCTCCCTTGGCTTCGCGTGCTCCGCGGTCCCACGACGAAGCGGCGCCCCTGGCCTCGTCGTTCCTGTACACTGTCACCGGCAGCTTGGACAGTATCTCCGGCGTCCCATCTGTGGATGCGTCGTCCACCACCACCAACTCTATGTTTGGGGAATGAGGCATCCTGGATATGCAGCCCCGGATGTCCTCTTCCTCGTTGCGCGCCGCAACAACAACAGACACGTCAACGCTGTTTGAATCTTTTTCGCGCTTCATCGTATAGGGATAAGATATTGTCTATGTGCGTGTCCATGCCGTATCTCTCCTCCGCCCGCAGCCGCGCAGCATGTGACATCTCGTTCAACCTGCCTGGGTCCAACAGCAGATTATTCAATGCGTCAGCCAATGCCGCAGGGTCGCCGGGCGGAACCAGCAACCCTGTGACGCCGTCTTCAACCAAATCCGGTATGCCTCCGACCTTCGACGCCACCACCGGCCTGGCGGACGCCATCGCCTCATAGACCACCATGGGCGAGTTCTCTGGTATTAGCGACGGCACGCACACTATGTCGGAGGAACGATACAGTTCCTTCAGTTCCCGGGGAAACTGCTGCCCCAGAAACCCCATCCCCTCCACCCCCGCAGCCTTATCCTTCAGCGCCTGTTCGTCCGGGCCGGCGCCCGCCACCAGCAGCCCCACTCCATGCATGCTACTCACAGCCTCGATGAGACAACCCAAACCCTTGTTCAACATCAGCCGGCCCGCATACAACACACGTCTGTTTTGGGGTGGCGGCGTACGCGCGTACCCTTCAAGAGATATACCGTGGGGCACATACTCTGCGCCCACACCCAAAGACGAATCAAGAAGGTCTTTCATGAACGTGCTCGGCGCAACCAACGCATCCACCAACGGCATGTTGGCTCTGGCCGCATAATTCCTCAGCTTCTGGTACGCGAACATCCACGGGCTGACGCATCCTCCGGCGGCGCATGCGAACGAGTACTTGCGTTCCGGCGGACACGGCACCATTCCCTTGGCTAGTTTGCCTTGGCTGCATTCGAAGCGGCAGTCGTGGACGGTCATCACCGTCGGAACCCTGCCTGCGGCGCCCCTCAGCGCGGCGGTGGACAGGCGGGAGAACACGCTGTTGAAGTGCACCACATCCGGTTCCTCCGACACCACCAGCTTTTTTATCGCGCGCCCGGCCCGTATGCTCCACAGCCTGGACAGCGCGAACCTGAAGTCCAGGGGATACGGGTCGATGAACGTGTGGTGCCAGGGAAGGTTCTCCGCACCTCTGCCGTCGGAGCTGCCCGCAGACAACACCTCCACCCCCCGTTTCAGCAGGTGGCTGCAGAGGTTGAGTGTGTAGGATTCTGCGCCGCCGACGGCGTGGAAGTGGTCGTTGACTACCAGGACCTTCATTTTCAGGCTTCCCAGGTCTGCAACCCCTCCATGTCGAAGCTGAAGCTGCGGACGTGAGCCCCCATCTCACGGACTTGGTCGGCGACAGCCTCTTCTTTGCCGGACTCGCAGTAGAGTATCATGTGGCCTCCTCCGCCGGCGCCGCTGATTTTACCTCCCAATGCGCCATTCTTCCTCGCCGCCGCATACACCTTGTCTATGTATTCGTTGCTCATCAACGGGCTGAACTTCTTCTTCTCAACCCACCCCTCGTGCAGCAGTTCGCCGAAGCGGTTGAGGTCTCCTTTCCGGAGTGCGCTGTTGGTCTCCTCAGTCAGCGCCTTCACCTTATGCAGGGCCTCCACCACCTTTTTCTCGCCATCCACATACGATTTCACCTGGTCTGTGATGATGTCGCCTGACTGGCTGCGGTCCATCACGTGCACCAGCAGCAGATTCTTCTCCAACTCCAACAAGCTGTTCTTCCTAAGCCGGAGAGTGTTGACGCGGACGAAGTCGTCTCCGCGGAACTCGATGAAGTTTAGGCCTCCGAAGACGGACGCGTACTGGTCCTGGCGGCCGCCCTTGTTGCCGAGTTCCTCACGCTCCAGTTTGAACGCGAGCTCCGCGATCTCGTAGTCGGTCATCCTGTTCTCACGTCTCAGAAAATTGAAGACGCCAATCAGGGAGACGAACGCCGACGCCGACGAACCCAGGCCGCTGCGCGGCGGAATGTCGCCGCGTAACGTAAGTTTCACGCCCTTGCCGTTGGAGTGCATCTCCTTCACCACCGCAGACAGCAAATCCATTGGGCCGCCGTATTTTATCTTTCCGACGCTGTCGAAGGTGACGGGGCCGCCGTGGCTGTCCTTCAGCCACACTTTCCCGTCGTCGCGCATCTCCAGGGACGCCCACGCATACTTGTTTATCGTGGCAGACACAACACATCCCCCATGCTCTTCAGTGTACGGTGACACGTCCGTGCCGCCTCCGGCGAAACTAATCCTCACCGGCGCCCTGCTCCGCACAACCATGGTAATGTTTAGGATGCAGCCGACTTATATACTTCCAGTAGACGCGAGCACACCACATCCCTGGTGAACAGTTCGGACACCCGCTTCCTCGCCCTGGCGGACAGTTCAGCCGCCAATTCACTGTCATACAGTATCTTCTCCAACGCCTCCCGCAGGGCGTCGGGATCGCGGGGCTCCACCAATAACCCTGCGTCGCCGACCACATAAGGCATGCCGGAGAAATTGGTTGAGATAACGGGTTTCCCGGACGCCATCGCCTCCACCAGCACCAGCCCGAACGCCTCCTGCCGGGTCACAGACGGCAGCGCAAACACGTCACACGCGGCATAGTACTCGGGCAGCCGCTCATCCGACACCCGGCCTGCAAAGACTACGTTAGACGATGCCATAGACTCCAGCCCAGCCTTCAACGGGCCGTCGCCGACTATAACCAACGTGACATCCTTCAACCCCTCGCACGCCCTAATCAGGTACTCCAAACCCTTGTAGGGTACGAGGCGGCCGACGAACAACACCATCTTCCCCGACAGAGCCAGTTTCTTCCGCAGCCCAGAGCCATCCACCCCCGAATACCTTCGGGGGTCGACGAAGCTGGAGGCCACAATCACTTTGTCCATGAAATATTTCAGCACCGGCGACGACTCCGCGTAGTTCGGCGAAGTCACGAAAACCTTCACAGCCCGTCTCAGGGTAAGCCAGAGGAAAGGGTAATAGAGCAGCTTGAACACATACTGCAGCAAACCCTCCTTCACAATGTCGGCATGGTATGTGACAAACAAGGGTTTTCTACGGAGCATTGAAGCCGCGCACGCGAATATGCCGCTGACCGGGTCCGGCAGGTTAACGTCTATGACATCGTATCTTTCACTGAACAGTTGCATCAATATTCCGGGAGCCAGCAACGCGTTGAACAGAGTCAGCCAAACGCTGGAACGCCGCACCTCAACGCCGTCGACAACCTCCTCATCCAATGTGTTTTCTTCATGGGAGGTGAGCACCACCACCTCCTCTCCGTGACCGACCAGCCACCTTCCCAGCTCGAGAACCCGAGCCTCCAACCCGCCGGCGTAGGGGTGGAAGTGCTTCGACACCATGCACAGACGCATCTAGACCACCAAAACATTGGAGACGGAGTAGAGGGCCAGCAGCGCGAACAAAACCTCCAACAGTATTATAGTAGACACTAGTTTCCGCTCGGACACTCCGCTGTACATGTTCATCACCAGCCGGCCCAAACCGAACACATCCCGTCTGTCGTCGCACACCAGCCTGCCTTCTTTGAGGCCGCACCAGGAATCCGCCTTGAACCCGCTGCGGGCCTTCAGGAACAGCTCGACAAAGAAGGGGGCAATCAGTATCACACCCACCTTCTCGATGTTCCCCACTATTACGGAAGAAGCCACCACAGCCCCCACGGTGAGGGTGCCGACGTCCCCTATCAACACCTTAGCCGGAAACCAGTTGTATTTCAGGAACGCGAGTAATGCGCCGAGCATAGCCAGGACTACTACGGCAGCCTCCACGTTTCCTGTGGCGTAGGCGACCACAGCCACTGTAGAACACATCACCGCACCCAACCCGGCCTCCAAACCGTTGAAGCCCGCGAGCATGTTGGTGGCGTTCGACGCTCCCGTAATAGCCAGCGGCACCAGCACCAGAGCATAGAATACTCCGAAGTCCACCGGCCCCAACAGGGGAACCTCCATGGTGGTGACACCAGCCTTAACCGCCACCAACGGCAGAGCCGCGAACACCGGAAGCAACGCCTTAACCCGCTGGCTCATCAGGAACAAATCATCTATGATGCCGACCAACGCCATCACAACCACAGTCGACAGACACGCCAGCAACAGCGTTAGATTCATCTCAACATGCACGACGTCGAAGGTCGTCAACGCGATAGCCAACAGCACACCCACTATGAAGCCGCCCACCACAGCCAACCCACCCATCTCCGGCAACACCACCTCCCCAGGCTTGTTCATGTCCCGGCCCACAATACCCGCAGCCCTCAGCCTGCCCATAAGCCACGGAGTAACCGCATAAGTAAAGGCGAACGACGACGCCAACACCCAAAGCAAACCCAACATCACACACCACTCAAAAAAACATATTATATTCAATAGTTAAATCACCCAACGAAGCAACATATATAAAGAAGGCAGGCCCTATACATATCCCAGAACGGCTCGCTCCGTTCACACGCGCTGCGAGTGCCCCCTAACGGGGGCACGCACATGAACCTCCCGAAGAGGGGATACAAAAAAATACACACATACAACACGCGGCCGTAGTGTAGGCACGGCTTGCTCCGTGCACACGCACGGCGCACATCAGCCCTCATGGGCTGAGTGCACCACAAAAAGGCCGCGCACACAAACACAAACCAATGAAACCCGAACAAACAGGTGGATAAAAAAAACACATACAAAACGCGGCCGTAGTGTAGCCTGGTTATCACTCGAGGTTGCCAATCTTGCGACACGGGTTCGAATCCCGTCGGCCGCAAACTGTCACGCCCAGTTTACATGCGCAGCGGGTGCCCCCCCACGGGGGCACGCACTAGAGACACGACTCCCGTCAAACACCGACGGGATAAGCAAGCCCCAGAGGCAATCAGAATCCCGTCGGCCGCATCAGCTCACATCGAAGCAACATCCTGTCACAAACAAGACGGGGTAAGCGAGTCCGCAGGACGAGCGGAATCCCGTCGGCCGCATCCTATCTTTTTTTCGATGACAGTGTCTTTTTATACTGTGGTTCCAGTAGTTTGGTACGATGAAGACGTTTTGGAAGGTTGCGCTGACGTTCGCGGTTTTGGCGGTTTTCGTGCTAGTTATCGCGTTCGTTGTGGGTGCGCTGATGAGCGGATTCAATCTCCCGTCAATGGGCGGGGGGGATGTGAAGGTCGTGCCAGTTCACGGCCAGATAACGTTGGGGGGATGCCCCAGCGGACTGCTAACCATTCAGCAGTGCGCGCAGGTCGAGGTCATAAAAGATGAGTTGAGGAAGGCCGATAAAGACCCGCAGGTGAAGGCGATTGTGTTGGACGTGTACTCCGGGGGCGGGAACATCGTGGCGAGCAGGGAGTTGATGCGGGCCGTCCGCGACACCAAAAAGCCGGTTGTATCTTGGATAGGTGAGGTCGGAGCATCCGGTGCGTATTATGTTGCGTCCGCATCCGACAGGATAGTTGCGGACGAAAACAGCATAACCGGAAGCATCGGAGTCATCATGTTCATACAACATTACTATGAACTGTTCGACGAAATCGGGATAAACGTGACCGTGCTGACGGCCGGGGAGACAAAAGACATAGGAAGCCCCTACCGTCCCATGACCGACGAGGAGCGGCAGGAGCTGCAGGACATGATAAACAAGGTCTACTACACGTTCATGCGGGATGTCGCAGAAAACAGGGGCCTTGACATGGAGTACGTGAGAAACATTTCGGAGGGGAACATATACCTGGGCAGCGAAGCCGCGGAAATCGGTTTGGTTGACGAAGTCGGAGGCTTCGACCACGCAGTCGACGTCGCCGCGGAACTCGGCGGCATAACGGGGGAGCCGGGCGTGAGGATGCCGGAGCGCAGGCTCAGGTGGACCGACCTCCTGTAGTTTTTAAACGGCCACTGCCTTATGGTAAGAACAATGGGTAGGATTAAGCAGACGTACTTGAAGCGGGTTGCGGAGAAGCTGGTGAAAGAGTATCCGGACACCTTCACCACCGACTTCCAGGACAACAAGAGAAAGGTGCAGAGCCACACCGACATAACCAGCAAGAGCATCCGCAACAAAATAGCGGGTTATTTGACCAAGAAGATGAAGCAGAAGGCTAAGGAAGCCTCCTAGGTTCTATAGCATTCCTCTTTGAGGACACAGCCCCCGCACTTCTGCGGGATACCGTGGGGGCATACGTCGGGGACCACCCCATCCAGGATTTCCTTCACCGAGTCGCGGGCGTATATCACCTGCCTACGGAGTTTCTCCGTGAACAACACCGGCTTCCTCTCGGCCGCGCGCGTGTATTCTATGAAACCGTGCGGTATCCTTTCACCGAACCGTTCCTCCAACAGCATCCCGTATCCGCACAGTTGCACCCGGTCGCCGTCCCAACCGAAGTCGTGTGGGACGCCTGTCTTGATTTCAACCGGCTCCAGAGAGTCGCGGCGCATAATCTTGTCCACACGACCCTTCAACCCCAGTTCCTCCGACTTGACTGAATACTCAGTACGCCACGGCGTAACATATTCAAGCGCTTTTTCGAAGCCCATGTCCGACACCATAGCATCCAGTTCCATGCGGAGACAGTCCAGCTCACGCATCATCTCACCCCTGACAGAAGATATGAATTCACCGTAGGATTCACTCCACCGTTCCGCAAAAATGTAGGGGAGGTCCTGGAGAACCGCATCCAACTCCGTCTTCATCATGGAGTCGACGTCTTCCACAGACTTCATCTTATTCAGGAGGCGGGCCTGCCGCATAGACAGCTCCCGCCGGACGGCGTGGCCTACGACGCCGCGGCCCTGCTCCGGCGACTCCGGAACCCTTACCTTCAGGACGTTGGACAGGTAGATGCTGCGGGGACAGTAGACGTACCTGTTGAGGTCTGAAACGCGAATCACTTCACCACCACGTTCCCCGGCTTCTCCACAACCAACTCCAGCCGTCCATTGTAGAGTTGCACCACACCCAACACCTCCACGGTCCGGTTCACCAGCTCATCCTCACCCAGTGAGGCGGCTACGTCATACGGCAGGTACACATCCATTGACGCGTCATCGTCTGATAGTGTCATCATCACGCTGCCGCCGGTGAAGGTGTGAAGCCGGGACACCGTGCCCTCAACCCTCACCGCCTTCTCCAATGAAGAACCGGTCACATCCCGCAGCTGTGATAGAGGGGGGCGGATGGACGGTGAAACAAACGCTATCAACAGTATCCCCGCTATGGAAACCACGCACGCGAGATACAACATCCGGTCAGCCAAGATGAACCACCCCGTAAAAGTGGTTACGTATAGGAACAGGTATTTAAGCGGTTGAGATAGCCTTCTTACGGCTCTTCCGGCGTATCCTGCCGACTTTACCGCATTTCCTGCAGCGCGTCGCCTTCAACGGGTTCTTCGCGTTGCAGCTCATGCACACGCCCTTGAACAGCCGCCGCTCAGCCTCCTTAAACTTAGCCATCGCCAGCCAATATATAGGGGAAAAGCATATAAAAGTACGCTATATAAACGAGGAAAACATAAAACCTTAGACAGCGGGGTTGAGCAGCCAGGAGTGCTCGTCGGGCTCATATGCAAAACCCTCAGGTTTTGATACACCAAAAACCTGTTAGGTTTTTGCTGTGTAACCCGAAGGCCAGTGGTTCAAATCCACTCCCCGCTAACCTTTCTTCTTTCTCAGGGTATCGCTATTTGGTTGACGTAGATGGACATGAACAGTAGCAGGAGTACCGCGAACAATATGGCGGCGGCAATCTCGAAGAAGGGGTTCTTCATCGTTTAAACTATTTGAACTTTTGTTTAAATTGTTTTGAATTTTGTTTAAACAGTTTAAAATCCGAGTATGGCGGCCGACATCAGGTATCCGATGAGGAGGCCGATGGATATTGGTGGTAGGGCGGGTAGGGCTGCTTTCTCCTTGCTCTGGAGGTAGTAGTATAATGCTATGAGGCCGAGTAGGCCGCCGAATGCGGTGGGTATTGCGTGGCCTGTGCCGTGGGTCGCGAGCACGGAGACAGTGAACGCCAGCGGCAGGGCTAGGTCGCCGGCGCCCAAACCCATGACGCGGTCCCCCAAGGGTATGAGGAACATGAGGGCGAATTTGCCTTTACTTTCCTCCGCTATCTTCACCATGTGTTTGGTGACGAACACCGCCACCACATCGTAGACTGACATCAGCAGCAACAGTATTAAGGCTGGCGTGAAGCCTAGGGATGCGCCAAGGACGGAGCCGACGCCGGATATGGTCAGCACCAGTACTATGTTGACTGTGTTGGGGTCGCTGCGCCGCCAGAACGCGTAAGCGAGAATCAGTATCGTGAGTATGAGTGAGTAGTCTCCGACGAACGCGGACGTGGTGAACAGGATGCCCATGAAAAAGGATAGCATCAGGGCTCCGCGGATGATGAAACCCCACTTCTTCTTCATGATGAACAGGAGGGCGGCGGTGGCGACGAGGATGTAGAGGAAGATGTGTATCGACGACGCCGGGTCCTCCGGGTTGGAGACAACAGGCTGAATAACCTGCTCCTGACCCTCCGGCGGATACATGAGGGGGAGGATGAAGGATGCGGTGTTCAAGCCCAACAGTATGGTTGTGAGGTAGATGGAACACAGTAGTACAAGGTTGCGGTAGTCCCTCATGTAAAGGTAAAGGAAAAATAAGGAGAAAAAGAGGAGGGTTTATTTGTTTCTCTCCTCTATCAGCTTCTCCACCACCGTCGGGTCAGCCAAGGTGGTGGTGTCGCCTATGTCCTTAACGCCCTCCGCGATTTTCCGGAGTATCCGGCGCATGATTTTGCCGCTCCGGGTCTTCGGAAGGGCGTCCGCGAACTGCACCCTTTCGGGTTTCGCGATGGGACCGATTTCGGTGCCGACGAACGCGCGAAGCTCCTTCGCCAGTTCCTCGGTTTTGTCGACGCCCTGGTTGAGGGTTACGAACGCATACAGTGCCTGCCCCTTCACCTCATGGGGTATTGGAACAACCGCTGCTTCCGCCACAACCTTGTGGAGTACCAACGCACTCTCAACCTCCGCCGTTCCTATGCGGTGTCCGCTGACGTTTATGACGTCGTCTATCCGGCCCATCAGCCAGTAGTCGCCGTCCTCGTCTATGCGGGCACCGTCACCGGTCAGGTAGATGCCGGGGTACTGGCTGAAATAGGTTTTCCTGAAACGGTCCGGGTCTCCGTATACTGTGCGGAGCATGCTCGGCCACGGCTGCTCGATAACCAAGAACCCGCCTTCGTTGACTGCCGCTTTTTCGTTGGCGTCCTTCTTCAGTATCTTCGGCTTCACGCCGAAAAATGGTCTGCTGGCGGAGCCGGGCTTCAGCGTGAACGCTCCGGGCAGCGGCGTAATCAGTATTCCGCCGGTCTCCGTCTGCCACCACGTATCCACAATCGGGCACTCTCCGCGTCCGATTACGTTGTAGTACCAAAGCCACGCCTCCGGGTTAATGGGCTCGCCGACGGAACCGAGCAGCTGTAGGCTGCTTAGGTCGTGTTTCTTCGGCCACTCGTCCCCGTATTTCGCGACCGCGCGGATGGCGGTAGGGGCGGTGTAGAATATGTTCACCTTGTGTTTCTCCACGATGTCCCAGAACCGGTCCGCCTCCGGGTAGAAGGGGGTTCCTTCGAACATCACGGTTATGGCTCCGTTGCCCAGCGGGCCGTAGATGATGTAGCTGTGGCCGGTAATCCATCCTATGTCTGCGGTGCAGAAGTACACGTCGCCGTCGTGGTAGTCGAACACGTACTTGTGTGTCAGCTGCGTGTACACCATGTAGCCTCCGGTGGTGTGCAACACACCCTTCGGCTTGCCGGTGGTTCCGGACGTGTAGAGTATGAACAATGGGTCCTCCGCGTCCATCTCCTCACAAACGCACTCTGCAGATGCGCCGCTCATCTCGTCGGCCCATACCGTGTCGCGGTCGAGTTTCTCGTAGTCGTCGTCTGTTCTTTCCACGACGATGACTTTCTCAACGCAGTCGCAGTCTTCCACGGCGTCGTTGGCGGCCTTCTTCAACGGAATAGCCCTGCCGCCGCGCATGCTGACGTTGCTCGTTATGAGTATTTTCGCCTCCGAATCCAGAATACGCTGCTTCAGGGATTCAGCGCTGAATCCGCCGAACACGATGCTGTGTATGGCTCCGATGCGCGCGCATGCCAGCATGGAATAAGCCAGTTCGGGTATCATGGGCAGGTATATGCAGACCCTGTCGCCCTTGGATACTCCGTGCTTCTTCAACACGTTCGCGAACCTGCAGACCTGCTCGTGCAGCTGTTTGTATGTTATCTTCTGGACGTCCGAGGGGTCGTCTCCCTCCCAGATGATTGCGACCTGGCCGCCGCGGTCTTCCAGGTGGCGGTCGACGCAGTTGTAGCATGCGTTCAGCTTGGCGCCATCAAACCACTTACACTCGAGGGATTCTGGATTCCACTGGTATACTTTGTCCCATTTCTTGAACCAGGTGGTGTTCTCGGCCATCTCAGCCCAGAAGCCGTCCGGGTCTTCAAGAGACCGCTTGTACATCTCCTCGTATTGTTCGACGCTTTTGATATGTGCTTTCTCTTTGAACCAATTCGGCGATTCAATCTTCTTTCCTTCACCCATCATGGATTCGATGCTGTCTTCAGCCATTTCAGTTTACCTCTGTTTTATCGTAAAAACGCGGATTCTGCCGCGGAGTATATTACTTTGAAAGGTTGTTTAAAAAGTCCTGGAGGATGGGGAGGAGCTGCCGGGTTTCGGGAATGAATTCCTCCGTCTCAATCTTCTTCAGGGCCTCCTCCAGTGTCATGAACTCCCCGTACTCTATCTCGTCTTCAAGAAGGTCGGGTTTCTGGGATGTCTTGAAGCCATACACCGTGACGTTTTCAGACTCCTCCGGCAGCCGCTTCCTGAAGTAACCCATCCTGAAGGGTTTCGAACGTAGGTCCGCCTCCTCCAGTCCTTCACGGACTACGGCGTCGTCGTAGCTTTCGCCCGAGGGGACGTGCCCGCCCAAGACGATGCTCCACCGGCCTCCGAAGAACTCCTTGTCCGATGCGCGTCTGTTGACTAGAATCCGCCAAGCAGGATCGAACACAAAAAACATCACACTGCGGTGCAACAGATTCTGTTCGTGGCATTCGTCCCTGCTGGCCTTCCCCAACACGGTGTCGTCTTCGTCCACTAAGTCCAAATACTCGGTCATCTCTCCTCGGTGAACATGAATTTTCCGTGGCGGGGCTCGTAAATTTCCCCTTTCTTCTTCAACTCGCTGATTATCTGGTCGACGGTGAACTTGTCTATGTTCTTCTCCGACATCGCTTCCCTGATTCCATCCAGCGACGCCATGCCGTCGGGGCTCGACTCTATGATCTCCCTTATCGTTTCCTCCACGGTGCGGATTCTGTCCCTCATGCTCTTCGGGTGGTCTGTTACGATGCGGTCTATGTCGAATTCCCCTGTTTCGGCGTCGTATGCTATCTCCTTCAAAACGAAGTCTGTGAGTTTGATTGCTCTTTCAACGTCTCCGACCGAGACCTCGTCGCTGAGCCTCAGTTTCGCAGACGCCTCCGACAGTCTTACCAATGCCTCCAGCTGACGTGGTGTGGCTGCGGCTGCGCCTCCGCGGCCCCGCGCACGCAACGCAACATAGTATTCCCGTATCTTCTCCACCGTGTCCTGGGTGAGCTCCGGCCGGATGTTCCGGCGGGCGTAGGCTATGTATTTCCGGAACAATGCGGCGTCGACGGGCGGCCTTATCTCCTCCAGGCTCTCGCTGCGGTGCATCTTCAGCATGTGCTCGGCGATGCTCCGGTCCGTTTCTCTGTCCAACACGTCCCTTATCGGGAATATGAGGTCGAAACGCGAAATGAGGGTGGGAGGTATGTCAAACTGTTCCGCCAGCGGCTTGTAGTTGTCGAAGCGGCTGAACTTAGGATTAGAGGCTGCCAGTATGCTGGTGTTGGCCTTGAACTTGGTTATGATGCCGGCTTTGGCGACGGATATTGTCTGCTGTTCCATGGCCTCGTGCATGGCGCTCCGGTCCTCCTTGTCCATTTTGTCGAATTCGTCTATTGCGGCGATGCCGCCGCCGGCCAGCACGAGCGCCCCCGCCTTCAGGGTCCACGCGCCGTCGGCGAGCTCGTCCTTTTCAGCGGTCGCCGTCAGTCCGGCTCCGGTGGTGCCTTTGCCTGTGACGTATATGCTCTTCGGGGCTATCTGGTCCACGTACTGGAGGACGCGGGATTTCGCCACGCCCGGGTCTCCGATGAGCAGCAGGTGTATGTCTCCGCGGGCTTTGGTGCCGTCCGGCAGAACCTTTCCCTGGCGGCCGCCGAACAGTTGCAGGGCTATTGCCTCCTTCACCTCCCGGTAGCCGTAGATGGATGGTGCGATGCAGTCGACTATTTTGTCGTGCAACCGCGGGTCCTTCGCAAGCTCCTGAATCTCCTTCTCTTCTTCGTCTGTTATCTCGAACTCCTCGAACTCGCGCTCCACCGCCTCCATGTGGTTTACTTCCAGGAATTTCCCGTATACGGAGCCCTTAGCCTTCTGAGGCTTCAGCCGGACTATTCCGGTGATGATGACCTTGTCGCCTGCGGTGACGACGTCGGTCATGTCCTCCTCCGCCCAGAGTTCTATGCGACGTGCTTGTTCGCCGCCGACGAGCATCTCCAGAGGCTCCTGTATCTCGAGGCGCTGGACGTCAGTCCACTCGCTCTCCTCCAGTATGAAGCGGAAGTCGCTTTTCCCGCAGCTCCTGCAGCGGCCAGGTTCAATGAGCATCCGCTTGTCCTGAACGATCCAGTTGTGTTCGTCACAGCGGCTGCACACAAACAATGCCTTGCTGACCTTCGGCAGCACGTCGCTGATTCTGTTTACCACGCCTTCCACGGAGATGAACTTGCCTATGAAGTCCGACGTTATGTCTCTGACTGGGACGGTGTAGCCGCGTTCCTTCGGCACGTTTCTGAACCGGGCGTTGAATTTTGGGTTCTCTACGACTGTGAGGATGCCCATGTTGTTTAGGACTTCGTTGAAGTCCGCCAGCACTTCGTCGGGGGTGTGGCGCAGGCGGTCGGCGAGGTCTCTGTCGTGGCGTTCCAGCTCCTCGAAATCCAGAACCAGGCTTTTTTTCTCGGGGTACTTCTCCCCCAGCCTGCGGAGCTGCTCCTTCTGCTTCCCCATGAAGGACTCAATCTTCTTCAAGCCAACGCACCTCAGAAAAAGAGGGTTAAGGTATAGGGAGTCGGTTAAATAAAAAACCTATTTCGTCGTTTGTCGAACACGTTTTCGACGATTTTTAAATGATTGTCTACATAGTATTGATGGTATGCTGAACGCGAGAGAGAGCGTGGCCAAGAACATCGCAGGAGAGATAACCCTGTCGGACCGCTGCTGCACCACCATGAGAAAGTGGAGGGAGATATTCGGTGTGAAGCAGACGGACCTCGCCAGGGAGCTGCGTGTGTCTCCGTCGGTCATATCAGACTACGAGTCCGGACGGCGGAATTCGCCGGGCACTCACTTCGTGAAGAAGTACGTGGAGTCCCTGGTTGACATAGACGACCGCAACGGCGGGATGGTGCTGAGCAAGTTCATGGTGGAGCGACCCGAAGCCATAATGGAGCTGCATGAGTTCAGCAACCCCGTGAAGGCCTCCCGTTTCGTGAAACTCATAGAGGGGGAAGTCATAGCCAACAAGCGGCTCATAGGCAACAGGGAATTGCGCGGCTACACCGTCATAGACAGCATCCAGGCCATACTGAACCTGAGCGAGCGCGAGTTCAGGAGCATCTACGGCTCCAGCACCGAACGGGCGCTGGTGTTCACGAAGGTGAAGATGGGGCGCTCGCCCATGATAGCGGTGAAGGTAACGCAGCCGAAGCCGGGGATGATAGTGTTGCACGGGGTAACCCCCAAGAAAGTCGACCGGCTCGCAACCCACATAGCGGAGAAGGAGAGGATACCGCTGGTGGTCTCCAAGGTGAAGACGGAGGAGGAGTTAATTGGGCGGGTGCGGAGGAATTTGACATGACGGGAATAGTAGGGTACGGGGCGTATGTGCCCCGGTACAGGATAACCCCCCACGAGATAAGCAAGGTGTGGGGCGGCGACGGAGAAAGGTGGAGCAAGGGATTGAATGTTAGGGAGAAGAGCGTGCCGGCCATGGACGAAGACGTGGTCACAATAGCCACCGAGGCCGCGCGGCTGGCGCTGAAGCACTCCCAGGTTAATCCGAGAGACATCGAAGCAGTGTATGTTGGTTCCGAGTCGCATCCTTACGCGGTGAAGCCGACCGCCACCATCGTGGCGGAGGCGATTGAGGCGACGCCGGACATGACCGCTGCAGACTACGAGTTCGCGTGCAAGGCGGGGACCGCCGCCATCCAGACCTGCCTGGGGCTGGTTAAGTCCAAGATTGTGAAATACGGCCTCGCCATAGGCGCCGACACAAGCCAGGGCCGTCCCGGAGACGCCCTCGAATACACGGCATCCGCCGGCGGAGCGGCCTACGTGATAGGTGAAAGGAAGACTATAGCGGACATCAGAGACACGTACTCCTTCACCACCGACACGCCGGACTTCTGGAGGAGGGAGGGACAGGATTATCCCATGCACGGCAGCCGCTTCACAGGAGAGCCGGCGTACTTCAAACACGTCATATCCGCGTCCACCAGGATAATGGAACGCAATAACATGAAACCAGAAGACTTCAGGTATGCGGTGTTCCACCAGCCCAACGGCAAGTTCCCGCTGGCCGCCGCCAAGAAGCTTGGTTTCAAGAAGGAACAGGTCGAAACTGGATTGCTGACTCCGGTTATAGGAAACACCTACTCCGGTGCGACGCCGCTGGCGTTGAGCGCGGTGTTGGACGAGGCCGAAGCCGGCGACATGATACTCGCAACCTCGTACGGTTCAGGGGCGGGAAGCGACGCCTTTATCATAAAGGCTACAGATCGCATATCGAAGAACAGGAACCCGAAACCTGTTCGGGAGCAGATAAAGGACCGCATATACATCGAATACAGCACCTACGCGAAATTCAAGGGCAAGATAAAGGGTGTGGGTCTGCAGAAGGGGTGAATGAAGTGAACGTAGCAGTAATAGGGGTGGGTTTGACCAGGTTCGGAGAGTTCTGGGAGAAAAGCTACCGCGACCTCATAACGGAGGCCGGCGTGCACGCCATAAAGGACGCGGGCATAGACGGCGTCGAAGTCGACGCACTGTATGTGGGCTCGATGACGCCCGGACTGTTCATACAGCAGGAGCACATCGGTGCGCTTGTTGCGGACAACTCCGGGCTGCTTGGGGTGCCGGCCACGCGAGTGGAGTCGGCCTGCGCGTCCGGGGGGGTTGCGCTGCGGCAGGCTTACCTCGCAATCAAAGCCGGCGTGGCGGACATTGTCGTCGCAGGCGGCGTGGAGAAGATGACCGACGTCAGCACCGAACACGCCACCGTCGCGTTGGCTGGGGCGGGCGACCAGGAGTGGGAGGCCTTCCACGGCGTGACGTTCCCGGCCATATACGCGCTGATGGCCCGCCGACACATGATAGAGTACGGGACCACGGAGGAGCAGATGGCGATGGTGTCCGTGAAAAACCACCACAACGGCTCGTTGAACCCGAACGCACAGTACAGGAAAAAGTTCACGTTGGAGGACGTCATGGACTCGGCTCCCATAGCCGACCCGCTGAAGCTGCTCGACTGCTCTCCCATAACAGACGGGGCGGCGGCTGTGATACTGGCGAGCGAAGAAAAGGCGAAAGAGCTGTCAGACAAACCCGTATGGATTACCGGCAGCGGGCAGGCGTCCGACTCACTGGCATTGCACGACAGGAAGAGCATGTGCAGGATCGATGCGGCCGTGAAGGCGTCGAAGACCGCTTACAAGATGGCGGGTGTTACGCCGAACGACATAGACTTCGCGGAAGTCCACGACTGCTTCACCATAGCGGAGATAATGGCTGTTGAAAGCCTGGGGTTCTGCGAGCTCGGTTCCGGAGGAAGATTCACTGAAGACGGCGAGACCGCTTTGTACGGGAGCAAACCCGTCAACACCTCCGGAGGGCTGAAGGCGAAAGGCCACCCCGTCGGCGCCACCGGCATAGCGCAGGCCGTGGAGACGGTGCTGCAGCTGCGCGGGGAAGCGGACAAGAGACAGATAAAGGGTGCGAAGACCGGGTTGACGCATAACGTGGGGGGCAGCGGAGCTTCGTGCGTGGTTCACGTATTCCAGAAGGAGGTGGCATGATGAGCGAAGGACTTGCGTTGCATTGGAGGCTGATCCCCCCCAGGTATAATCTCAGGGGGAGCGAGTGCAAGAACTGCGGACAACGGTTTTTTCCGCCCAGAAACATCTGCCCCGGCTGCAGGAGACGCAGCAGGATGGAGGCGTTCAAGTTCAGCGGGGAAGGGGAAGTTTTCAGCTACACGGTAGTGTATGCTGCGCCCACTGGATTCGAGTACCAGAAGCCGTATGTGGTGGCTGTGGTGAAACTGGATGAAGGCACTATGTGCACCGCCCAGGTGGTGGACTGCGAGTCCGGCGAGGTTAAAGTTGGCAGCAGGGTGGAGGCCGTGTTCAGGAAGATAATGGCGGACAAGGACTCAGGGATAATACGCTACGGATACAAGTTCAAACTGAAGAAATAATTTACATATTTACATGCATAATTATGTACAATGTATGAATAATTTACATATGTAAATAAACAGATATTAGTATTTTATTTCGTGCTGCACATGCTCCCTGGCCTTCTGTATCGGATGTCCCTTGGCTAGTATGACCATAGTCACCAACGCAACGACAAAGGACATGACGAAATAGCCGAGGCCGACAGACAAACCGACCGCCGCCGAAACCCAGATGGCGGCGGCGGTGGTTATGCCGTGTATGATGTCGCCCTGCTGACGCCATATGACGCCGGCGCCGATGAAGCCCACGCCGGTCACAATCTGAGCCGCCACCCTCGAAGGCTCGCTGCCGACAGGGAAACCCAGAACCGACAACACCGTGAACAACGCAGAACCCATGCAGATGAGGCTGAATGTGCGCATGCCCGCGCCCTTTTCACCGCCCTTACGTTCTACGCCAATCATAAGCCCGAGGATAGCCGCGAACAAAACCCTCGCCAGCATCCCCAGCTCGACGTTCAAAGACTCCAGCATCCTGAATAACAAAGGGGAGGGAGGGTATAAAACTAGAATGTCTGGGCCTTGCCCTCCAAGCACTTCCTGGTCATCTCGGTGACGTTCTCCAGCCAGTAGTCCGCTATCTCGACCGCCTTCTTCTCCAGCTTCTTCGGCCCCACCAGCTGCACGTCCGCCACCATCGGCTGGTCTATGGGATGGCCTATCTGGCTCAAAATCCGGACGTAAACCTGGTCCGCACCCTCGTCAGCTATGTCGCGGGCAATCTCCTTAGACAGCAGGTTATAGAGTTTGCCCACGTGGTTGACCGGGTTCTTCCCCGACGTCGCTTCCATACTCATGGGCCTGTACGGAGTGATTAGCCCGTTGGCTCGGTTGCCCCTGCCCACGGAGCCGTCGTCTCCCTGCTCCGCACTCGTGCCGGTGACGGTCAAGAACACGCTCTCGTTTTCTATGTCGTCGCCGGTGTTGATTTCCACCTTCACATCCTGGTCGGTGATGCCGGCGATGAAGTCCTTAGCCAGCCCTGTCATCTCCTCGATGATGCCCTCGTAGTCGCCGATGTTTTTGATGTGGCGGGACACCATGGCGTTGCAGATGGTCAGCACGATTTCATCCTTATGGCGTTCGCCCATCACCTTGATGTCCTCGCCGGACGCCTTCACCTTCTTCTTCATGGGACCGTTCATGTAGCGCTCCACTTCGTAGGTGAGCTGCTCGGTGATGGTGAACGGCGCGAACCCCACTCCGAACGACGTGTCGTTGGCCTTGGGTATGCCCTTCCGCTGGAACACCGAACGCAGGTCAGATGAGCCCAGGCCTATCTTCTGGTCCAACACCACCTCGTTGTCGATGTCCAGGTGGGGGAAATGCTTCTTCAGGTAGTTTCTGGCTGCCTCGACAGCCACTTCGCCGACGGGAACCGGGTCACCGTCGACCTCGGTTGTTGCTCGGCCGGACAGAAGAATGTATACGGGGGTGGCTATTTCACCCGCACCCCACACGGGGTTGCTTCTTCCCCCAACCAACTCGACCTGGTCGGTGTTGTGGTGCATGATGTGCCCGAAACGCTTCATGTACTCGTTGGACAACGCCCAGCTCACTGTCTCGGCCAGGCCGTCGCATATGCTGTCCGGGTGCCCTATCCCCTTACGCTCAACCAGCTCAACATCCTGTTCAGCCAGCGGCTTCTCATGGGGGGACTCAACATAAATGTTCCTCATTGTAATCACTTGGATTTAGCGTCAGACAGACCGTCCGTGGATATCTCGAAAACGCACTCGGCGTCGGGCATGCTCGGAGAATCAATCAACGAGGCAATGCGCTTGCTGCCCTTGCTCTTCTTCAGGTAAACACGGAAGGTGCTGTGATGGCCGACTATGTGGCCTCCGATGGGTGTGGTGGGGTCTCCGAACATTATGTCCGGGCGGGCCATCACCTGATTAGTCACTATCACAGCAACGTTGTGCAGGTCGGCCATCTTCCGCTGGAGGGTGTGCATGTGGCGGTTCAATTTCTGCTGGCGTGAGGCCAGAGTGCCCCTCCCAACGTATTCGGCGCGGAAGTGCGCGGTCAACGAATCCACTATCACGATTTTGATGTCCTTCTCCTTCACAATCTCGGCTGCTTTCTCGGCCAAAAGCATCTGGTGGTCGCTGTTGTATGCGCGCGCCACCATGATGTTGGCGAGGGCGTCCTCCGGTTTTATCTTGGCGGCCTTGGCCATCTGCTGGATTCTCTCAGGCCTGAAAGTGTTTTCTGTGTCGATGTATATTGCACCGCCTTCCAGGCCGCCCTTAGACTTGGGGAGCTGGGCGTTGACAGCCAGCTGGTGCGCCACCTGTGTTTTACCGGAGCCGAATTTTCCGAACAATTCGGTGATGGCCTGCGTCTCTATTCCGCCTCCGAAGAGTTTGTCGAATTCCTTGCTGCCGGTTGTGAGTTTACCCACCAAGTCCCGCTTCGCAAGAACGTCCAAGCCGGATTCGAATCCCATCTTCAGGGATTCGCGCGCGGCGCCGATGATTTTCACCGCCGTGGCCTCGCCTATGCCGACGTCCTTCAGCTCGCCGGTGGATGCTGTTGCCACAGCCTCCACGCTCGTGTAGCCCGACTCCTTGAGTTTCTCGGCGATGGTTGCGCCAACACCCGTCAAATCCTCCAATTCCATCGTAGAAGCCTTAGTTTATTGTAGTCCGGTTTATTAAATAGCTGGTCGTGAGTGCTGCGGAAAAGTTTAACTGTCCACTATTTTGTCGAGCTTCTTCACCAGCGGACCGCCCTTCACCAGCGAGTGCTTAAGCACGTCCACCAGCGTCTTTGCGGAAGCGACCTCTATCTGACCCTCATACTTCTTCTCCAACAGCACGTCTTTCACGTTGCTCTCGGGGATGATGACCCTCTTCAATCCCGCTTCGACTGCGGCCTCTATCTTCTGGGTGACGCCGCCCACCGGCAGCACTTCGCCGCGCACGGTGAGGGAGCCGGTCATTGCCACATCCTGCCGGACCGCAACCTTCTCCAACGCAGACATTACCGCCACCGCCACACTCACTGACGCGCTGTCGCCCTCCACACCCTCGTAGGTCTGGAGGAACTGGATGTGTATGTCGTGGTTGCTTATGTGCTTGCCGGATATCTTCTTGATTAATGCGGACACGTTTGTTACAGCCTCCTTAGCAATCTCCCCCAGCTTGCCGGTGGCGACTATCTGCCCGCTCTTCTGGCTGTGCGCAGGCGCAACCTCCGCCACAATCGGGAGTACGGTGCCGCCGTCGCCCATCACCGCCAGACCGTTCACCCTCCCTATCTTGCTGCCTTCGGTCACGAGTATCTCGTACTCCTTCTTCCTTTCGAGGTAGACGTCGCCGACCTGCTGCTCCAACGTCCGCGCGCTCTTCTTGCCTTCGAGAACATCGTCTGCAGTGACGTATTTGTGTTTTCTCTCGTTGGCTATGTCCCCAGCCGCCCTTATCAGGCCGCCGAGCTCTCTGAAGCGGAGGGTGAGTTTGTCCCTGGTTCCGGCGCGGCGCTTAGCCTCCCGTATGATCTCCTCCACCGCCTCCACAGTAAAATGCGGTATCTTCCCGTCCTTAACAATCTCCTGAGTCACGAACTGCACCATCTTCCTGCGGTTCTCGTCGCTGTCTTCTATGTGTTCTTTCATGAACACCTCGTAGCCGTAACCCCGTATCCTCGACCGCAGCGCAGGATGCATCTGCTCTATCACCTGTATGTTCCCTGAAGCAACCAGTATGAAGTCGCATGGGACCGGGTCGGTCATCACCATCGCGCCGCTGCTCATCTCACTCCTCCCGGTTATTGGAAGCTGTTTCTCCTGTATCGCGGTCAGCAGGTCCAGCTGGGAGTTGCCCAAAGTTCCTATTTCGTCGATGAACAACACGCCCTTGTGGGCTTTGTGTATCAGGCCTGCTACCACACGGAGGTGGGCGGGCGTCCCCAACCCCCCGGACTGCAGGGGGTCGTGCTTGATGTCGCCGAGCAATGCGCCGGCGTGCGCGCCGGTGCCCTCGTAGAACGGCGCTGTCTCGTGTTCGGCGTTGTCCACTATAAGGCGGGGGGCGTTGGTCTTCTGCGGCCCCATCATAAAACGTATGTTGACCCCGAACAATAGGAAAAACACTATCCCGAACGCCATCATCGCCGCAATGATTATGCCGTCTGTTACGACGCCGAATATGTATAATGCGAGCGGCAGGAGGAAGAACACGAACAACAGCAATGGAATCCTGGACCCCCCTCCCTTCGAGGAGGCGGACTCCTGCTCCCTGGATGCCTTGACAATCTTCCGGCCTTCTCCTGCGGGAACCACCTTGATTTTGGGGTTGTTTTCGTCGTCGGGGTTGGCGACCGCCAGCATGTCAACCAACACCTCGCTGGGTAGCAGTTCCGCCATAGCGTTGGCGAGCATGCTCTTCCCCGTACCCGGCTCCCCAATCAAAAGAAGGTGTCTCCGCTGCTTCGCAGCCTTTTTTATGATATCGACGGCCTTCTCCTGGCCTATGACCTGGTCTATCAGCTTCTCAGGGACCTTGACTTCGTCGGTTGTCTTGAAGTCGTCCCACGACTTCATGTCGGCGGCGTCCTTCCCCGGCTTCTCCGGTTTAACGTCTTCTTCAGGCATTTGAGAACAAGTATCTCTAGCAAACCACCGCTTAAATACGTTTCACCACGTGACCTCTATGCTGTCGGTCCGCTGGCTGCTGTCGACCACCGATTCCGCCAGACCCATTCTCACACCCGCAGAGTGCATCTTCTGCGCAGTCAACCCTATCATGACGCCGTTGTCGCCCATGTACTCCGCAGGAAGGTCGAATCGGGCACCGTGTTCTTCAGACACGAGGCGGAGCATCTCCTGAAGGCGTTTGTTGTATCCTACCCCTCCCGCCAACAGTACTTCATCGGCTTTCAAGTGGGCTAACGCCCTTTCAGTGACCTCGCACAGCATGGCGAACGCCGTCTCCTGAAGCGAGAAACAAATGTCTTCCAGTGGAACGCCTTTACCGTGTTTCTGGAGTGCGGCGGTTAGTATGCCCGAAAAGCTCATGTCAGTGCCCTTGACTACGTAGGGGAGTTCAACATACTCGGCGCCTTCTCTGGCCAGCTCCTCAATCTTCGGCCCAGCAGGATGCTGTAACCCTACTTCGCGGCCGAACTTGTCCAGCATGTTGCCGACGCCCACGTCCAAGGTCTCGCCGAACACCCTGTAGCGGCCGTCCTTGAGCTTGATTACCTGGCTGTTGGCGCCGCTGACGTAGAGGACGAGTGGGTCCGTGAATCCGCTGAATACTTTGCCGACTTCGATGTGGGCTACGCAGTGGTTGACACCCAGCAAAGGTTTACTGTGGTAGAGTGAGAGGGTTCTTGCTGCGGTTGCCACCGTCCTCAAACACGGTCCGAGGCCAGGGCCCTGGCTGAACGACACCAACCCCGCGTCCTCCATCCGGATGCCGGCTTCGCCCAACGCCCTGTAGACCGCGTCTTTCATCACCGCACCCATATGCTGGGACGCGTCCCTCGGATGTATGCCGCCCTCCTCCGGCTTATAGGTTTCGCGGACGTCCGCCAACACCTCAAACCCGTCGACCACGCCGACACCCAAGGTGTGGGCGGTGCCCTCCAAACCCAAGACGATCATGGAATAACATGAGGAGGCATAGTATTATTAATATGATGTTGAGGAGATGTTCGAAGGTTTCAGTAGGCTGGGTGAACGCAACTAGTCACTTCAAATCGTTCGTCAGCTTCGGCTTGAACAGTTTCCTGAAAAGATCGGGGCCCTTAGACCCTATGTCGTCCTTGGCTATGAAGGCGTCCGCCTTGAGGAGGCGGGCGTCGTCCTCGTATCCCCGCTGGTCGGATTCGAGGACCACCGGCACCCCTGGGACAATCCTCTTCGCCTCCCCTATCATCCGCAGGCCGCACCGTTCGGTGTCGTCGTGTTTGCCCGGCTGCGGCAGGTCGGGGTAGTAGTTCACGTCGGTAACTACCCCGCAGACCCTGTGCGCGTTTTTCCTGAGTATGTCGACCGCCACAGAGTATGTGTCAGTGGCTTCCACGTCGATTGCAGCCTTGAATGCCTTGCGTAATGCAGCAACGATAATCTCCTGGTGGGGTGTGCTGTCTTCAGCCACGACCACTAGCGGTTTAGGGGAGCCCATAATCTGCCCGTTGAATGAGTCGGACTTTTCACGCTGTCCGCCGGCTGTGGCCTGCATCATTTAAAATATTAAGGCCTGAAGCCGTATTATATCCACGATGGCGTACGGCATACTGTCTGGGATGAAGGTGTTGGTGGGGGACTCTGACTTGAAGAGCCAGTTGAAGGACCGCGGCTTCGGCGAAATCAAGGGGAAGGCGCTGGTGCTGTCGCTGATAGAGGCAGCGTATCTGGCAGAGTCGGAGAAACTGGAGGTGGTTAAGGGCAAGAAGACGCTGACGTTTGAGGATATAGTGAATGTCGGCGGCAAGAAGGAGGAGGAGTTCTTGAACAAATACCTCGTCTATAAGGACCTCCGGGAACGCGGCATGCTGGTGCGCACGGGACTGAAGTTCGGCACTGATTTCAGACTATACGACCGCGGCAGCAAACTCGGGAAATCCCACAGCAAATACCTGGTGCATGTGGTGCCCGAGGAATACACGTGCAGCTTCCCCGAGATGGCACGCGCCCTGCGGCTCGCGAAAAACGTGAACAAGGACATGATATACGCGATAGTCGACGAAGAAGGAGACATCACCTACTACCTCGTCGACAGGATGAAACTGTGAATTTAGTAGATTGTCCTGTGGTCCACGTCTATGAAGCTTTGGCTCATATTGGCTACTGTCCCCCGGACGTCAATCGGCGCGTCCGGTTTGGAGAGGATTCCAATCAACGGCGAAGACACCAGGGTAGTGGTTTGGCATCTCTCCCTTAAGGCAGGGTCGGTTTTAAGGTAGGATGGAGAAGCCCCCGGTATGTTCGTGTCCACGCGTTCCTTGATGCGCACATAATATGTGTCTCTAACGCCCGCCGAATCAGGCTCCGAGAATGCTAGTATGGAGCCGGATTCAGTCAATGCGATGACGGCTGCGCTGGTGTCTTTGTCCACGTAGTCCATCTGCTTCAAACCAGCTTCCACGCCGATTTCAGTGAACACCGCCCGCTTGGTCAGCCAGTTCAACGCCATAGCCTCCCGGAAATCCTCCCGCGACCTGCCCGCACCCTTGAGGGGGTAGGCTTCGTCGGCCATACCACGAACCCGCATCCGATAGTCCTCAGGAACCATGCCCAGGAAGGTTTCTCCAGCACCCTTGCGCCTAGTCAAATCATCCATAACCCTCTGAACCCGCACCTCAGAGCCTCTGTACAGCCCCGGCAGGTTCCGGTCAGGGCCCTGCCCCCTCTTCGGAGCCGGGGAACGCGCAATCACATTACTATACGGGAGCGGACGGGTAATAAATTCAACTCAGATATATCTTCTCCTCGACAGTAATTTCCGGTTTCTGTTTGCCGTGTGTGTAGGTGTATGTTAAACCGCAGTGGTAGGCTGTTTCACCGACGCATGCGGTGATGTGTTTGTTGTCTGAGGCGTGGGGTTGGTTGGGTTTCTTGGCGGACGGGTCTATGTAAGTCCATGAGCCGTCGTAGTATTCCGCCCAGGCGTGGCCGCGGAGGTCGCTGGCGTTTACGAGGGAGCCGGATACTCTCCTCGCTGGTATGCCGGCGCACCGGGCCATTGCTATGAACAGGTCGGCGTGTTCGTCGCATGCTCCGCGGCGGTTGATGAAACAGTGTTCGGCGCCGAGTTCCTGGCTGTTGTATTCGTACTCGATGTTGTTTCGTATCCAACCCTGTATGCGGCTGACAACTGTGGAGGTGTCGGTGCGGTTGCCCTTCAGTATGCCGGCGCGGTAGCAGATGTCGTCTGTTGTCGGGCTGAAGTCGTTCTCCAGCAGGTACAGGGAGGTGAAGTAGTCCTGCTCCGCCTTCACCGGAGGCGGCATGCGGTGGAGTTCGATTTCATGCGTCACAGAAAATTCCTTAACTCCGTAGGCGGGCATGGGGAAACTGTAAATGTAGAAGACGCCCCCCACCGTGGTGTGCACCTCATCCGGTTCAGGGTCGAATGAAGAGGAGAGAAGACGCTGCTGGGGCTGATAATCTATGACAGGAGAGCTGACATTCAATGTGACTGAGGCTTCGCCGCCCTCGTTCCTGACCACCACCTGCTTCGTCACGTTCAAACTTATCGCGCAGGGGCGGCGGCATATGCTTCCGCAGTCCACGGACTCCTCGCCCTCGTCGACCACATGGTTTACGCAGTTGTACTGTATGGTGTTGTATCTGTCGACCGCCGAATTGTATGTTACAACGAAGGAGCGGTCCATGTCCCCGGCGTCCGCGAACAGCCGGTTGGCTGTGAGCCGGTAGCCGTCGACTCCTGTGTTGGCGTACAACACCATGTTGTGCACCGCCTCCAAGTATGTGCCGAGGGTGTCGTTGAAATCCCGCTTCAGATAACCGAGGGATTGTGGGGGGTCGGCCGCCGCCAGCCGCACCCGCAACTGCTCAGACAACCCGTAGGTGTCCAAGGCCGCGGCCTTCAGCGCGGTGGTGTCCTGGTCGCTGTTGTATGCGCGGATGGCTTCAGTGTATTCCGCAGAGGACTCCTCCCACTCCTTCCGCATGCTGCTCACACGGGTGAGGTAGGTGAGTTCAGGTGACTCGCAAGGCGTGCACGGGCCTCCGCAGTCCACGTCGTCTTCGCCCTGGTTCCGTACGCCGTCGACGCAGGAGGGGGTGCAGTCCCTAGGGCAGGAGGGGTGGTTTTCACCCTCCTCGCAGACTCCGTTGCCGCAGCAGCCCTGCAGGCGCTGGGGCAGACACTCACCTGAGAAGCACGCGTACTCCATGCAGCCTCCCCGGCCGAAGCATCCGTCGACGGGGCCCGAAAGCGGCCGATGCTGGCAGACGCCGTCGACGCAGGAGTCGAAGGTGCAGGGATTAGAGTCGTCGCAGCCCATGCAGGAGAGCTGGGTGCACCCTGAAAACAGGACCAGAAAAAAGATGAAGTATTTCCTCACCGTCACTCCCCCTCGTCTGCAGGCTGCCGGGGGTCAATGAAGTCCTTAACGTATTTCTTCGCCACCTCAGGGTCAGCCTCCTCCTTCGTGGACGGGAGGTTGAGGTCCTGCAAATCCGACTCCACGGAAGACAACGCCTCCATCAGCCGGGTGAACTCCTCCGACTCCCCCGACGGGAGAGCGTATTCTGCAATGCATGTGACGCATTCGACGGTGGGTTTAACGTGCAGTCGGTGGGTTGACGTCAACACGCCGTCGGCTTCCCGGACGAAACCCACCTTCAGAAGAAGCTCCTTCACGGCGCCAGCTGAGTCCCCCGCCACTTCAGCGAGCTTATCCTCCCGCAGCTCACCCTCACGCCTAAGCCTCTCCACCACCTCATAGAGGACGGCGGAGCGGGTTGCCCCGGACGCCACATAAGAATATCCACTGCAGAGTTAAATAAAAAGAAATAAAGGTAAAGGATTTTACGGTATGGCGGAGCAGATACCCGACCACGTCTACGGAAACACCGTGAGATACCTCATCATACTGTCACTGACGGTGTTGTTTATCACATTGTCTCTGGCCAGCTACAGCACCACCGGGTACACACTCACCAAATACCCCGGACTCCACGGCTCCGCGGTGGTGTGCGTGGAAGGCGAGGTCAACCCCACCAACCAGTCCATAACAGTCATCAACTCCGGCGACGAGCCCACCGTGAACCCGTGGGTGGACGTCAACGGCGACATGCATTTGTTCAACATGACCGTGGACGAGGTGGGGGTGAGGAAGCAGACCATGTCCCTGCAGCTGGGATGCAACAACGTAACATACGGGGCGGACTCGGACACCAAATTCAAGGTCCGTGTGGAGTACCTCAGCCACTGGCGGCCGGAGGTCAAGTACCTGGACATAGGCAACCTGCAGGTCGGCCACAGCGTACGCTACTTCATCGGCGCCGACGATGCCGTGAAGTCGAGGCTGAACATAACAGACATAACCCGCGACACGGCGAAACCCATATTCGAAGGGGAATTCAACGGCACCGCCGTCCGGTTCAAGATAGAGGAGGCAGGCAACTACAAGGCCGGCGTCCAGGTCTACGACGGCTACGTGTGGAGCGACCTCTACGAGGCAGGATTCACCGCCCACGTGATAACAACCAACGAACACAAGAAGACCGTCAGAGTGTACGAGCTCGAAGACGATGATGTGTTGGAGCACGGCGGCATAGTACCCATTGAGATAATGCCCGACGACAGCGAGTCTCTGAGGTTGGGGAAGCGGGCGTGGAACGGCGCCTACATGCTGGTGAAGCGTCTGACAGACTTAATTAAAGCCAACATCCCTATATGAGAACCATGGAGTTGGCTGAACTGCAGCACCTAGCCAAATACCCGTTCCTCAGGAAAAGCAGGGAGTATGTTGCTTCGCTGAATTTGTCATTCGAAGACATACTCCAGCACCCCATCTACTCCGCAGCCCTCGACCTCGGCAGGAAGAGGGTGCTGGACTGCTTGGACGGCAGATACAGGCCGGAATACGACGACCGGCTGACAGCGGAACTCACCATACTAAGTTATCCGGTTGCGAGGATGCTGGCACATACAGTGGGCAGAACCACCGCCTTCAAACACGCCTCCGGCGAGGCCGACGCCGCATACCGGCTGCTGAAGAACGAGGACGACGGAGTCGTGGATGAAATCTCCAGAGACTTGGGCGTGATGGTTGAGGGAGGGGTTATGCCGTTGGTACAGTACACTAAACTGGCTGCGGGGCTGAGCAGGCAGAACCAGAAGTGGAAGCTCAGCAACAGAGTCGTATACGAGGGAAAAGTGGAGGTCGAATCAGGGGAGGTCAGGGCCCTGCTGCAGGAGGCTGTTAAAAACCGTGTCATGGAAGCGGTGGACACCCAGAAAATCCCGGACGAGGTTAAAAAACTGGCAAAGAACATGAAGGGCAGCCTCACCGGAACCCGGAAGACCATCGAAATAGACTACCTGGAAGAGGACGCCATCGGACCCTGCATCAAAGGCATGCTCTCCGACTTGGAGGCGGGCATGGCATCCCACACCGGAATGTTCATTTTAGCCACGTTCTTCCACAACCTCGGCTTGAAGAAGGAAGACATACTGGGGATATTCGCGAGGTCGCCGAAATACGACGAAGAAAAGGCGCTGTACCAGCTCGAATTCCTCACCGGCGAACGAGGCGGCACAGAATACACGTGCCCCACCTGCGCCACCATCAAAAGCTACGGCCTCTGCAGAGACACCTGCAACGTCAAACACCCCCTCCAATACTACCGCCAACACGCAAAACGGAAACCCAAGGTTATTAAAAAAAAGAAGAATAAGTAACTGATGAGGCGGATTCCCTCCTTAATCCTGCTGGTTCTGCTCGCCTCCACAGTATTAGCCGACGGCGGAGTCTACACAGCCTACTCATACGGCGAAGACACGCTCTCGCTCATGCCCGAGGACGTACAGTACGCGTACATTGAACACGGCGGCGGAGTGGAGGAGCTGAGGGTGGCCGTCAAGACCAGATTCGACGGTGAGCAGATGTTCTGGATTCTCCCCCTGCCCGCCAGGGCGGAGGACGTGGAAGTCGACGTCCTAGAGGGCTTCCCGGAGTTCAGCGGCCACGAAGTGAACAGCAGGGCAGGGTACATAATACATCAGTCGCGTGGAATCCTGTTGGCAACCCAGCTGTACACGATACCGTTCTCACCCCTCATGTACGGGTTCAGCCCCTGCGGAGTATTCAGCATGGGCGGGGGAAGGGGAGACGGTGTTTCAGCAGCCAGCGACTCCGGCGTCAGGGTGGAGGCGCATATGGAGAAAAAGGGACTGACCCTCGAAGCCTTGAAGGCTGACGACTGGAGTTCGCTCGACAACTACCTGCAGATGAAGGGCGTTAAACTGCCAGACAGCTCCAGAGACGTCATTGGAGAATACGTAGGCGGCGGATACTCCTTCATGGTTGCGTGGGTGTCCGACGCCGGCGAATACGCCCGCCACTCATCAGACACGCTTTCGATGAAGGCCCGGTTCCCGTCGAAGAAGATATTCTATCCCATGAAGCTTACCTCGGTCTACGGCGAACAGAGGGTTCCCATCAGAGTATACGTCAAAGGCTTCGTCCAGCCGGAGCCGAGCAGCAGCAGAGAATATTCTTTGCACACAGGCTATTACGGCGGCGACACGCCTTACACCAAGATAAGCGTTAACGCCCGCGCACGCGACTTGAACGAGGACCTGTGGCTCAACAGTGAAAAGTCGCTGAAGACAACGGCAGCCTACGCCATCGGCAGAAACACTATCCTGGCTCCAGCAACCATATTCCTGTACGCCAGCTGCATAGCAGCGTTGATTGCAGGCTACGTCGTGCACGGACGCAGGCACCCGCTGACGTCCTACATGAAAATAGGCATCTACAATTTCGCCACGGTGTTGGGGGTCTACCACGCGGCAGACAACCTGGAGACTGAGAAACACTTCGGAATAGACACTGTGTTACTGTGGGTTTTAGGGGGCCTGCCAGCCATAACAGTCGTGGCGGCGGTGGCACCCAAGGCTGTGACAGCGCTGCTGTTCGCCGTCTTCACCGGCGTCTCCCTCAGACAGTATCTGAAGTCTAAGTCGTTCCCCTGGATGATGCTCACGGCAACATACGCTCTACTGTACCTGGAAGAGTTCATCCCGAAGGCGTTTGATTCATCTGCCCTACTGACCATATTCTACGCCATGCTGGTGCCTCTCCTCTATATGACCTCAATTTTATATCTCCTGTTTGCGGCAGCATACTTCATAATCGTCAGCTTCCCGCTCCAGACGGCGGTGGCCCTGTTGGCCCTGTTGGTCTACTTCAGGAAAGACATTCTGTCGTGGTGGGGGAGGATAACGTCGGCAAAGCGTTTCACCCTCGTCTTCACCGTCTACTTCACGCTGCTGGTACTGCTGACCACCCAGGCGCTCCTGAGCGTCTACCAGCCGGACATATACAGGGGAGGCACATTGGTATCTCATGGATTCAATCGCATCAAACCGCAGCTGGCGGGCACGGGAATCCGCGGCGGCGAGGGAGTGTTCATGGCCATGTTCACCAACGGCGTGGGCAGAAACATTGACGTCACCGGCGTACTGGTCGAAGGCGACGATGTCATCTGCGAAGGATACAGCGAGCCCACGCGCGTCGGCGCAGGAGACAACTTCCGGGTGACAGCCCACGACTGCGTGAAGGGAACGCCGGGCGACCTATACAGTGTAACCGTTACATTAGACTATGAAGTTGACGGCGAAAACTACTATGAAGAGGGTTTTATACGGGGGCCGTTCGAGTAAAAGGTTATTAAAAAGGAAAGAGAATAGGTTAACATGGACTATAAACCCGCTCCGCAGGATGACCGGGTTAACGAGCATTTGTTTGAAATCGATTTGGAGCGGAGCCGCGTCTACTGGGATTACTACAAGAGCATGTTTCTGGTGTTTTCGATGGCGTTGGCTGCGGCCATGGTTTGTGTGACGTTGATTTACACGAAAGGCGGGTTGACGCTGGTGCCGACGGTCGGCATCATACTGCTGCTGTTCCTGTGTGTCATACTGTTGAGTGCGCTGATGAGCCTTACCATATGGCGGCACGAAAACAAGCACTTGGACGAGCTCGCCGCCGTGGAAGTCGGCGAGGCGGAGAAGCCCGTCAGCGGACAGCCGCTGGTTTAGGATGTCTTCACTGCGGTGCCGTAGACTAATATTTCAGCCATCTGCTGCCCTATTTGGGAGGTGGTGAACCGGACATTCACCACCGCCGTGGCGCCCATCTTTTCAGCGTCGTCAAGCATTCTTTCGATTGCTTGGTCGCGCGCCTCCTCCAGGAGTTTGCTGTATTCCTTGACTTCCCCGCCGACGATGTTGCGGAGGCCTGCGAGGAAGTCTGCTCCGAACCATTTAGCGCGGACGCTGCTGCCCCGCACCACACCCATTATCTCAGTAATCTCCTGCCCTGTTATTTCGGGCGTAGTCACATACTTCATTTTCATAATTATTTATAATTTTGGCTTATTTTTTTAGATTATTTCCATTTGTCTAGGGCCTGGTTGAGTTCTGGGTGCTTATCCGCGTACTCCTGGAGCGTCTGCCCCTCCAGAACCGCGTCTACCGCCTGACGTGCCGCGGACGCCCCTGAACGAGTGCCCCGGGGGTGGCCGTGTATGCCGCCACCCAACTGTATGATAATATCCGACCCCATCAGCTCCATCAGTTGGTCTATCAGCCCCGGGTGCAGCCCCCCGGACGCGACGGGGAAGGTTGGTTTCATCCCCTGCCAGTTTTGCGGTAATCGGTTTACGTCCTCGGCAACTTTGTCGGCGGTTATCTCCTCCTTTATCGACAGCACCTCCCTGGCCGGGCCCTCCATCTTACCGACGGCGGTGCCTATGTGCAGCTGGTCCATGCCGACGAGACGGCAGAGTTTGGCGAGCGCCAGCATACTCAGTCCGTGTTTCTTGTTCCTCGTCAACGCAGCGTGCATTGCGCGGTGGGCGTGCAACACCAACCCTATGTCCTGATTTCTCACAGTCTGCAGCGCACTGAACCCCAGGGTGACGACGTCCACCATCGCATACCTTCCGTTGTGGTCTTTCACGTATTCGAGGCGGCGGAGCATCTCAGCAGACTCGGCCGTAATATTGGCCATGTAGACCTTGTTTTCCCCGGTCTCCTGCTCCGCCTTGTTCCTCGCCTCCAATGTCTCCACCACCCGCTCGTCGAACGGGTTGAACGACTGGCTGGTGAGGTTCTCGTCGTCTTTCACGACGTCGCATCCGCCGACCCACGCCTCATACGCGACCTTCGCATGCTCCCGCGGATTCAAACCCACCTTCGGCTTCACGATGGTTCCGACGAGAGGTCGTTCTTTCACATCCAGTATATCGCGCACACCCCCTATGCCGAAGTTCGGGCCCTTGAATGATTTCACGTATGTCTCAGGCAACGTGAAGTCGAGGAGTCTTAGGTTGTTGAGCGCCTTCATGCCGTATATGTTGCCTGCTATGCTGGACAGCAGCTGCGGCACGTTCCCGAGCTCGAACAGTTCCAGTGGATACGCTATCTTAACCTGCTTGGCGGACTCGTCCATGCTAAAGACGTGCGGCTGAAGCCTGCCGCGTATCTCATCCTTCATGGTCTTCACGTCCGTCCACGTGCCGATGCTGGATTCGGCTGTGACGTGAACTGCGGCATCTTCCAAACTCAAACCTTCGGACGGCTCGACATAGAACAGACAGGTTAAATCCTCCTTCCCCGGCTCATAGCCCAAGTCAACGTACGACATATGTGAGATATGAGAGCCGTCGGTTAAAAGAAGCCCCCCCATTTAAGCAGACACTACCCAGAATATAGTATGGGCGTTGAGCTGCTGGAGAGAGGCGGGGGAATACCCGACAGGCTGATGCCGGAGCTCATAGAAAACGGCATTAAACCCTCTAACGCATTGGATTTAATGTCCGGGTACGCGGAGTCGCTGGACGGTGTTGACATAGTAACAGCCGACGTTCTGAAGTATGTGGGTGTGCCGGTGAAGGGAGACCTACCTGAGAAGACGGTGGTGCACCGTCTCTACACGGAACCCAACACATATCCGCCCACCGGCGAACCACAGGTTGTCTCCACGGCCTTCGGATTGGAGAGAAGCGAGTGGGACCCCCAGACAAACGTGGAGAACCACTGGCAGTGGCTGGAGCCGCCAGAGAAGGCGGTGGACGAAGACTTCAACGCATACCGCAGTGTCAGCCAGCGAGCCGACGTGTCTATGCACTGGAAAATCCACGCCGTCTTGGGAGGTGAACCGTATTTGGCAGTCAACCCCGTGCAGTACAGCAGCTTCCCTGCTCAGGAGCAGGAATGGGTTCTGGAGGAGATGAGGGATACGTTGAGGGTGCTTGACGGGGAGGAGCCAAGGACAGGTGGAATGTCAGTGACAGATTCAGTGAAACAGATGTGGAAAACCCGGCTAAGGCGTCCAAGCTTCGGGGTAAAATCAGGTGGGGGATACGAAAGCTGGAAGACAACGCCAACGCCAGCGTGTTCCTGCACCACGACCGGGACAGGATAGCTGTGGCGTTGTCGGTCAAAGCGGCGGCAGACATGGGTTTCGACAGGGTGGCGTTTCCATCGGAGGAGACGCTGAGGCGGCGGTGGCCGGACATAACAGACTCCACGGTCGGAAACTACGGCAGACTCGCCGAATACGCCAAACAAAACACACTGGGGGTAAGGGTTTTCAGGTATGGGCCGGATTTAAGGCTGAAGCCTGCGTAAAAAGTATACGATGGCCGTGAAACCAAGGTTCTACGTGGTGAAGAATGGACAGCTGAACCCCGTTAATGTGTCGCAGTATGGGAGGGAGATTATGGGGGACGACCCCACGCTCCTCCCCGCGCCGGTGGAGATACAGGACGTCAAGGTTGTTGAAGACGTCGGCTCGCTCGGCGACGGAGAAGTTGTGGCGGAACAGAACGGTAAACGGTTCCATCTAGCCACCAAAAGAGTAGAGGGTGAAGGCATTTCCCCGGGTGATGGAGTGTTGGGCGGCGCGGAACGGCAACTGCTGAAAAAGGTCATCAGAGAGTACAACCGCATGTACGAGCCCGGCGGCGAAGAATACGACATCGGAGACGACTTCTTCGAGGTGATGGAGGACGCAGACCATGTGAACCCCGTCGACGCCTTGCGGGGGGAGAAGGGAAGCGAGGTCGTCAAGGCATTGAAGGAGCTTCCGGAAACAACAAGGAGGAAGGTGCTGAATGCCTACGAAGCAGCCGTCAAGGATATGAGGCCGGGACAGCTTCACGTATGCAGGGACTTCCGGCGGGAGTTCACTGCCGCGTTGGAGACCAGGGAGGAGAGGATACACAGGAGGGTTGCTACGCTGGGCGGAGAAAGAAAAAAATTAAGCCATGCTGAATTCAACGTCCTGGACTCCATGATGGACGCCATAATAGAGCCGTTAAGCGGCGAACAACTCGATAAGGAGAATTTCCTCGAAACACACCCCGTCGGAAGGCTCCTGCTGACCGAGGACCGGCAGGAGATTATGAAGGGCCTGGGGAAACTCAGCCCAGGGGACAGGGAGAAGTTCATCGTGTACGCGGACGCCGCCGAAAAACGGCTGAAAAAAGGAGACATCTACGGGAGAGACGAGCAACGGTTCCTCAAGCAGATGAGGAAAGCCGCGGGACAAAGTAGTTAGACAACGGCGTATATTTACGAAAGGTTCTCTAGTTCTATTATGGCCCAGAAGCGGAGGTTCTTCGTCAAAACAAGAGGCAGTCTCAGGGAGTTCGACGTTGAAGAACACGGTGGACTATACGTGCCCCGGCAGAGGAAGGGCATCAGCTTACGGCCTAAACCGGAACTGCCCGAACCGTTTGTGATAGACGACGTCAAGATGGTAACGGGCGACAACGAAATCCTCGAGGGGGAGCTTGCCGTCAGAACCGGGAAGAGCCTCTTCAGGGTTCACCCGCGTGAGGGGGAGAAGCCTGCTTTCACGGACAAACCCGTGCTGGGGGGTTTGGAGAGGGGTGTGCTTAAGTCTCTTCAGGGGGCGGCTGAAATAACGGCCGCCCACCCCGGCCACTACCCTGGAGTGGATTTCAAGGGTGTCGCGGAGGCGCTGTCGCCGGAAAGCACCCTGACGGAGGGCAGCAGCAGCATGGAGGAAATCCTGGTTCACACAAGCGGGCTGACGCCGTTGGACCGAGCCTTCATCGCCACCATGGCGGACGAGAAACTGAGGTTCCCCCAGACCGACTCTGAAAAACAATTCCTGATCCGGCTGCGCAACGAAGTGCTGCAGCAGAACCGCGACGAACAATACTAAACCCTGCCTTTCGTGCTTGGTACGTCGGAGCCCGTTACCCTTGAAGATTCCTTCAACGCCTTCGCCAGCGCCTTGAAGGTGGCTTCGACTTTGTGGTGGTCGTTTCTGCCCTCGACTTTGACGTTAAGGTTGAATCTACCGTTCAACGCCATGCTTTCGAGGAGGTGTTCGATGTTTTCCTTGCTGACGTCCCCCACTTTTCTCTCATGGAATTCGCTGAACGGCAAATCTATTTTGGCGTACGGGCGGCCCGACAAATCAACGGCGACTTCGGCGCGGCTGTCGTCCATTGGAACAATTGCGTGGGCCATCCGGTTAATCCCTTTCTTGTCGCCCAAAGACTTCAACAATGCTTCGCCCAACACGATGCCCATGTCCTCGACAAGGTGGTGGTCGTCGACGTCAACGTCGCCTTCGGCTTTGACCTTCAAGTCGAATCCGCTGTGTTTGCTGAAGTTTTCGAGCATGTGGTTGAGGAACTTCAGTGGAGTGTCGATTGAAGACTTACCTGCGCCGTCGAGGTTCAGTTCAAGCTTGACTTGCGTTTCCTTCGTCTCCCGCTCAACCTTCGCAGACCGCATCTTATTTGAACAGTTTCTTTATCTTGTCCAGTTCGCCGGACGTCTTCCGCTTCATAACCTTGACCGTCCAGTACAGGACCAGCACCTTCCACATCCGGCGGAGAACCCAGACCACGAACACGCCCACGATTATGAGGGGCAGCAGGAATATTAGGCTCAGGCCGAATATGAAGTACAGGGGAATCGACAGCAGCAGGCTACCCAGCAGGTCCTTCCGGTCCGGCATGAACAGCCGCTTGAACAATGCGAACAGCTTCTTAACCACCATTAATACCATCGAAACAGGGTTCATCGTAAAGTATTCTGCAGGATGTTAAATAACTTCCGGTTACCGGCCCCCAAGAGCTGAACACGCAGCTCAGGGTCCAATGGCAGGTTCTCCGGGAAATAAGAGCCCCCGTATTCGAGGCATGCGCCGGCCTCACTGCACAACAGTATCCCTGCGGCGACGTCGTATGTCTTTGGAGCTGCCGTGAAATCCGGGGCTCGAAGGTCAAGTAGCAGGTCTATTCTCCCCGCCGCAAGGTACGCGAGCTCCAGTGCTGTGGCGCCGTAGCACTTCACCCACACGCTCCGCTCAACACGGTCGGTGAAATGTGAGATGGCGTTCACAGCTTTGGAGTGCATCTGGTACGCGCCCGCGAAGTGGCTGCCCAACGCAAGAACTGCATCGTCCAGGGTTTCTTTCCCGGACGGGTTTACCTGTTCACCGTTTAGTCTGGCGCCGCCTCCGCGGACGGCGGTGAATTCTTCGTCGGCGTCGAACCGTTCCACCACCGCGCACGACGCTTGTGACAGTTCAACTGCATTCAACTCGTAGGCGGCTATGCTGCAGCAGTGGAACGGCAGCTGCCGGCGGGCGTTCCTGGAGCCGTCCAGCGGGTCCACCATGAACACGTACTCCGGTTTTCCATAGTCGACTGCCCCGCGGTCTTCAGTCAGCACCCTGCACGGCGTATTCAGCGAGCTGAAGTATTCTTCGACGGCGGCCTCCAACGGGACGTCCACCTCGTATGTTGCGTCTCCGGTGGCCGCGTAGGATACTTTTTCGGTGTAGTTGCCGGTGTATTCCACCGCGGCCAACTTAAGTGTTTGAGCCAGCTTCAGGCACAAATCCAGCAGCGACATGTTAGCCTATAGGCGGTGGACGGTTAAACGTCTGCTAAACCGTCTGAAGACGCGCAGGAACAACGGCCCCATCAACGCCATGAAGAACACGTTGCCTACTGCGCGGGCGGTGTTCGCCAGCATCCCAGACGCCAATACGCCTATGAACGACTCCAACGTGTGGGCGGGTATGAACGCCATCCACGAGAAGACGTCTACAACTGCGCCGTAGAGGTAGGCTATTATTACCGAGTAGACGGTTAACGGCAGAATCTCCCGGCGTATCCGGGGGATGAAGGCTGCGAACGCCCCCGCCAATCCGATGCCGAGCATCTGGAACGGCGTCCACGGCCCGTGGCCGAGGAAGAAGTTGGATGTGAACATTGACAGCGCGCCGACCGCGAATCCGGTGGTGAACCCGAACACATACCCTGCTAGTATTACTATGAAGAATACGGGGCTGAACTCGATGCCGTGGAGCAGCTGCCGTGAGGCGACCGTCAACGCGACCAAGACCGCGACCAACACAATGGGCCTGGAGTCGGAGTGGCGTTCCTCGAACTCTATGAGGAGGAGGACGACCATCAGCGTGGACGCGGAGACCGCGTACACAAGCCAGCTGAACGACGGCCACACAACTATTGAAGCGTACACCGCAGCCAGCAGCAGCCACACCCCCGCCTTCAACACCTTAGTCGACACCGTTTACCACCTTTATTTCGCGGGAAGCCACTTCCGCCACCAGCCGCCGGTCCTGGGTGACCACCACCACCGTCTTATCGTCAGAAAGCATCTCGCGTATCAGTGAAACCAGCGTCTCCCTGGATTTTGAGTCTATGCCGCGGGTGGGCTCGTCCAACACCACCATCTCCGGACCGGATATCAGGACGGCTGCGAGGGCCAGGCGCTGCCGTTCGCCCACGCTCAAGTCACGGGGGTACGTGTCTTTGTAACGGAGGAGGTTGAAGCGTTCCAGCATGGAGTCGACGTCCCCTTCCAGGTTAAGGTGTTTGAGCGTCAACTCCAGTTCGTCGGCTGCTGTGTCGCAGAACAGCATGTCCGACGGGTTCTGCGGGAGGTGGGCGATTTTGCGGGCGAGCTCCTCCGTCGGCGTTTCGCTGGTGTCCATCCCGTATGCTTTCACCGACCCCCGTATTGGTTTGAGCAGTCCGTTGAAGTGCTTCACCAAGGTGGTCTTGCCGGAGCCGTTCGCGCCCGTGACGGCGACACATTCTCCTTTGAGGATTTTCAGGCTAACGTCTCGGAGGACTGTGCGGCTGGGGTAGCCGCCCGTCAGCCCGGAAACCACCAGCACCGCTTCACCCGATGAATCGGTGAACGAGGGCTCATGAACAGGGTGAATGACTGGTGTCGTCCGCTGTCTGGAGCCTAGGTCGTAGGCCCAGTCGCATTCCAGGCCGTCGAGGTTGTGCTCCACCAGCACCACCGTGACTCCGTCGCTGTTGAGCGATTTCAGGAGCTTGAACAACTCCGTCCTGGACTCATAGTCCAGCTGCGACGTCGGCTCGTCCAACACCAGGATGCGGGGCTTCAACGCCAGCATCGACGCCAACACGACCTTCTGTTTCTCTCCGCCGGACAGCTCCGACGTCCTTCTGTTCAGAAGATGTTCTATACCCAGCCGCTCCGACACCCAGTTGATTCTCTCCCCTATCTCACCCGACCCCAACATAAGGTTCTCTAAACCGAATGCTATCTCCGACTCCACGTCCGACGTTACAACCTGGCTCTCCGGGTCCTGGAATACGAGGCCCACGTGCGTCGACAGTTCGTTGACCGGGTGCTCCGTGGTGTCGAGGCCGTCCACGCGCACCGAACCCGATAGGGTGCCGCCTAGGTGATGCGGTATCAAACCGTTGAGCATTTTGCACAGCGTTGATTTCCCGGAGCCGGAGGGGCCTGTGATAAGGACGAAGTCTCCCCCCCCTACCGAGAGACTGACGTCTTCCAGCGCATGCTCTTTCTCGCCCGCGTACCTGTAGGATACGTTACTGAGTTCTATCGCGTTCATGTTTGAATATGGGAAGGGTCAAGACCAGCAGGGGGAAGACGGCGGCAGCCGAGAACGGTATAGGCGTTATGCCGTCGTACGGCCAGTAGTCGAGGAGGCCGGACGATTTCATGTAGAGCGCATATGCTCCGGCCAGAACCGCCAACGCCGCATGCAATTTCTCGCCCAGACCCCATGTGGTTTTGCGGTAGCTGGTTCTCCTGCCGGTGTATGCCCTCGACACCATGCTGTCCGACAAATTGAAGCCGCGCTCCAGCGACGTGACGACTGTCGGCACCAGGGTGCTGACGTTGTTTTTTGTCCGTTCAACCAGCGAGCCGGAGTCAAACCTCACCCCGCGGGACGCCTGGGCGTCGCGGATGGATGAGTGGTCTCGGAGTACGGTGGGCATGAACCGCATGGAAATGGATGTTGCAAGAGCTACCCCCGGAAGCTGGGACGGAATCAAACGCAGTATGGCGTCGGGGGAGGTGGTGTTGTTGAATATCTGGAATGCTGTGAGCATGTTCACCAGGAACACCGTCATGATAAGGCCGGTGGAAACGGACTCCAGGGTTATGGGGCCTGCGAAAACCAGAGAAGGTATCTTGACGCCGAACAGGTCCAGGCGGTACGGTACCGTGTAGAGTACGGTGTCGCCTCCGTGGACCAGGAAGGTGTTCACGAACAACGGGATGGCGGACACCAGCAGGCCGACTTTCACGTAGGACTTCATCGGCTGCTTATATGAGGCGGCAACCGACGCGAGAACGGTGAACAGCAGCAGCTGATAGAGTGGGTTGTATGTGAATGCGCAGTAGGCCATCGCCAGCAGCAGCCACAATGTCCAGTTCACGGCGTTCATCTTCTGCTTTTATAGTATGGTTGCGTAAATATAAGAGTTGGATAAATTATCCAACATTGTGGAAGATGATTGGGAAAACAACATCATACGGGCTTATAATACTTATTTTGGCCGCCTCAGCCTCCGCGGCGAAGGTTGGAGTGTACGTTGAGTTCCCGGACGGGGGCTCATATTCGGAGTGCGTCGACGTCACAGAAGGCATCGACGGCTACCAGGTGATGCAGGCAACAGACTTAGGACTGATGTGGGGTGGACCCCACGCACTGTACGGACACAGCCTGTGCAAGATAGAGGGAGAGGGCACGGAGACGACGCCCACGGGATGCGAGTTCACAGGAGAATACTGGAACCTGTGGATAATCAAGTCCGGGAGCTCGTGGACCAGCATGCCTGTGGGATACGACGGCGGAGACACCTGCTGGAACCGCGAAGACTACAGCTGGGACGGACACTACTGCGCGGTCGACGGCGACGTACTAGGGTTCGCGTTCGGGGAATGGAACACCAAACCAGGCAGGGTGGAATACGGTGACATCTGCAAACCAGCAGGTGGTGGGATAGGTAAGAAGTTCTTCCCCACCATGGAGGTGAACGTCACACCCCACCAACCGTACAGTGACACACCAGTCAACATACGGTTGAGGGACAACGACTCCGGCCATCCGGTGAAGGACGCGGCAGTCGAGGTATTCGATGCGGGAGACACGCCGGGGCTGAATGCTCCGCTCACGGAAGGTGAGACCGGACGCGACGGAGAAGTCGATTTCATATTGGATGTTGGACATTACACGGTCAGGATTACGCGGACGAGATACGGGCACCGCTACCTGGACGTGGAAGTCCGGGAGACGACCACGACAACGTCAACCACAACCACCAGCACAACGACTACATCGACCACAACCACCACAGTTAAGCTGCCGGAGCATTTCCTGGTAACCACGACGACTGACACGACATCAACCACTACACTGGAGGAGCTGCCCCCCGTTGGTGCGGCAGTTGCAGCTGAACCCGGCGGCGGATTATTGAGCGGTCTGTGGCGGTGGCTGACGAATCTTTTATAACCTGACCCCCATTGTTTCTTTACCATGAGGGTTTTGGTGGTCGGCAACGGAGCAAGGGAACACGCCATCGCGGCGGCACTGAAGAGAAGCGGGTCGGAACTTTACGCGCATATGACTGCGGTGAACCCCGGCATCGCGCGTCTGACGGAAGAGTATGGGGTAGGGGACAGCTGCAACCCCCCGGAAGTCCTCGAATACGCCAAAAACAGGGGCATAATGCTCGCCGTCATAGGGCCGGAGGCTCCGCTCGCAGCCGGCGTAGTCGATTCACTGGAGGACGGCGGCATACCGTGTGTGGGACCGCGGAGGGAGCCGGCGCGGCTGGAGACAGACAAGAGCTTCGCACGCAACCTCATGAAGAAGCATAGAATAATGGGTACGCCGGAGTTCAGCGTCTTCGATAACGCCGACAGCGCATGCGATTTCATAGACGATTTCGGCAGAGACCTGGCGGTGAAGCCGGCGGGTTTGACAGGCGGGAAGGGAGTTAAGATTATGGGGGAGCACTTCGACGCCGGCGGCGCGAAGGAATACGTCCGAGAGATATTAGACACATGCATGGGAGAGATACCGAAGGTTATTCTTGAAGAACGCCTGGTCGGTGAAGAATTCACGCTGCAGGCGTTCGTCGACGGCAAGACCGTTTTGGGGGCTCCGATGGTGCAGGACCATAAGCGCGCGTACGAAGGCGACGAGGGGCCGAACACCGGCGGCATGGGCAGCTACAGCGACAGCGGATACGTACTCCCGTTCCTGACGCAGGAAGAGTATGACGACGGTGTCGGTATCATGGAGGAGACTGTGAAGGCCGTGAAGAAGGAAACCGGCGAGGAATACAGGGGCTTCCTGTACGGGCAGTTCATGGCCACCGCCGACGGCGTGAAGGTGATAGAATACAACGCCCGCCTCGGGGATCCGGAGGCCATGAACACACTCACCATACTCGAATCCGACATGCAGGAGCTGTGCATGAAAACCGCGACAGGGGAACTCGGCGGAAAAATCAGCTTCCAACCGAAAGCAACCGTCTGCAAATACATGGTACCCGAAGGCTACCCCGATAATCCTTTGAACAACGTGGAAGTTACCATGGACCTGGAGGAGATAGAGGATATCGGCGGGGTGCTGTATTACGCGTCCGTCCGGGAGGAAGACGGCAGGATACTGACGTCTAAGTCGAGGGCCATCGCCGTAGTCGGCTCAGCAGAAACCATCGCGGAGGCGGAGCATATCGCGGAAGAATGCATGCCCCACATACGGGGCAGACTAAGGTACAGGAAGGACATCGGCACCAGCGAACTCATACAGAAGAGGATGGACCACATGCGGGAGCTGCGCGGGACTTAAATAGGTGCGATACCCGTTAATACATATGCAGAAGGTGGTGGGGGGCGGACAGCAGTATCCGCCGGTTCCGGAGCCGCGGTGGACCGGCGACAGGAACATCCCCGAGGTGGAGGATTTTCTGAAAGACAATTATTCTGCTCATTGGGGGAGGGCTTCCCGGCAGGTCGGGGGGATGATGCCCAACAGCGTAAAGGGCATACTCGGCAGGGTCGCAGGCAACGTGGAGCGGATACTGGATTTGGAGCTGAGGGACGCGGACGCCACCGCGTTGAAGGCTACGACAGACGACCAGTGGTTCCAGGCCTTCAGCGACACAAACGATGTCCTTAAGACGTGGGGGGGAAGCCCCCAAGAGAAGGCCCAGGTTAGTGAAATCCAGAGGCACTGGAACAACGAATTCAACGCCTTGTCAGGCGACGTCGCCGGCGGCGAAGGCGAGTACATGATAGAGCGGGCCATAGTAGTCCATGGCACCTGGAATGATTTAAGGGTGCTGGTCGCAGCCGGTAACGCGAACCGGTTCAGGTCGACGATGATTAACTCGGACATCGACCTGCCGGGGCCGAAGTAAAAACTATTCTTTCCTACCTGTCAGGCGGAGAACGCACTTCCAAGCCATCCGCACGGGGTCCCATCGTTTCCTCCCCCCGCAGTCCTCCGCAGGCTTCACCTTTTTCTCTAAAACCTCTGCCACGTGAAACACCTGAATAGAGTTGGGTGTTGGGGAATAAAAACTAGTCCACGCAGGTTTCACACGGTTTTTTCCCGTCTGAAACTGCCTCGTCGCTGTTGTTGTAGCAGACGATGTTGGCCGGTGAAATCCGTTCAGCCCACTTGCACGTGCAATCGTGGAATAGTTCGCTGTTTCTGGACGCAACGTACTCGGTCCCGAACGGGCAGCCTAGCATTGCGCAGGGGTCGTCCGCGCACGGACATGGGGGGCATTCGTAGCAGACGCGCTCGTGGCCCACGCATTCCCCTGGGGAGTCAACCACCCACCCGTCGCTGCACACGAACTTCTCCTTCACGGCCGCCTGGGACAGGCAGCCGGACAAAAGAAGCAGTAAAACCACCCAACGCATGTTAAAAAACAAGCAGTCTGTAATTAAAATCCCATGGACGTGCGAACATTCGGGTGCGCGGTCAACCAGGCCGACAGCGAAATCATAATGGGGCTGCTGCGCGAGCACGGCCTCGACTGCAGCGTCACGGTGGTGAACACCTGCACGGTGAAGACACCCACAGAAAATAGGGTGCTGAAGCTACTGAGGAAGCTTAGGGACGACGGGATGACCGTGGTTGTCGCCGGGTGCCTGCCGGCTGCAAGGCCGTCGGTAGTCGACGAGTTCCCGGGGTTCAGCTTCATCGGCGTCAACACACAGGACATCGTGGAGGCCGTGTCGGCCGCCAGCAGGGGTGAAAGGTACGTGAAGGTTGTGGGGTCGGATGACAAGTCGTGCATGCCACGGGTGAAGTTGAACGACGTCGTGGGCATACTGCCGATAGCCGAAGGTTGTTTGGGGGGGTGCAGCTACTGCCAGACCAGACTGGCTAGGGGAGGGCTCAGCTCGTATCCGCTGGAGAAGCTGGTTGCGGAGGCGGAGTCCATGCTCCGATGCGGAGTGAATGAGATATGGGTTACGGCGCAGGACACCGGCGCATACGGACTGGACGTAGGCTCCAGCCTGCCCGATCTACTGCAGGAGCTGACATCCTTGGAGGGGGACTTCAGGGTACGGGTGGGGATGATGAACCCAGACCACGCCCGCAGCATGCTCGACGAGCTGGTGGACGCGTTCGGCAGCGAGAGAGTATACAAATTCGCGCACCTGCCGGTGCAGAGCGGAGACGACGGCGTGCTGAAAGACATGAACCGGCGATACACTGTGGAGGAGTTCAATGAGGTGGTAGAAGGATTCAGGCGGTTGAACACTACAATTTCCACCGACGTCATCGTGGGGTATCCGACGGAAGACGAGGACGCATTCCAGCATACGGTGGAGCTGGTGGGTGAAGTGAAACCGGATGTATTGAACATATCACGCTACTGGAGGCGGCCCGGTACGGAGGCCGCTGAACTGAAGGGGCACCCCGGCAGGGAGACGAAACGAAGGAGCAGGATAATGAACAGGGTGTTTGAAAAAGTCGGTTCAGAAGTGAACCGGGAGTGGATTGGGTGGCGCGGCAGGGCGCTGGTGTCCGAAGCCAACAGAGACGGCACCCGCACGGCTCGAAACGACTTCTACAAGCCGATTGTCGTGGAAGGCGGAGAACTCGGGGAGTGGGTGGACGTGGAAGTAACCGACGCCACATACTACGACCTCCGCGCTAGTATCCTGTGAAGTTCTCCAGCTTGATTTTGTCTTCCGGAACATTCAATCCATCCAGTATGTCCTTCATGGCCTCGCTCATCTTCGGCGGCCCGCAGACGTAGAAGACGCGGTCGGTGAAATCAGATATCTCCGACTGCACGACGTCCTTGGTTATGTAGCCCGTGTGCCCGTCCCATTCGCCCTTGGGTTTTTCCAGTACGTGGGTTAAGCGGAAGTTTCCATTATCCTCGCCCCAACCGTCCAGCTCCTCCCTGAAGGGTATGTTGTGTTCGTCGCGGTTCCCGTACAACAATACGATGTCGCAGTCCAAACCTTCGTCCAACACGTACTTGGTTATGCTGCGTATGGGGGTTATGCCTATGCCTCCGGTGAGGAACGCCATCTTCTGTTCGCCGCCGTATGTGAATTCGCCGCGGGGGCCCCGCAGCTCCACCGTTTCGCCAGTCTTCAGCGCATCCAACGCGTTCTTGAAGTCCGAACCCGTCATCCTGGTCGTGAACTCCAGGTTTTCCTCGGTGGGGGAGGTGCTGAACGAGAAATGCTTCATCAGGTTGTCGTTCAACCGGATGAAGAAGAACTGACCCGCATCGTAGTCGAATCCTTCCGGGCGGGTGAACCGGAAGCTCTTGACATCGCCTGCCCTGCCTACTTTCTCCAGCAGTTCCACGCCGTAGGACTCCATCGTCACACACTGTGTGCGAGGGTATAAAAGCTATTCGACGCGGAAGTCCACGCAGAATCGGTTCACATCGGGGTTGTAGCTGCCGCACAACACGGTATCCAGTATCACCGGCCTGCGGCCGAAGCCGCCCAACTCCTCAGCCAGTTCCCCGGTGGCCTCCAACGTGTTGGCTGCGAACGTGTAATAGTGGATAATCCCATTCTCGTTCAGCGCTGCGACCGCGACGTCCAAGAAGCTGCTGGCCTGCTTGGGCAGCGGCATTACTATGCGGTCGAATTTCCCGAGCTCGGGCACCACCTCACGGACATCGCCTTCATAGACGTCGACGTCGACCTTGTTCCTCAGCACATTCCACCGCATGTACTCGACGGCCGCGGGGTTCAGTTCCACTGCGGAGACGCCGGCGCCGTGTTTGGCTGCGAGCACCGCGTACGGTCCGACGCCCGCGAACATCACCAGCACCCGCTCCCCCTTTCCAATTTGGTCGGAGACGCGTTTTCTTTCTGAACCGAGGCGGGGGCTGAAGTAACACGATGCGATGTCGAGTTTATAGAAGCAGCCGTGCTCTCGATGAATTGTTTCAGTCCGGCCTTCACCCGCGACGACTTCAACCTCGGGGACCCGGTATTCTCCAGAGACCATGCCGGTCTTCAACGCCACCACCTTCACATGGGGGAACGTCTTCAGTAAAGCGTCACCCACCATCTCCTTCCTGTCCAGTATTCTCTCATCCAAGTCCAGCACCGCGATGTCCCCTACTATGTCGAATGAAGAAGGCACCATGGAAAGCGCGTCAGCCGACAGCACACCCTCCAACGCCTCCCTGAGGGAGGTGGGTTTCTTCTCCTTAACCCTTCCCTGTCGTTCGACGACCTCGCCGTAGTCTGGCTCCGCTGATACAGGGAAAAGGACGTAGCCGTCTTCGTGCTCAACCTCCGTGTCCTCATCCAGTAATCCGTCGGCTATCAGCTTCCGCAGCACCGACTCCGCCTCACGCCCCGGAATCCTTACGAACTTCATAGCATCCTCCGGGAAACATGCGCTCCCAAGAGTGAGCCTGTGAAGTCAGCCAGCACGTCCACGAACGACGCGTCCCTGCCTGCGACAAACAGCTGGTGGACTTCGTCGGAGACGCCGTAGAGCGACGCCAGCAGGACCGCCGGATAGAATCCGGCGTAGGGAAACAGCAGGAAACCGAGGACCGCGTACTCCAGCAAATGAATCATGGGCGTGTATGCGCTGACGTCACCGGGCAGCCCCCCCTGTGGGATGGAGGATGAGGCGAATATCAAGGCTGTGTAAGCTATTATGAGCGCCAGGTTAAGCCTGCGGCGTGTCTTCAGATACGAAACGGGGTTCATTGTTTCTTTATCAGGTCCACGATGATGGTGGTGCTGTGTAAGCCGGACTCCCAGTAATCCTTTATCCTGACCACCTTGGTGTCGAGGCCGCGGGAGCACAGCCCGGACTCGACTTCGCGTTCGTCGAAGTCCTGGTCCGGACCCAACGTGAGGACGTCAGGTTTCAGCTCAACCACGGTCTCATACATGTCCTCGCCGCCCAACACGGCGTCGTCTACTGGTTTAAGCGACTTAACCATGTGTAGGCGCTGCTCCTCCGAGATAGCGGGCCTCCTCTTGCGTTCGCGGGCGGTCTCATCCCGCGCAACAACCACTACAAGACGGTCTCCGAGCTTCCTCGACTCCTCCAGGTATTTCAGATGGCCTGGATGCAGTATCTCGAACACGCCAGTGGCAACAACCAGCATTTATAGCACCGAAGTATTATATGTTACCCCAGGTTATAAGATGAACTTCAGCATAACCTTCAGGAACCTAGACGCCCGCAGGGTTGGGGTCACCACAGGCCAGGTGAACATAAACAACAACAGCACCATAACGTCGGTCCAGGAGGTGGACGGGCGGCTCAGCATAGGTTTCGCGTTCAGCTGCAACTACGAACCCAACATCGGCCTCGTCCGCGTCGAAGGCGAAGTGATGGTCGACGACAGCAAGGAGAAGGTGGAGAAGGCGGTGGATGAGTGGAACAACAGCGGCCGCAAGAAGCTGCCGAAGGAGATTGCTGAGAAAGTACACAACGTCATACTGAGCAACTGCATCATAGAGGCCAGCATACTCGCGAGGGATGTGAAATTGCCGGCGCCCGTGCCCATGCCGAAGGTGAACCTGGAACGCGACACCGAAGCTGACACCAGCTACATCAGATAAAATGCACGTCAGCCAAGTAAACGTACACGGGGAGGAGTTCGTCGGCCTCATGGGCCTCGCCACAAACAGGTACGCGGTTTTGGCGCCCGACTTCACAGGCGAGGAAGTCTTGGATGTTCCTGTGCTGAAGGCGAAGGTGTACGGAACCAACCTGGTGGGGATGTTCTGCGCGGGAAACAGCAACGGACTATTGGTGCCGTATTTCACGTCAGACCATGAAGTGGGGGAGCTGGAGAAATTCTGCAGCCAACACGGCGCGGAGGTCGCAAGGCTGGGGGGCAAATACACGGCGCTGGGAAACCTCATAGCATGCAACGACCGCGGCGCATACGTCAGCCGCCACATAAGAGACCTGGACACCATACGGGACACGCTCGGCGTTGAGGTGACGGTGGGGGACGTCGGCGGCCACAGCGAAGTCGGAGCCCACCTGCTGGCAACCAACAAAGGATTCATAGCCCACCCCGACGCGGAAGACAGACTAGACGAACTCAAGGACGTGTTCGGCGCCGCAGGCATGGTGGGGACCGTGAACTTCGGCGTACCCTACGTGAAGGCGGGGTTGATAGCCAACAGCAGAGGATACATCACCGGCACACGCACAACGGGGATAGAGCTGCAGAGGATAGACGATGCGCTAGGGTTCATGGACTGACGCCTTTCGCCAGCTCCTTGACCCGGTATACGCCGTCTATGCGGCTTATCACTTTCACGGAACCCACGGGCAGGAGCTCCGCCCAGTCCTCGTCCTCCAGCATCCGCCTCCGCACCTCGGTGGCCGAGTATTTTTCGCGGTCGTAGAACGGGACTGAATCCACCTCCAACCCGGCTTCCTCGAAGATTCTGCGCTCGTTGTCGCTGTTGGTGAGCAGAGCCTCAAACCCTAGGTTGCCTTTAATCCACTCCACCCATTCACGGTCGTCTCCGAAGTCGGGTATCCGCTTTATCTCATAAGGGGTGTCGAGGGACAATGACTCCTTAATCATCTCCTCCCGTTCCTCGGCCGTGAACGGGTTCTCCCACTCCATGCTCTTGTTGCAGCTCCCCAACCCAACAACCAGGTAATTCGACTTTTCCGACGCATACTCTATCATTTTAACGTGCCCTACGTGCAGCGGCTGAAAACGACCTATGACAAGCGAACGCATGTTAATTATCCGCAAACATAATATAATACCATGGTCGTAGGCCAGGTCATAGGCTCCACCACCCTGAGGAACTTCAAATTCGTCATAAAAGAGGGGGAGGAGGAAAAAGTAAAGCGGGACGAGTTCGTCATCGTGGAAGAGGCCGTCACAGGCAAGGCCGTGCTGGGTGTGGTGAAGGACATCATCATCTCCAACGAGCTATTGCCGGACGAGTTCGGACGCGACCTCCGGCTCGCGGACATAATACTGAAGGAGGGCGAGTACCCGGTGCCCATCGTGAAGGTGCTGGGCATAGAAACCGACGAAGGACTGGAGATTCCACGCCACGGAATCAAACCCGGCGCGGGCGTTCAACTGGCGCCCGACGAATTGTTGGACAGGATACTGCAGCAGGACCCTGCGAGAGGCGCGTACGTTGGGACGCTGTCGACGAGGGACACGGTGAGGATATATGTGAACGTGAACGAGCTTGTTTCAAGACATTGCGCTGTGTTGGCGATGACGGGGGCGGGGAAAAGCTACAGCGTAGGCGTGCTCGTTGAGGAACTGATGAAGAAAGGCGGGGCAGTGGTCATATTCGACCTCCACGGAGAGTTTCGTAACATGGAGTTCGAAGACTCTGCGTCCATAGTGTACGACGTGGAGGGAGAGAACAGAATCAAAGTCGACGTTGGTTCATTGCATGCTGGGGACTTCATGAACCTTATGCCTGATTTAACAACCACCCAACGGGATTTGCTGGATGAGGTGCTGAGTCTCGCGGACCGGTTCTACGACAAATACGATCTGGAAACCCTCCACCGCGTGCTGGAGATAATATACGACATCAAGAAGGGCGAGAAGAAGGGCGACGAAAGCCAGCTGTTCCCCAGCAACGTGCTCAAAAGCATCACCAAGAAAGTCGGCATCTCCACCGTCGGCGCGCTGATGCGGAGGATAAGACGGCTGGAGCGGATGGGGGTTTTTTCGGTGGAGGGGACGAAGCTGACGGACATCGTGAAACCCAACCAGCTCACCGTAATAAACTTGTCGGAGGCTGAGGAGAGGGTGAGCGAAATCATCGTCGCCGCAATCGCGCGCGGCATATTCGACGGCCGGAAGAAGTACATGCGCGGCGAAGACGGCTCCGGCATACCCGTGCCGGCGTTCATGATACTGGAGGAGGCCCACAACTTCGCGCCGCGGTCGGTGGAAGGAGACTACTCCCCGTCGAGGACTATTTTGAAGAAGATAGCGCGGGAAGGCAGGAAATTCGGCGTCGGCCTGTGCGTGGTGAGCCAGCGGCCGAACAAACTGGACGCCGACGTATTGAGCCAGTGCAACACCCAGATTATCATGAAGATTGTGAACCCCAGCGACCAGGAGTATATTAGGCAGAGCGTAGAAACAGTAACAGAAGACATCGTAAGAGACCTCCCCAGCCTCTCGCGGGGGGAGGCGATTATCGTGGGGTCCGCCATCAAGCTGCCGGTGCCGGTGAAGATACGGGAGCGGAAGACGCGGATAAGCGGCGAAGACGTCGACATCGTAGGCGAGTGGAGGAAGAATGGAGAATAGGGGGCGGCAAGAATGAGCGAGTTGGAGAAGCTGCGGGACAGGATTGACGAAATCGACTCCAAGGTAGTGGCGTATTTGAACGAGCGGGTTGAAGTTGCAAAACAGGTGGGGGAGTACAAGCGGGAGAAGGGCTTGGACATCAAAGACGAGGGCCGGGAGGAGGGGGTGTTGGAGAAGGTGAAGTCCAAGACCGTCCACAAGGAATTCATGGAAGAATTATACAAAAAAATAATAGGTTACTGCAGGGAGAATGAGTAAAGTAGCCGTGTTAGGACCGGAGGGCACGTTCACCGCGGAGGCAGGGAAGAAAATATACCCCGAAGCCGATTTGGAGTACATGGGTGACGTAGAGGAAGTATTCAAGTACGTGGCCTCCGGCGGTGAAGGCGTGGTAGCGGTGGAGAACTCGCTGGAGGGAAGCGTGGGCAAGACACTGGAGTGTCTGATGAACTACGACGTCAGCATAGTGGGGGAGGCTACGCTGGACATCAGCCTGTGCCTGATGAAAAAACATGGGGGGGTGAAGACGGTGATGTCCCACCCGCACGCGCTCGCCCAGTGCAAAAAGTATCTGAAGGAAAACTATCCGAAGGCCAGGATGCAGGCTGCGGACAGCACCGCCGCGGCAATGAATAAGGCGTCGGAGTCGGACGGCGTGGCGGCGGTCGGACCCAGGTATGCGGCTGAAAAATACGGGCTGGATGTGGTTGACGAAGGCATCGAAGACGACCCCAGCCAGACACGGTTCATAGCCGTTTCGAAAAAACAGGTGTGGGGCTCCAAGACGTCTGTGATTTTCGCGCTGAAGGACGAGCCCGGCGCACTGTATTCCGCGTTGAAGGTGTTCTCAGACAACGGCATAAACCTCACCAAGATAGAGAGCAGGCCGTCGAGGAGAAAGTTGGGGGAGTACATATTCTACATAGACTTCGAAAACAACGGCCTCGACCAGAAAGGTGTGGAGGGGCTTCTGGACAGGATAAGGGAACGCACCACCTTCCTGAAGAACCTCGGCTCATACTAAAAAATAATTATAATTTTTTCAAAATAGTTTGAAAAAAGCATAAATTATTTATAAAATATGTTTTCGCCTGCTCTGTGGGGAATGAATTTAACCAGGCGTCCATTATAGTTTAGCGATGTTTGTTGAGCACCCGCTGGTGAGGAGGAGGAAGCTGGACCTGCGGCGGTATCAGGAGAGCATAATAGCGAGGGCCATCGAGGAGAACACGCTGGTCGTCCTGCCCACGGGACTGGGGAAGACGATTGTGGCTGCGATGGTGGCCGCCCACCGGCTCCACAAGTACCCGAATAGCAGGGTATTGTTTCTCGCACCCACTAAGCCGCTGGTGGTGCAGCACAAAAAAACCTTCCATGAACTGTTGAACGTCGAGGAACTGGCGGTGTTGACAGGCAACGACCCCGTGAAGAAGCGGAGGGAGAAGTGGGGCGAAAACAGTATACTGTTCGCGACCCCGCAGACCATAGAAAACGACATCATAAGAGGGTTGGACCTCAGTGACGTGTCGCTGATTGTGTTCGACGAAGCACACCGCGCAACAGGCAGCTACAGTTACGCCCCCATAGCGGAGGAGTACGTGAAGAAGAGTCATTTCCCGCTGACGCTTGCGCTGACCGCCAGCCCCAGCAGCGAGAAGGAAAAGGTGGCTGAGGTATGCAAAAACCTACACATCCGGTACGTGGAGGCGAAGACCGACCTGGACAAGGACGTGAAACCCTACATCAAGGAGGTGAAGGTCAGGTGGGTGAAGGTCGACCTCCCGGAGGAGTTCAATGCCGTGCAGAAACTGCTGCAGGATGTTTTGCGCGACGAGGTGAGGAAGCTGAAACAACTCGGCTACCTCGAAAGCGCGAATTTGAGCAAGGCGAACAAGCGGGTGCTGCTGGGCATACAACAGGAGGTCCGTAAGGACATCACCTCCGGGGTGGAGGCGTACAGTGCAGCATCGGTGGTGGCGGCCGCAATCAAGGTCAACCACGCCATCGAACTCCTTGAAACGCAGGGCATCAGCGCGTTGGACGAGTACCTCCGCCGGCTGAGAAGCCAGCGTAGCAAGGCAGTGAAGAAGCTGATGCACGACTACAAGATGATGAAGGCGATGACCGACGTCAAAGCCCTCCGAAGGAATGGGGTGGAGCACCCGAAGCTGGATGAGGTCGCGCGGATTGTGAAGAAATACGGGGGGAAGAAGGTGCTGGTATTCACCCAGTACAGGGACAGCGTCGAAACCATAATAGACCGTCTGAACGCGGAAGACATACTCGCCCACGAGTTCATAGGGCAGGCGTCGAAGGGCGTGAAGTCCGGTATGACGCAGACGCAGCAGATAAAGATTCTGGAGAGATTCAGGGAAGGCGCCTACACCGCGTTGGTCGCAACCTCGGTAGCGGAGGAAGGACTGGATATTCCGAAGGTGGATGCGGTGGTATTCTACGAACCCGTGCCCTCCGAAATAAGAACGATACAGCGGAGGGGCAGAACCGGCAGAAGCGCCACCGGAGAAGTGTATGTGCTGATTGCAAAAGGCACCAGGGACGAAGGCTACTACTGGGCGTCCGTGCACAAGGAACGGAGGATGGGGAAGATAGTCAGGGAGCTGCGGACGGGACTGAATGAACAGAAGACCATGGGCGAATACGAGGGGTCGGAGGCGCCGGTGGGGGACGAGGAGATGGGGGCGTCTAATGTGGTGGAAGACGACGTTGTGGCGGAGTCTGAGAAGGGAGACGTCGGCGAGGCAGGGGATGAAGTCGACTTCGCTGAAACAATGGTGTCGGACGTTCCGGAGCCCGTCAAAGGGGTGGGCCAGCAGAGTATCGTGTCGTTCAACATGGACTCCGGAGAGGGCGTTAGGATTATAGTGGATGCGAGGGAGCGGAACACCGCCATACTGTCGTCTCTGAAGGAACGGTGCGATATAGAGTTGAAGCAGCTGCCCGTCGGAGACTACCTGCTGTCGGACAGGGTGTGCGTGGAGCGGAAGACCATGGGCGACTTCCTCCAGAGCATCATAGACAAGCGGCTGATGACACAGGTGGCGGAGATGCGCCGCAACTTCCCCATACCACTGCTGATACTCGAGGGAGTCGACGAACTGTATGCGCAGCGGAACATACACCCCAACGCCGTCCGCGGCGCCATCGCCGCGATTGCGGTAGACTTCGACATACCCATCATTCCGACAGAAGACGAAGAAGACACGGCCATGATGCTGTATGCGATAGCGAAACGCGAGCAGGAAGACAACAAGAGAGTGGTGGCGTTGCGCGGCGAACGCAAGCCGGAGCTGCTCAAGGAGAGACAGCGGTTCATAGTCGAATCACTGCCCAATGTGTCCGCGGTCCTCGCCGACCGGCTGCTGGAGGAGTTCGGGTCGGTGGAGGCGGTGATGAACGCGGACCGCAAGAAACTGATGAAGGTGGAGGGCATAGGGGAGAAGAAGGCGGATGAGATACGGAAAACCGTTAAAAGCAGGTACAAATAAGAGTAAAGTAAAGAGTTTAAACGATGGACGACACCGAGGAGAAGCGCCGGGAGTGGAGGGCCATCCGCAGGCGAGAAGATGCCAGGCAACGGAAGCTGGAGGAGCTGAAAAACGTCATAGAAGACGTTGAAGGCGGGCGGAAGACCGCAAAAAGCCTGCTGAAGATTGTGATACACGGCGACGGCGTGAAAGCCAGCGACGCAGCCGACATGCTCGGGGTGAAGAAGAAGACCGTCGACGGGTGGATTAACGCATTGAAGTCACGGAAGCTCGTTGAAGTTGACGGTGAAACCCACCCCAACCCCACCATAAAACCGTCCGCCGAGGTGCTGGAGCGGCTGAAGCGGGTGAGGAGCAGCAGGTCAGACGCCGGACCCACCCAGACGGAACTCCGGAGGGTGGAGGAGGAGCTGGAGAAGGAACGCCGGCTGAGGGAGAAACTCGAAGACCAGCTCGCCGAGAAAGACAGCATGATAAAGGGGGTGGAGGAGGAGCTGCTGACAGAGAAGAAACTCAGGGCCAGCCTCGAGGAAAGACTCAAGGAGGCGAGGGAGGAGCGGGGCGAGAAAACCGAGGAGACGGTCGAGGAGTTCGAGAAACAGCTGCGGAGAGAACGGGCTGAACGCAAGAAGCTGGAGGATGCTTTGAGGAAGAAGCAGGAGGAGTTGGAGTCCTACGAGCGGGAGCTGGAGCGGCAGCGCATCCTCGAGGAAGACAAGGACATAGAGTTGATACTGGATGAAACCCCCGACGAAAGACCGGGTGACAGCGGCAGACTCATAGCAGATATCAGAGACAGGATAAAAGACGTCAAAGGCAAACTAGCCTCCCTGAAAGGCGGGGTGGGGGAGGAAATAGGGGAGATAGTCGACGAGGAGGAAGAAGTCAGCCGGATACTTGCGGATGAAGCGAAGGCCTTTTCCGAAGAATCCGGAAAACCGCCAGCCCCCGAAGAGGAAGTATTGGAGGGGATCCCCCCCGAACCTGCGGTGGAGGTTAAAGAGGAGAAGGTGGAAGCATCAGCGGAAGCCGCTCCTGAGGAGAAGGATGAAGTCAATGTGAAAACGCCCGCCCAAGCCGAACCGATGACTGAAATGGAGGAGGCTAAACCGGAGGAACAAACACCGGCCGAACAACCTGCCCCCGAGCCTGTGGAGGAGAACGCGGAAGCCCCCGTGGAACGACCCGCTCCCGCGCCTGAAAAGCCCGGCGTAAACGTCAAAACCCTGGTGGACTTGCTGTCCAAGAAAAGGAAGCTGAAGGAAAGCGAGGTTAAGGCCTTGGCCGGCGGGAAAGCGTCGGAGTGGATTAGGATACTGGCTGACAAGGGCGTGGTCGAGGTCAAGTCACCCATGTTGGGGGGGAAGGAGGTGGCGGTGAAGGAGGGCGCCGACCTGGAGGCTGTGAAGGCAGAGTTGGAGGCTGATGAGATACGGGAGGAGCTGCGGAGGATGCGGGGCAAGTGATGGGCATCCTCATACTGAATTCCGGACGGTGTAGCCACGGCAGATGCTATTTCTGCGGATACGGGAGGATACGGGGCAGCCCGCCGACGGAAGAGAACGTCACCGGATGCTTAAAAGATTTCTTCAACAGTTTGGAGGGGAATGAGGTTAGAGTATACGGTTCAGGTAGCTTCTTCGACGAGAAACAGGTTCCCGCCTCGGCGAGAAGATACTTCATAGAAGAATGCCGGAGAAAAAAGGTCGGGTACGTGCAGGTGGAGTCCAGGCCCGAATACGTTACAAAAGAGGTGCTGCGGGAGTTCCAGGGGCTGAACGTGGCGGTTGCGATGGGGCTGGAGTCCGCAGACGACGAGTTGCTGAAGAAGCTGGAGAAAGGGTATGGGACAAAGGAGTATGAGGGGGCTGCCGGGAGGATACGCGAGGCGGGTTTCAAGGTGAGGACGTACCTGCTGGTGAACCCGCCGTTCACAGACGACGTTGACGGTGAGTTGGACATGAGCGTCGAATACGCATTGAAACACTCGGACTCCATTGTGTTGATTAACACGCTCCCGCACAGCAACGCCCCGCTGATGCGGCAGTGGGTGAGCGGGGAGTGGCGTTTCCTCGGCAGGGAAGAATTCAGGGAGGCTGTGTTCAAGTGGGTCGGAAACCCCAGGGTGGAGGTTGAGGAGGAGACCTTCCATTTCACGCCCGTGTTCCCCGACGAGATGCGGGAGGACTTGACCGGGTTGGGCGAGAATTATTTGACCCACCCCCACTTTGAGGCCTGGCACGACTACATCATACGGTGGTACAGGCCCCCTGAAGGCAGGGTACTGCTGTTTCTGCCCTGCAGCTACGTGAAACCATATTCCATGTCAAAGACACATAAGGCGATAATGGAGGTGTTGGGTTCTGACAGGCGCAGGTTCCATGAGGTTATGCTGAGCAACGCCGGAGTCATACCGCGGGAGTTCGAGAACCGTTACCCGTTCAACAGCTACGACTGGGATGAACGCATGGAGACGCCGGAGATAAAGAGACGTTACATTGAGGTGACATCTGAACGGATTAGGAATTATTTAACCGCGCACATGAAATACTATGACGGAGTCGCCTGCTACCTCAAGCCCAGCAGCGAATCATACCAGGCCCTCAAAAAGGCATGTGATGACGTTGGCGTCGGACTCCGGAACCTCCTGACAGACGAAACGTATGAGCAAGTGACGGGGGAGAAGAGTCCGCTGCGGACCGCGGAAGCGCTCGGCGACCTCCGGGACGGCATAGGATGGTGTCTGCGAAATTCCACCTCATAGGCGAAGACAGCGAGTGGTTCAGGATACGCCTGCAGGAGGAGATACACGCCCACGGAGTTGAAGGCACTGTGTTGTCGGCCGGCGGGAAGACGCTGGCGATCGTGTTGGAAGGCGACAAAAGCAGGATTAAACGCATGCACACGGACGTCGCAGATTTCCTGCCAGAAGGCGTTGAGAGGAGCGACCTCCGGTTCAGCGTCCAGACCAGGCACATGCGGATAGCGCAGCCCGGCCGAACCGAAGAGGGCAGGCTGGAGTACATCCTACAGTACCTGAAGGAGATAGAGAAGGCCGTTCAGCGGATAGACCAGAAAGTGAACACGCTGATCGCGCAGCATGAAGGCTATGGTGGGGCGGAAATACTGAGCAGGAGCAGTTTGCGAGGAGAAGAAGGCTTCGAATATCAGAACATGGAAGTGGACGAGGACGCGTCTTCGGGTTTCGCGGCCATGTTCGGCGACTAGATGAGGTCGAGGTTCTGCTTCAAATCCCGGATACATTTCCTGTACATCTGCTGCTTCTTGGTCTTCACCAGCTTGCTTTCGTCGCTCTTCAGAAGGTCCCTTACCGCATCCTCGGCTTCCTTGAGCTCGGCCTCCAGTTTGCTCCGCTTATCCTGGGTGCGTTTCCGCGCAGCCTCCGAACGACGGGCCATACCGTAATATATGAACGTAGGTATAATAGATGAATATGGAGGTTATACCCGCTATAGACTTGATGGGCGGCAGGTGCGTGCAGCTGGTCGGCGGAGACCCTGAAACCAAGAAGGACTACGGCGACCCCGTGGAAAAAGCATTGGATTGGAAGGCCAAGGGCGCGTCCATGCTGCACGTCGTCGACTTGGATGCGGCCCTGGGGAGGGGGGGCAACTTGAACGTGCTCACCAGATTGAAGAAAGATGTTGGTTTGCCTGTGGAGTTCGGCGGCGGAGTACGGAGCCTGGACCGGGTACGGGAGCTGCTGCGCCTCAACATAGACCGGGTGATAGTGGGGACGATGGCCGTGAAAGACTACACCGAAGGGTTCAAGGCATTGAAGACCGTTACTGAAGAGTTCGGTGAACGCGTCATAGTCGCGGTCGACTCCAGGGGAGGGTATGTGACTGTTAAAGGCTGGACCGAGAAAACAAGTTTGGAGGCGGTGGAGCTGGTGAAGGCCGCCAGAGAACACGCGTGGGGCTTCCTGTACACCGACGTCGACGTGGAGGGCAGGATGGGCGGCGTCAACATAGACCAGGTGAAGAAGGTCGTCGAGGCGAGCGACAAACCGGTTATCGTGTCAGGCGGCATATCCAGCGCAGAGGACGTTGAAGCGTGCAGGGACTCGGGCGCATGGGGTGTTGTCTTGGGGAAGGCCCTCTACGAAAACAGGTTAAACCTCGAGGATGTGGTGTGAGTGAAAGCGCTCTCCGGCAGGAGGGTTTTCGCCATACTGGTGGTCGTGTATCTGGCGCTCATATTCTTCAACCCCCAAAACGCGCCGCAGAAGAAGGCAGAATCCTGGGTCGGTGTCCCCGACAGAGTCTACGGAGACGGCTATTTGTACCATCTGCTCACCAAAAACATTGTCGAGGAAGGCCGGTTGCATGTGGTGGAGAACACCTCCATGTTGTATGACGCCACCGGGTTGAGTCTCGGCGTAGGAGACAGGGTCTACGTCACGCCGTCGCCTGCCATATCGTTCCTGGCCGCCCCCTTCTACGCGCTGCTGGGTTTTTTCGGCTACTATCTGATGAACGCGCTGCTGGGGCTCCTGACATGCTATGTCATATACAGGATGTGCTGCCTGTATGCCACGGAGCCGGTGGCAGCCCGGACCACACTGTACTTCGGAGTGGGGACGATGACACTCACATACAGCCAAGTGTTCTACTCCGACATACTGTCCGCGGCATTGGCTGCGGGAGCATACTACCTGATGCTGAAGGGGGTGAAAGTAGGAAGCAGCTGGAGGATTATTTACGCCGGTGCGTTGGCTGGGGTGATGCCGCTGACGAGGCCCACATTGCTGATCATGGTCGCGGTTTACGGGGCGTATATTCTGCACGAAACCCGCAGGCTACTGCCCCTGTACGTTCTAGGGTTCCTGCTGACAGCGTGGACTTATCCCGCATATAATACGTTGTGTTTCGGGGGGCCGCTGGAGACGGGATACGGCAGCCAGCTCCGGATAGTTGACGGCGAGATAGAGACCGTGGACCTGAACAGCCCAGGCAGGTGGGGGAAGAACCCCCTGGTGTCTGCGCCGGCGCTGACCATCGTGTTGCTGACCACCAACCCGGTGCTGCTGGTTTCCATTGCTGGATTGACTAAAGAACGGCGGAGTGAATTCAATGTTCTGGTAGCGTGTTTCCTGCTGCTCGCGTTGGCATACGGGATGAGATACGACAGCGTCGGAGGATGGAGTTGGAGCTGGAGGTTCATGCTGCCGCTGGTGCCTCTGGCTGCGTTGCCTGCGGCGGTGGCACACGGAAGATACGTGGACGGGAAGACTGTGAAGCTACTGTTCATGATTTCGGCGTATATGACGCTGCTGAGTCTCGCGCCCATAGCCTGGCATATTATGTCCGGGACGCCGCTGGTGCAGGCCGCACAGGCCAGCGTTATATAGAAGCGGCCTTAAATCTTACTATGACTGTTGTGACGTTGACCACCGACTTCGGGTCGGGATACTATGTGGGGGAGATGAAGGGCGTCATAAAGAAGGTGAACCCCGACGCGGACGTGGTGGACGTAACCCACGGTGTGTCGCGGCACAACATACTGGAGGGCGCGTTCATACTATCGCGCGCGTGGAGGTACTTTCCGAAGAATACGGTGCATGTGGGCGTCGTAGACCCCGGAGTCGGAGGAGAGCGGAAGGCGTTGGCTGTGGAGACGACAGACTGCTTCTTCGTGGGCCCGGACAACGGACTACTCCGGTGGGCTTTGAAGGACCAGGACGTGACGAGGATGATTTGCTTAGACACCGTAACGGTGAAAGAGCGTGCCGGATTAGAGGGGGTTTCCTCCACGTTCCACGGCCGTGACGTGTTCGCGCCGGCCGCGGCGTTGATTGCGAAGGGCGTGGACGTCGACACAGTTGGAGAGCGGGTGAGGGAGGTTGAGCCGCTTGACGTCGGGGAAGACAAGGTGGTTCACGTGGACGGGTTCGGAAATATCGTCACCACAGTCGCTAGGGCGGTGGAGCCGGGGATGGAGTTGAAGGTGGTTCACGGGGGGGAGAGGTACGACGCGGTGTGCGCCACAACGTTCTGCGACGCGGATGAGGGGGAACTCATCGTATTGTATGGAAGTCACGGGCTCCTGGAGGTGGACGTGAACCATGGGGACGCGGGAAAACTCCTTGGCGCCAAACCAGGGGACGAGATACGGGTGGAGCATGCTGGTTGACGCCCACTGCCACCTGGATTATCAAGAGTTCGACGCGGACAGAGACGATGTTATGGGGCGGGCTTCGGATATGGTGGTGGTCAACTCCATAGTCGAACCCGAAAGCGTGGAGAAGGCGTTGGGTTTGTGCAGGAGGTATGAAAACCTGTACTGTACCCTCGGTTTGGGGGCCAGCGACCTTGATGAGGGGAAATTCCGGGAGACTGTGAAACTGCTCAGAAAACACCGCGGCGAGGTAGTGGGTCTGGGGGAGGTGGGGCTGGACTACCACTGGGTTAAAGACGACGTGGGGCGTGAAACGGAGGAAAAACACTTCACCGAGTTCATCCGGCTTAGCGGGGAGTTGAAGCTGCCGCTGGTGGTTCACAGCCGCGAAGCCGAACGGGAGTGCATTAATATATTAGGGAAACATAAGACTAGAGCTATAATGCACTGTTTCTCCGGCACAGTAGAGGAGGCGTTAGATGTCGTGGAACGGGGGTGCCTGATTTCGGTCCCAGCCAACGTAGCGCACGTTAAAAGCAGGCAGCGGATGGTGGAGGCACTGCCCCTTGAATCGGTGGTGTTGGAGACCGACTCGCCGTATCTGAGCCCTGTGAGGGGGGAGCGTAACGAGCCCGTCAACGTCAGGGCGGGGGCTGAGAAGATTGCAGAGTTGAAGGATGTTTCGTTTGACGACGTGGCTGAGACAACAACGTCGAATGCGCTGGGCTTTTTCGGGATAAAACATGGTTAAGGCTGTACTGCTGGACTGGGATGGGACACTGTGGGACGTGCTCGGGTTCATGGTGGAAACGTACACGGACGTGTTCAACCACTTCGGACTGAAGCCTTGGAGCCGCAGTGAATACCAGGAGAAGTTCCGACACGACTGGCGTGACATGCTGGCGGAGATGGAGTTGATCGAACACGAAGAGTATCTAGTGGAGTACTGGGAGAACAAGATAAAGCATGAGCGGCCCATGGCGTACCCGTGGGTTAGGGAGGTGGTGGACGAGCTCAACAAAGATTACCTCACAGGCGTGGTTTCGTCCGCCCCGCGGAAGCCGCTGACCAGGGAGCTGAAGAGGAACAACATACTCAAGGACATGGAGGTTGTGGTGTCAGGGGACGACTTCGACGAACGCAAGCCGTCTCCGAAGCCGCTGCTGTTCGCGTGCCGCCAGCTGGGCGTACGACCTGGGGAATGCGTGTACGTCGGAGACATGGTGGAGGACGTGCAGGCGTGCCGGGAGGCTGGGATGCCCGTGGTGGTGGGCACATGGGGCCTCCACAGCCGCAAACGCCTGGAAGGGGAGAACCCGGACCACATAGCTGAAAACCCGGGGGAAATGCTGGATTTTATAAAAAAACTCCCATAAAGTAAGCCTATGGCCAAGCCGAAGAAGAAGCCCGACACATACGCGAAGGCGGGCGTCGACCTCCGACGGGAGGACCGGGCCGTGAAGAACATCAACCGGTGGGTGACGAAGACGTTCTGCTTCAGGGAGGACAAGCTCGGCTGCGTACTGCATGAGAACAAGTCGTTCGCCAACCTCATAGACTTCGGCGAATACGCGCTGGCGTTCGCCATGGACGGCGTAGGCAGCAAGGTTCTGGTGGCGCAGGAGCTCGGAAAATACGACACAGTGGGCGTAGACTGCATAGCCATGAACGTCAACGACATCATATGCGTCGGCGCGGAACCCATCACCATGGTCGACTACCTAGCCATGGAAGCCACCGACGACGAGATAGCGAAGGATATATCGGTCGGACTGTATGAGGGCGCGAAACAGGCAGGTATTGCAATAGTCGGCGGTGAGACGGCTTCGCTGCCGGAGATAATAACCGGTGTCCGGGGCAGGGGCTTCGACTTGGCGGCTGCGGTGATGGGGTATGTGAAGAGGGAGAAGATAATAACCGGGGAGAAGGTGAAGGCGGGAGACGCCGTGCTGGGCTTCAGAAGCTCCGGCATACACAGCAACGGACTGACACTGGCTAGGAAGGTTGTGCCGAGGAACATGTGGGTGAACCTTCTGACGCCCACGAGGATATACGTGAAGGAGGTGCTGGAGCTCATAAACAACTACGACGTCCATGGTCTAGTGAACGTCACCGGCGGAGGATTCCTCAACCTCATGCGGCTGGGGGAGGTCGGGTTCCGGCTGGACAACATGCCAGAGCCACAGATGATATTCAAGAAGATACAGGAGGCGGGAAAAATATCCAACGAGGAGATGTACAAGACGTTCAACATGGGAGTGGGGTTCTGCGCCGTAGTGTCTGAAGAGGATGCTGACGCGATAACGGACAAATACGGCAGCGAATACGAGCTCACCAGAATCGGGACGGTGGTTGAGGAGCCAGGGGTCACTGTGGTGAGGAAAAACGTGGAAATAAAACTGTCCAGAACCATTTATTAGCGGGGTGAAAAACATGCCGATTAAGAAAACCGACAAAATATGGGTGAACGGGGACATGGTGGACTGGGACAAAGCCCAGACCCACATACTGACGCACGCCCTCCACTACGGAAGCGGCGTCTTCGAAGGCATACGGTGCTACAAAACCGTCAAGGGGCCGGCTGTGTTCCGCCTGCTGGAGCACGTGGAGCGGCTGTTCAACTCCGCCAAACTCTACTACATGGAGGTACCGTACAGCGTCGAGGAAATAGAGGACGCGACAAAGGAGCTGATAAAGGAGAACGGCTTGGACGCATGCTACATAAGGCCGATAGTGTACAGGGGCTACGGGGAGATGGGGTTGAACCCTCTGAATTCGCCGGTGGACGTTGCGATAGCGGTGTGGCCGTGGGGCACATACCTCGGCGAGGAAGGCTTGAAGAAGGGGATACGGGTCATGATATCGTCTGTGGAACGGTTCAACACCAACATCGTGCCCACGAGGGCGAAGGCCACCGGACAGTACATAAACAGCATACTAGCGAAACTCCAGTCCCTTAACGCAGGCTACGATGAAGCCATCATGCTCGACAACCGAGGGATGGTCTCTGAAGGGCCGGGCGAGAACGTATTCGCTGTCCGCGGCGGCATACTGTACACGCCGCCGGAGCACGCCAGCCTGTTGATGGGCATAACCAGGGACAGCGTCATAAAGGTGGCGGGGAGCATGAGCATAGAGGTAGTGGAGACTGACATGGACAGGGGCATGCTCTACACGGCCGACGAAGTTTTCTTCACAGGAACCGCCGCAGAAGTAACGCCGATACGTGAGATAGACGGACACGCCATAGGCAAGGGTAAGCCGGGGCCGGTGACGAAGCAGATACAGGAGAAGTTCTTCGAAATAGTCGAAGGCAAGGACCAGGAATACGGGAAGTGGCTCGCATACATTTGAGATGAAGGTCTGCCTATACGGTGAACTCAACCGGGTGCTCAAGGGCAGCGGCATAGGAAGTGCCATAGAGCACCAGCGGAAGTCCCTGGAACTCAACGGCGTGGAGGTGACGAGAAGCCACCGCGACAAATTCGACTTGATAGACATAAACACCATCGGCCCCCGCTCAGCGTATGTGGCGCAGAAGATGCGGTGGAAGGGCATCCCCGTGGTCATGCACACCCACACCACCGTCGAAGACATGAAAGACAGCTTCAAGTTCAGCACCAGGCTGGCGCCGAAGCTGAGGAAGTATCTCCGGTTCTTCTACGACCAAGCCGACCTCCTCATATCCCCGTCTGAATACACGAGGGAGGTGGTGAGGGGATACGGGGTTGAACGCGACATAAAGGTTATAAGCAACGGCGTCGACTTCGACCGGTTCACCATGGACGAGGACGCCCGGAACAGGTACCGGAAAAAATACGGTTTAGAGGGCATAGTCCCCTTCACTGTCGGCCACGTGTTCAAGAGGAAGGGAGTGCTGGAGTTCATGGACGTCGCGAAGGAGTTCCCCGACAACAAATTCATATGGGTTGGGCGCACATACAAGGACCTGGGCGGCAAGGAGGTGAAGAACATCGTAGAAAACCCGCCCGCGAACGTGATGTTCACGGGATACGTCCGCGACATCGTGGCCGCATACTGCTGCGGAGACATATTCCTGTTCCCAAGCTGGTGCGAAAATCAGGGCATCAGCATACTGGAGGCCGCCGCCTGCGGCCACCCCCTGCTGCTACGTGACCTGCCCACATACGAGGGGTGGCTGGAAGACGGCGTGAACTGCCTTAAGGCCGGAGACAACGACGAGTTCAAACGCAAGCTGAAGGCACTTATAGAGGATGAGGGGTTGAGGAGTGAATTGGGTGAGAAGGCCTTGGAGATGGCGAGGGAACACCGGCTGGAATTTATAGGCGCTGAACTCAAGCACGCGTACGAGACGGTACTGTAAGATGAACATCGGATTCTTCACGGACACGTACTTTCCGCAGGTCAACGGGGTGACATTCACGCTGGAGGCGTGGAGGCATAGGTTGGAGGAACGCGGGCACAATGTGTGGATATACTATCCAGACGGCGACTACCAGCCGGGGGAGCGGGAGATACCGTTCAAGTCGGTTGAGTTTTCTTTCTACAGGGGATACAGGATTGCGCTGCCGATGCGGATAGCCAAGCACACCCGGCAGCTGGATGTGGTCCACGAACACGGCCTCTACGGGATGGCCATAGCCGGGTGGATGGCGTCCAGAGCCCACAAAATACCGAAGGTGCTGACCTTCCACACCCCCGGCGACGAATACCTCTGCTATTTGACCAAGAACAGAATGCTGACTTCCGCGCTGTGCAGCGCCTACATGCTGTGGGAGAGAAAGCTTCTGAACTCCTTCAACCATGTTACGACGGCGTCGCCAGCGATAAAGGAACGACTGGACGCCAATGGCATCGGGGACGTGGAGGTGTTGAGCAACGGCATAGACCTGGGAGTATTCCACCACGCCGACCCTACAGGGTTCAAGAAAAAACAGGGGCTCGACGGTAAGGTAATCGGATTCTGCGGCCGCCTGGGCATCGAAAAACATTTGGAGGACCTGATTAACGCGGCAGACCGGTTCGACGGCACCGTGCTCATAGCAGGCAAGGGCCCGGCGGAGGAGCATTACAAGAAGCTGGCTGAAGGCAGAGAGAACGTCAGGTTCCTCGGGTTCTTAGACCGGGATACGTTGAGACACTTCTATTCCGCGTTAGACGTGTTCGTGTTCCCCAGCGTCGCCGAAACCCAGGGGCTGGTGGCGTTGGAGGCGATGGCCTGCGGGACCCCGGTGGTCGGCGTGCCGGTACTGGCATTGAAGAACACCATAGAAGACGGCGTCACCGGTTATCATTACAGTAGAGGGGACGTCGGAGACCTGCTGGAGAAGGTGGAGAAAGCGTACGATAACATGGACGGGCTGTCCATAAACTGTTTGAAGGAGGCGGAAAACAATTCAGTCGACAAGACAGTCGACCGGTTGGAGGAACTCTACACGGGACTCACACGGTAGGGCGGTCCACCAGCTTCATAACGTTCAACCCCACGTGCAGCGAAGACAGGAACCCCGTGAACAGCGGCAGCCAATAGAACAGCAGGCGGTCCACCAAGGTTATCGCAACCGCCGCCTCCAACGGCAGGCCGAAGAAGGTGAACAACGCCGCCCCCGTCCACTCCCACAGACCCAGTGCGCCGGGCAGCAGGGGCAGGATGCTTATGGTCAGCAGAACAGCATACACTATCACCACCACCTCAAAGTCCAGTGACACACCCACTGCCATGAAGATCATGTACACCCGTAGGAGGCTCAGCACCCATACGGACGCTGAGATTATCAGGGCGACGGTGAGGGTCCAGTAGTCGGTCATGGTGTTGCGTATGCTCCGGTGGAAACTTCCAAGAAGCTCCTCCACACGCAACTCAACCCGCTTCACGTACTTCCTGATGGGGGCTATCCTTCCCAGAAGGCTGAGCAGTCTCTTGAGGAGCTTCATCGACGGCTCCCGGGTGGTGAGTATGCTGAAGGAGCTGGCGGTGAACGCGGCAATGAAAACCCCTATTATGGCAAGCAGCCAGGCTATGCGTAGGTCTGCGCTGTACTTGAAAACCAAGAGTATTGCGGCTAGGTTCAGCAGAAGGACGGGGAGCATGCTGATGAACAAGTCCACCAAGACGGTGGCGAACGCCTTCTCCATCTTGATTTTGTCTATCTTGCTTATCACGTACGCCCGAACAGGCTCGCCACCTGCAAGGCTCACCGGCGTCACACTGTTGACCATGAACCCTATCAGCGACGTGTACAGCACGTTTCTGAAAGACACCGCGTAGCGGCGGACGACCACATACCATTTCAGCGACATCAGAAACATTATCAGCAGCTGCACCGCAACCAACGCCGCAGCCCACTCCAGACTAATCTTGGAAGTAATTCTGAAGAGTTCGTTGTAGTCTACGGTGTAGAACAGGGCCGCCAGCAACAAAATGCTCACTATGAACAGCGTCGCGCGCTTCCTGTACATGCGTTAAATATGAAGTTGCAGGAATAAAACAGTCACCCCACGACGGTGCCCTTGAAGGCTTTGCCTTCGACTGCCGCACGCATGTTCTCTGTGTCGCGGCCGTCCAACACGACCGTCCTGATTCCGGAGCGTTTAATGGCCTTCAACGCGATATCATCCAGCAACGGGTATTCGCCGGCTTTACCCCCTTGGCCGGACAGCAGCTCCATGAGTCCGTCGACTGAAATCTTCTTCAGCGGTTTAGCGTCTTCATGCTCTTTTGGGTTTTTGTCGTATACGGCGTCGACGTTGCTGGCGTTCACGAACAACTCCGCCTTCAGCCAGTCAGCGAGAAGGGCGGCTACCGCGTCCGTGGAGTGTCCGGGTTCGGTGCCCCCCATAACCAGTATTTTGTCGCCTGTGAACGACTCCACCGCCTCCACCAATGAAGGGGGAATAGACTCCACTGCCCTGCCGCCCAACGCGTCGGCTAGGGCGCGGGCGTTGTCCCGCGTAGCCTGTATGCCTATGTAGTCGCACTCCGCCCACGAAGCGCCTTTTTCGCGGGCCCCGGAGATTCTTCTCCTGGCTGGTCTCCCGCCGCCTACTACGACGGCAACCTCGTTGGCTTCGGACAGAGACGACAGGAAGCCGGCTGCCTTGCGAACGTAGGCTGCGTCTATCTCATCCGGCGCCAGTATGCTTCCGCCTATGGAGAACACAACACGCATCCTGTATTTAATTTACGCCGGGTCATTTATAACGTGGTTGGCATGGAACTCGACCTTCTAGTGTTCGGCGACACCGCGATAGACAACTTCTACCAGGTGGAGCGTCTGCCCGGGTTGAACGAAGCCAGCGACGTCACCAGGGGGAGGCGTTTCTACGGCGGCATGGGCGCCAACACCGCAGTGGTCGCAAAAAACCTGGGGTTGGACGTGGGGTTGGTGAGCGTCATCGGCACGGACGCCGACGACTACCGAAACTACATGAGCGGCCAGGGCATCCGACTTTACCTGAAAGGCATTTTCGGGGACACCACCAAGAGCATGTTCTACAAAACAAACGGAGACCAGATAAGCTTCTTCTACAAAGGAGTTACGGAGAAACTTGACGACCTCAACCCCCTGGAGGAGTGGGGGAGGCAGCTGACACGGGACGTGAAGGTGGTGTACATGGCGCGCACGTACCTGGGGCTGCAGAAACAGGTGGTGAAGACCTACAAAGACTGTTTGAAGGTGTATAACCCTGGATACGGGACGTTCAAGTTCCACAAGATACCGAGGGCGTTCAGGACGGTGATGAACGCGTCGAACATCGTCGTATTGAACCATCATGAACTCAGCCACCTCAGGAAGATAGGGTACAAGCTGAAGCTGAAGGGGGGGCAGAAGTTCATCATAACCCGGGGCTCCGACGGAGCCAGCGTCTACGCAGGAGACACTAAAGTCGACGTCCCAGCCTATGAAACCGCATCGGTGGATGCCTCCGGCGCAGGAGACGCCTTCAACGCCGGATTCATAACCGGGCGGGTGAAAGGCCACGATATATATGAGAGCGTTAAATTAGGTAACGCCACCGCGTCATACATCGTGGAGGAATGGGGTTGCCAGACCAACCTTCCCACCTGGGAGCAGGTGGTTGAAAGGTACAATAAGATAAAATGAGCAAGTGGATTGCGGTCGACGCGGTGGAGGAGTCGTTCGACAGGACGAAGGAGCTGCTGTTGCCGTTGAAGCTGGGTTTCTGGCTGAAACTCGCATTGGTGGTGGTGCTGGTCGAGGGACTGAGCATGGGGGACAGCCAGAACATCGTTAACGAAGGCGGGGGCCTTGGCCCCGCCGCCGTGGCTTTTATTGCCGTGATGGTCGCTGTCGCACTGTTCATCGGTCTCATATTCTCGTATGTGTCGGCGGTGATGCAGTTTGAATACGTCAACGCACTAGTAAGGAAGGAAATACGTTTGATTGCGGGTTTTAAACGGTACGCTGGCGAAGGCCTGCGGCTGTTCCTGTTCCAGGTGGGGGCTGGACTGGTTTTTGTCGTGTTGTTGGTTGCCGCGGCTCTGGCGGGAGTGTTCGTAGCCGCGGCGGTCAACAACAACTTGTTCAATCTGGCGTTGATAGTATTGGGGGTAATCCTGGTCATATTCTCGGCTATAGCCTTCACCCTGGTGATGTGGTCTGTGACCGAGTTCGTTGTCCCACTAGTGTACGCGAAAGGCATAGGTTTACTGGACGGGCTGCGGGAGGTGAAGTCCCTTGTGGAAGCGGATTTCTGGCAGTTCATCGTCTACCTGGGGCTGAAGTTTCTACTGGGTCTGGTGGCGGGCATCGTGGTGTTCGCAATAAGCTTCGTGTTCTTCCTAGGACTGTTCGGGGGGGCGGCTTTGGTGGGCTTAGGAGCATACCTGGGTTTAAGCAGCTTCGGGTCCGTTGGGGGAGGCGTTACGGCCGCGTTGATTGTGACTGGGGTTCTGACCCTGATGTTGCTGACTCTAGTGGTCAGGTACGTGGTCACATGCATAACATTACCGGTCAGCGTGTTCTTCAGATACTACGGTCTGGTGTTCCTCCAGCGGCTTAACGTAGTTGATTTATTTAAGCCCGTTGAAAAAGATAAACCTGAGAAACTTGAAGACAGTGTGAGGGTGTATTAAGTTGAAGGCTTTGGTTGTCGGGGGTTCAGGTTACACGGGGGGGGAGTTACTCCGGATACTGGTGAACCATCCGCGGGTGGATGGGTTGGAGACGACGTCGAGGACGTACGCGGGACACCCCGTGTCCAACGTCCATCCGAACCTCCGCGGCGTAATGGACGCCGAATTCAAGGAATACAAGCCCGGGAGGGAGGACGCGGACGTCGTGTTCCTGGCGCTGCCGCACGGCCAGAGCATGGAGTACGCCCCGAAGATACTGGATAAAGGCATAAAGCTGGTGGACTTGAGCGCCGATTACCGGATAAAAGACCGGGGGACGTACGAGAAGTATTACGTGAAACACAAGAACCCGGAGCTGCTTGAAAATGCGGTTTACGGGCTGCCGGAGCTGTTCAGAGAAGACATCATCGGGTGTGATTTCGTGGCCAACCCCGGCTGCTACACCACCGCAGCCATACTGTCTCTCGCCCCTATGGCGGATTATAAAAACAGGATAGAGCCGGGAAGGATTATAGTGGATGCGAAGAGCGGAACCTCCGGAGCCGGAGCCAAGCCGTCGGAGTTCCTACACCATCCGGAAGTGGACGGAAATCTGAAGCCGTATAAGGTGGTGGGGCACCGCCACCAGCCGGAGATAGACCACGTTCTCAATCAGCTGCTGCCGGGGGTGAGCGTTTCGTTCACACCCACGCTGGTGCCGGTGGAACGCGGCATCGTATCTAACGCGCACGTGTTCGGGGGCCTCGACGGAGTGGACCTGCAGGAACACTACCGTGGATACTACAGTGGAGAGCGGTTCATCCGCATAGTGGAAACGGCGCATAGCAAGAGCACGCTGCACTCCAACTACTGCGACATCTCAACGCACTACGACGGCGAAAAACACCGCGCAGTCTTGATTGCGGCATTGGATAATCTGGTGAAGGGCGCCGCCGGCCAGGCGGTGCAGAATATGAACATTATGATGAAGTACGCTGAAGACGAGGGCCTTAATGCGGTGGGCCCCCACCCCTAGTCGTCCCAGTAGGTTTCCTCGTAGAAGAACTCCTCTTCCTTTCCACCCCACAGGTCCTCATCCACGGAGTCTGGTTTCCGGACCCGGTTCCTGGTGAGTATCTTATCTGCTTCCCGGGAGACAGGAGCCCGCTTCTTTTTCCTGTCGGCCATTGTGGTAACCGTTTACCTATGGAACAGGTCTGCTATAAAAGTCTTTAGAAACCGGGGGAAGACCGGCGGAGTATTTCATCCGCCGGCTCCCAAGGGTTGTAGTAATAAGGGTGAACAGTAGGATATGTGAACGACCGTTAAAAAAGTTTCCGTAGTGCCTAAAAATTTTCTCAATAATTGAGAGGACCGTTGCAATAGTTCATACTCATATGTAGTCTAAACGTTATATCTGTCGGCGAAGGACACATCCTCCACCGACTTTTTTGGTTTGTGAGCGGCTTCGCCAGAGGGATACCCTGCGGACACCAGAGACACCAGAGTATACTCCTCTAGGACGTTCAGAAGCTTCCGAACGTCTTCGGCGTAGGCTTTCTTGTCGCCCGCCACCCAGCATGTGCCGAGTCCATGGGCTCCGCAGGCCAGTATCACGTTCATGGTGGCGGCGCAGCCGTCCTCCAGATAGTATTTCTCGTCACGCAGGGTGAAAACGGCGAAACAGACGCCTGCAGCCGCTATGAAGCCTCCGTAATCCGCCAGCGAACCGAGTTTCCCCAGTAGGCTCCGGTCCCTGACGGCCCCGATGAGCCACGGCTGCGCGTTGCGGGCGGTCGGCGCCAGACGCGCGCAATCCAAGACATCCTCCACCACATCGTCCCCTATTTCATCGTCGGTGTATAATCGGACGCTCCTCCTATTCTTCAGATAATCCAGCAAATCCATAACTGAGATTAATATTACGCATATTAAACGGTTGGGAGGTCATGTTTAACATGGGCTCCGCTTCCAAGGCAGTCGCGGTGACACTCCTGCTCACACTCATAATATCCGGCATAGACGCCGGCGAAGCCAGTTCAGATGAGAAAAGAGCCGAACTTCACCGCTCCGTTATGAGGAAGATTGCGTCGCAGATGGGGTGGCCCGCCAACATCATAGAGGGCCGGGGCAGATTCAAGGACAAGTCCTTCATGGTCACGTCCACAGGATATGGGCGCATGACCGAGGCCGAGGGAGTCTACATCGAATGGGTTCCGGAGGGCTACGAGGACTACGACCGCGCCGTCATATCCTATGTGGGCAGTGAGAAGGCGAAAAACACCATAGACACCCTCGCCGTCAACGGCCTGCACCGCACAGGCTACCGGGGACACGACGGCGTAATCATGCGGAAGGGCGAGATAGTGTGTGAGGCGGGCGGCTTGACGGGCTCCATACTGGAGGGACTGAAGTTCTCGGTCCGGATGATGGAGAGGATACTCAACACGGACGTGGATGAGAGCAGCATCTGCGCCGAATACTACGGCACCGTATCATGGAGGTGCGGAGACTACCTGTTCATAGCCAGCAGCGCCGACGAAGACGACAACAGCATGCAGATAGCAGACACGATATACCGGAACGCCGAGGACGCCGGACTGTGTGCAGGATACCTGGACGTCCACGGAGAAGTGACAGACGGCAACGGACGGCCGCTGAAAAACGTTAAAGTCGGATTGGACTACAGGAAAAAAGGCGGGGGGTGGAGGGAGTACGGGGTGACCCGCTCAGACAACAGGGGCGGTTTCATAATATACTACGACCCCCTTGAACTTGGGAGCGCGGGCGGGGACGTGGAGGGGATGATGTGGGTTGAACTGGAGGACATGAACAAACGCTTCCGCATAATATACAACCAGGACCCTGGAAATGCACCGTACATTGTGGAGAGCAAGCCGTTCAAGCTGCCGCGTAAAACGGAGGTCAACATGATGCTGCGCGGCGACAACCGCGAACTTGCGGCATGCCGCGGCTGCGGCGACAGCGTGGAAAGGATATGGGGCGCAGGCGTACTCTACCACGACACGGAAAAAGTGTTCACGTTCACGCAGAACACCCTAGGCTACGACTTCAAGGGCGGAGGCAACACCATGCCGTTAAAGGTCTACATCTACGTCGACGGCGAGAGCTCGGCATACTATGACCCATTGGAACGCGGCGGGGGAGTATTCCTGCCTACGAGCCGGAGCAGACACAACGTGTACACGGCGCCGGAAACGCCCATGTGGCACGAGTTCTTCCACTACGCCATGTACAACAAATACCGGAGCTGGTCGCACTACGGCACTCCCGGAGACAACCACGGAGGCTTCAAAAACAACAACACCGGCGACTCATACGAGGAGGGGTTCGCGGAGTTCTGGCCCAACGTCGTTTCCATGGAACTTGACAGAGACACTGAACACCTGTACGGAGACTACAAAAACATCGAACTCAACTACAACCCGTGGGTGAATGAGGGAATCGATGAGGACTTCGCGGTCGCGGCGTTGTTCTGGGACCTCATAGACAGAGACAACGACAGAGGCGACCGAATAACTATTTCATACACGGCGTTGTGGGATGTTTTGATGGATAAGCCCCTCAGGAACATGGTGGAAGTCCACGACGCCCTAGTCGCAAGATGGCCAGACAAACAGGGGGAGATTGACTCGGTGTTCATATCCCACGGATTCTTCAGAGACACCAAGGAAGGAAACGGAGAATACGACCGCTACGAGCCGTACTGGGACGACGACGAAGACGGGAAACGGGATGCGGGTGAGGACTACGTGGATGTGGGCACACCGGACGACATCCTGCTGCGGCCCCACCAAACCTACGATGAGGGGGAGACCGTTGGGACTGCCTCTAACTATAATCGGCCGTACAGGCTGGAGAAGCCGCTGACGGAGAACTCGTATGTGAAGGTGGACGTGCTCAGGAACGGCGGCCGCATAACCGACCCCGTCTTCAAGGTCTCATACAGTTTCCCGGACGACAGAGACTATGAGACAATAGGATTGGTTGACGAGGAAACAGGGTACGTGTACGTTGAGATACCGCCGGACAATCAGGGTATGACCGCCTCCATCACGGTCGGCAACTACCTGGACAGCGGAAGAATCACCGTGTCCTCAAACGAATACTATTCCCCGGAGACTGCTGAGCGGGGCTACATAGATGCGGGAGAAATCACCGTCGGCGCCAGAAAGACAGACTACTGCAACGGCAACGGCGTCTGCGAGCCGGAGGAGGGTGGTTCCTGCGGCGACTGCCCGGCGGGCCAGATGGGGGAGCCGCAGGTCACGGGTAATTTAAGGACTAGGAAGGGTGGTGGATTATGCTGCTGCCTCCCGTTCCTGACTGCGGCACTGGCGTTCGCGGCGGCCGCAGTCGGTAAAACAGTTTTTTGAAACAGTTTAAAGTTTTTTTGAAATATTTTAAAAGAAAGTTTAAACAGTTTAAAAAGGTGTCTCCGGCGGGGGCGGGGTGCTGAGACTGGCCGCCCCCCGTCCGGAGAGCCCCAAGCGATTACATGAACGTATTCGATTTCTTTTAAAAAGCGGTGTCGGTAGAGCTGTGGAAAAGTTTATTTGACGGTGAGTTCGGTTGAATCTTTAACAGTCCTGCTCTCGCGCTCCAGCCGCCTTAACTGCCGGAACGCCTTCATAACCCGCCGGAAGCCGAAGGTGAACAGGAACGCGCCGGCTCCGAATGCCAGCAGACCAGGCAGCAGGCTTCCGCTGGCGTACAAATCCGCCAGGCCCAGCAGCGCCACCGACAACCCCAGCGGCAGCAACAGACCCAGGAGAACGTGCAGGAGGAAGGACTTATTCATCTTACAGTCCGTATTTTTCCTTGAGCCCGCGTATCTGCTGGTCGGTCATCCCGCACTCCATCATCTGTCGTCTGTCTTCGGGGTTGTTCCAGAGTTTCACCACCGCCTTCGCGTACACGCGGTCGACTCCCTTAAGCTCCTTGGCCGTCATCGCCGAGCTGCGCCTCCAATTCAATCAACTGCTTCTCGTATTCGGTGACAATCTCCTTGAACGTCTGCTCGTCTATCTGCCGGCGGTGGTATTTTTCCCTTGCTATGTTGATTTTCTTCTCCAACCCCCTCTTTCGCCTCTGAAGTTCGTCGGCGCCGGGGCCGCTGCCCTGCACCATGCTCCAGAGTTCAGGGTATAGAGTGCGTTCGTCGGAGTTCTCCAGCTCCTGGCGGGCCTGAACGAACCATGCGGAGATTGATGGTTTGCGTTGTGAAAGGACTTGCTTGAAGTCTTCCACCGAAACCGGTCGGGCGTCCCCCGACTTCAACGACTCCTTCCACGGAATCTTAGCAGCCTCGTCGCAGATAAGCTTGATATCCGCCGAACTGTAACCTTCGGTCGATTCCGCAAGCTTTCGGAAGTTGACGGAGTCGTCCACCGGCCTGCCGTCGATGTGTATCTTGAATATCTCCTCCCGCCCCTCCAAGTCGGGAGGCGGGACGAAGATTTGGTCGCTGAATCTTCCGGCACGCCTTAAAGCAGGGTCGATGTCCCACGGCGCGTTGGTGGCGGCCAACACCACCACACCCTCCACAGCCTCAAAACCATCCATCTCCGCCAGGAACTGGTTGATAAGTCTCCTCTCCGCACCCCCCTTGCTCGAACTGCGCTGGCCGGCGACGGCATCCACCTCATCAAAGAAAATAACCGCCGGCGTGTTACGAGACGCACGCTCGAAAATACTGTGGAGGCGACGCTCAGTCTCCCCCTCATCTGGGGATAGTAAGTCGGTTATTTTCACGTTGAAGAAGCTAGAGTTAGCCTCTCCGGCCGTGGCGCGTGCTATGTAGGTTTTCCCGCAGCCGGGGGGGCCGTACAACAGTATGCCGCCGCCGACCTGGCGGCCGTATTCGCGGGCTAATTTAGGGTTCTCCAGCGGATAAACGACTTTGTTGCGTATCGCCTCCTTCACGTCTTCAAGGCCGCCCACGGCGTTGAAGTCGAGTTCTGGTTTCTCGACCGCCTCTACTCCGCCGGCGCGCTTGAACACGTACTCTGAAAGGCCTGTGTAGAGTTCGGACTCGCCGCTTTCACGCAACTGTTTCTCTGCCTGCTTGAGCCAGGGGGTGATGGACGGCTTCCGCTCCGAAAGGACCTTTTTGAAGTCCTCCATTGATATGGGCCGCTTCTCGCCGGACTCCATCGACTCCTTCCACGGAATCTTAGCAGCCTCGTCGCAGATAAGCTTGATATCCGCCGAACTGTAACCTTCGGTCGATTCCGCAAGCTTTCGGAAGTTGACGGAGTCGTCCACCGGCCTGCCGTCGATGTGTATCTTGAATATCTCCTCCCGCCCCTCCAAGTCGGGAGGCGGGACGAAGATTTGGTCGCTGAATCTTCCGGCACGCCTTAAAGCAGGGTCGATGTCCCACGGCGCGTTGGTGGCGGCCAACACCACCACACCCTCCACAGCCTCAAAACCATCCATCTCCGCCAGGAACTGGTTGATAAGTCTCCTCTCCGCACCCCCCTTGCTCGAACTGCGCTGGCCGGCGACGGCATCCACCTCATCAAAGAAAATAACCGCCGGCGTGTTACGAGACGCACGCTCGAAAATACTGTGGAGGCGACGCTCAGTCTCCCCCTCATCTGGGGATAGTAAGTCGGTTATTTTCACGTTGAAGAAGCTAGAGTTAGCCTCTCCGGCCGTGGCGCGTGCTATGTAGGTTTTCCCGCAGCCGGGGGGGCCGTACAACAGTATGCCGCCGCC
>CAZPLO010000001.1:215307-236276 GCA_964587725.1 uncultured archaeon
GTGCTATGTAGGTTTTCCCGCAGCCGGGGGGGCCGTACAACAGTATGCCGCCGCCAGCCTTGTGGCCGTATTCCTCGCTCAATCCGGGATGCTGTATGGGGTAGACGACCTTGTTTTTTATCTCCTCCTTGACCTCCGTCAGGTCGCCGACGTCGCTGAAGTCTATGTTCGGCTGCTGTATCATCTCTATGCCGCCGGCGCGCTTGAACACGTAGTCCGACAGGTCTGGGAACAGCTCAGACTCCCCGCTCTCACGCAATTGTTTCTCGGCCAGCCGCAGCCACGGCGTGAGGGTGGAATCGCGTTCGTTCAACACGGTGAGGAAGTCGCCCATGGATATGCCGCGTCTCTCGCCTCCGCGCACGGACTCGCTCCACGGAATCTTCGCAGCCTCGTCGCATACCGCGGTCACGTCCGCGGAGGAATAGTTTTCAGTGAGTTCCGCCAGCCGCCGGAAGTCGACATCGGCTTCAATGGGCCTGCCTTTTGTGTGTATCCTGAACAGCTCCAGCCGTGCCTCGTAGTCGGGCGGCGGAATGAATATCTGGGTGGTGAGTCTTCCAGCCCGTCGGAGTGCGGGGTCCAGGTCCCACGGCGCGTTGGTGGAGCCCGTCACCAGCACACCCCGGTTGGACGCGCCCAACCCCTCCATGTTGGTTAGGAACTGGTTTATTATCCTCCTTTCCCCTCCGCCTTTGGAGCCGCTGCGGCGGCCGCCCAGCGCGTCTATTTCGTCGAAGAACAGTATCGACGGCGCGCCTTCACGTGCTTCGTTGAATACTTCGTCGAGTCTGCGGGCGCCGGCTTCAATGTCCTCCCCCACTATGTCCTGGACGCTGACGCTGAAGAAGTTCACGCCAGACTCCCCGACGGTAGCGCGCATAATGTAGGTTTTACCGCAGCCTGGGGGGCCGTACAACAGCACCCCACCGCCGGCTTCGCGACCGAACTCCTCCGACAGCTCCGGATGCTGGAGTGGGTGGATGATGGCCTCGCGTATGCGCTCCTTCACACCCTCCATGCCGGCGACGTTGTCGAAGGTTATGGCGACATCTTCCACGGGGGTAGCGTCGAGGCCATGGCCTTTCGTCCCCAACGTTATGGTCTTCAGCTTAACCGGCTCCAGATACTTCCTCGGCTTCGAGGTTTTCAGGCACGGCACATGACGGATTTCTGCGGACTGCTTACCGCCCCACTTGAACGTGCACTCCACGTAAGGCAGATACACTATCCGTTCCACACGTAGGCTGCAGTTGAACAGGGTGCCGAGGATGTAGATTATCTTCTCGGGGGCGTGGACTATGCTTTCCAAGGAGACGTCGTCTTCGACCAGGTCGGTGAGGCGGAGCCCTGAGCTTATGTCGTATGAGTGGTGGGTGAAACGCGGCGCCGGCAGCATGGCCTTCACCTTGTAAAGCGGGGTGACACGATGGAAATTGAATATCTCCTTCACCACCGAAGTAATGTCGGACTCCCTGTCTTCCGGACGGTAGACGTCCGCGTATTTTCGACCCTGCAGCTCCTTGACGGCGTCCTGTTTGGGGCGGTCCAGGTTCATGAAGTTTAGTGTGCCGTGGTCGAGGAGGTAGCCGAGGGTTTGAAGCGCCTGGGGGGGCAGGGTCGCCAAATCCATTAGGATGTCTATGCGCTCCAGCTTAATCCCCGGAGACCGTATGAGAACCTCTTTTGCTGTCTCGCGGTAGCTTTTGTCTGCTAATACGTATATGCATCCGTCGTTCAACCCCACGTGGAACCGGTTTTCCATGCCGTGGATGAGGGTGCCCATCCCCTCCATGTCCTTTTTGACGGCGGAGACCACGAGGATGGGGGTGTAGCGGTGTTCTATGTTCACCAAGACCTTCTCCTTCGTCGACTTCTCTATTTCACGGGCCTTCCTCCTGAAATCCTTCAAGGCGGAATCCTCCGCCTCCCCAGAGATGTCGTAGGCCTTGGTTTCTATGCGGTTTATCCTCATCTTAGCCAGTAATCCATTGTCCTTATTCAATTAAATGCCTGGAGCGTTTTTTACCGGGCAGACGTAATGGATAAGGCCAGATGGAGTTCAAAGACATAGTTTTGCCGTCTATTGGGGTAGGAGTTGCTGTGGGCGTGTTAGCGGCGGTGCCTGTGGTGAGGCTCTGTAATGTGTGTTGCCTGTGGATTATAGCCGGGGGTTTCGCCGCAGCGTACCTGTCTGGGCGCCGCGGCCGGGTGGAAGTGTTGGACGGCGCACTCATAGGACTGTTGTTCGGGCTGACATATGGTTTCGTGGTCAACGTCGCGCTGCTGGTCGTTGGAGTGTTGTTGAATTTCCTGGGTTTGGGGGCCAACGTGAGCCAGGGTCTTCCGGGGCTGCAGGTGTCGGGCATCCTGGGGTCGGTGGTGAGGGGGGTGTTCAGGGTGGTGCTGGGAGTCTTCTTCGGAGCCGCCGGCGGAGTATTGTATGCGGCCTTCTCCAGCGGCGGCCAGGAGAAGGTGGAGTGAATGTTTTTAATCCAACGCATGTAATACATACCATAGAGGTGTTTTCATGGACGTCAAAAACATGCTGCTGCCGGGCATAGGAACCGGATTGGTCGTTGGAGTAATAGCCGCCTTCCCATTCATAGGATGGTGCAACATCTGCTGCTTCTGGATTCTCGCGGGCGGTTTCGCCGCCGCCTTCTTCTACGGCCGGGGGAGAAGCGTTAAACTCGCGGACGGCGCGGTCGTCGGCGTCATATTCGGTTTGGTGTACGGCGTAACCAACAGCGTAGCCAACTTCGTAATCAATTTCCTGCTGAATGCACTGGGTATGGCTGGCGCCTTGGCAGGCGGCGCGGGGGCTCAGAACGCCCTCGGCACCTTCGGAGTCACCGTGGGAGCCAACGTCATCGGGGCGGTGATCGGGGCCTTCATCAATGTGTTCCTTGGCGTGCTGTTCGGGGCCGTCGGCGGGCTGATTTACGCGGCCGCCAGGGGGAAGAAATAAAACTTCCCCCTTCTTTATTATACCATGGAAGCCGGGTACCTGTTTGTGTTGGCGGCTTCCACTTTATTGTTCACATTGACGTTCACGGCCCCGTATCTGGCGCACAGTGAAATGGATTTCTTGGCAGGGCTGAACTACGTGTTCTTCTCCGAAGTCTGCCATCAGCGCCCGGACAGGAGCTTCTTCCTGTGGGGGGAGAGGATGGGGGTGTGCGCCCGCTGCCTCGGCTTCTACGGTGGACTGCTGATGGGTTCGCTCGCCTACCCGCTGACGTGGAGGGAGAAGGATGGGCGGGGTCGGAATAACGCGGTTTATCCACCGGCTTGGCTGCTGCTGGCGGCTGCTGTTCCATTGACGGTGGATGGGGGAACGCAGCTGCTGGGGCTTAGGGAGAGCAGCAACGTCCTACGACTGGCCACAGGTCTTTTACTGGGGTCGGCGGTCCCGCACTACCTTATACCAGCGTTTAACGACATTTTCAGGCAGGTGTGGGGTTTTTTATACGGAACCACCCATAACTAAGAGGTGGTTTCTATGGCCGAAGAAGAAATCAAGGTTGAGTCCGCTGAGAAAACCCCTGAACCAGCCAAGCCGGAGATGAGGGTTGGTTCAGCAGCCAACAGACAGGGAGACGACAACGTCATAGCCGCACTGGCTCATGCACTCGTAATATTCGTACCCATACTGGCGCCGCTGGTTATATGGCTCGTCTACAAGGACAAGAGCAGGTACGTGAAGTATCAGAGCTTCCAGGCGCTGGCCTACCAGGTTGTCGGCAGCATAGTCGTGTTTGCGCTGTGGATGATGGCGATAATACTGTCGTTCTTCGTCATAGGGATTATACTGTTCCCGGTGGCGTTCATACTGATGGCGGTTTTCGTGGTATACGGCCTGTTCGCGGCATACAAGTGCTACGAAGGCGAGGACTTCAAATACGCCGTCATAGGGGACTGGGCCAGCAAACACAGCTGAAGCCGTTCCGTCTATTTTCTTTTTATTTCGACCGTCTGCAGGCTGCCGCCACGGTCCGCCAGCGACGTGGAGATTATGTTCAAGGCCACGTCCACCGCCGTCTGATCCGTTCCTGTTAACTCGATGAACAGGTTTCTGGTGTGTTCGGTCAGTTTGGTGAGTTCCCCGTTTATTATCGGAGGGAAAGAGAGGACGTTGCCGTTTCGGTCGGTGAACAGCGGGTATTTTTTCTTGCCTTCCAGGGTCCACGCGTAGTCCCGGCCCTTCGGATGCCTTTCAAGTATCTCGGAAAGGGTGAGTTCCTCCATCATCTCCAATGGTATAAAGGACGCGGAGTCTGGTTTGACGGCCTTGTAGGTGAACGGCGGCTCCACCCTGTCCAGGTCGTGGACGCCTATGGCCACCTTCAACCGGTTGCGGCCGTGGGTGAGGTGGAGTTTCTCCTGCACGTCCATCACCGACTTCACCGCGAAGTCGTCGAGTTCAACACCGCATACGGCGCCTGCCGAGACGGCGGGGCGGACGCCGTCTACCGACGGGTCCACATACAATACGATGCCCGATTCCTTCAGCGGATACTCCGCAGGGCCCTTTTCGAACCCCAGGTAGCCGTTGAGGGCTCGGGCGAACCCTTCTATGCTGAGCATGTCGGGGCGGTTGGGGAACACCTCCAAAACCACTTTCTCCTCGTCCACGGACTCCACGTCCACACCCAGCATGGGCATCTTTTCACGGAGTTCCTGGAGGCCGACTTTCTTTTTGAGGAGGTGCATTAAATCCCCGGCGTCGTATTCGACAGAAGGCATCTTTTATACCATCGTAGATAATTCTTAAGTAATCGGAGGTCTGGTTTAAATGTATGTCCTTATAATAGGGGGCGGCACCATGGGGCGGCACATAGCCGCGGCTTTGCCCGAGCACGAGATAACGTTGATTGAACGAAACCCGGACAAATGCTACCGCATACGGGCTGAGATGGAGAACGTCAACGTCATAGAGGGGGACGCCAGCAAACTATACATACTCAAGAGGGCGGAGTTCGACCGCGCCGACGCCGTCATAGCGGTTACAAACAACGACGACGTGAACATGTTCATCAGCATGCTCGCCATAAAACGAGACAAGCAGGCTGTGTCGCGTGTCCACGAGCCAGAGTACATACCAATATTCAACGAACTGGGCATAGAAAACATCATTTCGCCGGAGCACCGGGCCGCCATGGACATAGCCAAGAAGCTGGTCTGGGAGTGACGCTCGTTCTACCATGATTTACCTGGACTGGGATGACATCGAGGTAGCCTTAAGGGACGTCGCGGGGATACTGCAGGTTGTGGCGGTGGTGATGCTCACCCCCATAGTGGCGACGCTGATATACACGGAAAGCGAAACGCCCGCGGGCGTGTTCGTGGAGGCGCTGGCGTTCATAGTACCGAGCCTCACGCTATACCTGATGCACGTGTTCCTGAAGAAGTATTTCAGGAAAACCCAGGACACGCGGACCAAACACGCCATGCTTACGGTGGTGTTCGCGTGGATGATTATCGCGCTGGTGGGAGCGATGCCGTTCGTGATACGCGGCGAGCTGGGGCCGGTAGACGCGTTCTTCGAGAGCATGAGCGGGTGGGCGACCACAGGTATGACCATGATAGAGCAGCCGGAGTTGTCTCCAAAGGACATACTCATCTACCGGAGCGTCACCCACGAGGTCGGCGGCGTCGGAATAATAGCGTTGGGGCTGATTGTGCTGCTGCAGTCCGGCTCCGCGGCCATGGAATACTACAGCAGCGAAGTTGGGGCGCAGAAAATCAAGCCGGGCATCAAGAGCACGGTCATTGAGACGTGGAAGATTTACCTCCTTTACAGCGTCGCAGGTATAGTGTTGTTGTACATGGCTGGTATGACGCCGTTCGACGCAGTCAACCACTCCTTCGCCGCCATCGCCACCGGCGGGTTCTCCACCCACGCGGACAGCATAGCCTACTTCAACAGCATCTGGATCGAGGTGGTGTGCATGTTCCTGATGCTGGCGGGCGCCATAAGCTTCTTGGTGCACTTCAAGATATTCAGCGGAGACGTGAAATCCTTTTTCAGGAACGTGGAAACCAAGTACATGTTCGGGTTGATAGCGGTGGCGACGGTCATCTGCTTCTGGGGGTTGTACGGGAACGACATACCCGGCGTCGACACAACCTCGGTGGCAGACACCCTCCGGAAGAGCGTGTTCCAGGTCATATCCAGCATAACCTGTACGGGCTTCGGAACATCCAACGCCGGCGAGTGGTCGGAGCTGTCGCAGACGGTGCTGATGATACTCATGTACACCGGAGGATTCTACGGCTCCACCGCCGGCGGCATAAAACTGCTGCGGCTGGTGGTGGTTGTTAAGGCTGTTCATTACACGGTGAAGAAGATGCTGCTGCCGAAGCATGCGATAGTGACCTTGCGTATCGGAGACCGGAACATAACCCAGTCGGAGATACTCTACGTCCTGGGGCTGTCGGTTGTTTACCTGATAGTGGCGATAATCGGGGCGATGATTATCATGGCCTTAGGCTACACCGGATACGAGAGCATTTCAGTCAGTCTGAGCGCCATGGGCAACGTCGGCATAGTATACATACAGGGTGCGCGGTGGTTCCACATGCACGAGGTGGGGAAGATAACCATCGCCCTGCTGATGTGGATAGGCCGGCTCGAAATATTCCCCCTACTGATGCTGCTGGCACCAATATACCGGAGGGGCAAAGGGAGATAACGTTCTTATATACAGTCTCAGATAGTTAACTGAGTGGGATGGTCTATCGTTTCAGGCGGGGCCTCATCGGTATCGGCGTATTGATTATACTGATAGCAACCCTGCTGGTTGCTGCGGCGGCATCGGTTCTTCTACTGTCCACCACCGTCAACCTCCAGACCAAAAGCCTTGAAACCAGGCTGGAGACGGAGCAGAGCGTCATAAACGGGGTTGAAGTGGTGTCTATTATGGCCACCGACGGCAGCGAAGGAGCAGACCTCGAACACTTCGAGATGGTGATGCGGCTGCAGTCCGGGTCTGACACCATAGGGTTGGTTAACAACACCTTGATTGTTTTCACCACACCCACCGGCAGCCAGAGCCTGAAATACAACGACACCATGGGCAACACTGACGCGCTAGCAGCCGGCACCGGAGACTACACGGTGGAGTGGCTGAAGACCGCATCGGACTACGAGACAGGGTATTTGAAGCGCGGAGATTTGATTAAGGTCCGGTGGAACCACCACGACGTCACCCGCACATCCACGACAGGAGGCATAGGTGAGGAGGAGCGGGGCAAGGTGAAGGTTATACCGCACTTCGGCCAGGTCACGCAGATAGAGTTCAGCGTGCCCAAGCACTTGCACAACACCCGCGTCCAAGTGTATCCGAGGGAAGTTCGCATCTAGGTGTAGTCCGTTATCCTGCGCTGACGGAGTATGTCCGAATTTTCAACATATTTACGTATAGGGACGGTGAGCCTGGTGGAGATGTCATTCAACGCCGCCTCCAATGTGTCGAATTTCACAGGCTTTTTTTCGAATGCTTTGCGGACGTTCTCGCGCACCTCCCACACACCCACCGGCATCACGTAGCTGTCGTATATTTCACGGAATACTATGACGCGGGCCTGCCTGCGCATATTATTCAGCGCCTCCGCCGCTGCGAAACGGCCCGCATAGTATCCACCGCCCTCGTTGTAGGCGTACTCCCACCTGCCGCCGTGCCCCTCATGCTCCCGTAGGATGGTTGGTCCTGCATTGCCCATGGTCCACAGGGTCTCCGGTGACCATGCCTCGAACTGTTCGAACTCCCATGCGCCGGGCATCAATAGGATGTCGAAGTGGTTGCCCAAGTACGTGTTTTCGTAAACGAGTATGTCACGGAGTTCCGGGTAGTCGCGGATGCGCTGCATCAGCGCCTTACCGAGTATGTCGTCGACCGCTGTTATGCTCCACCGTGTCGGCACCATTTTTTTATCGTCTTTCACGCCAAGTGAACCTGAAGAGAGGACGGTGGTTAAGTAGTAGACGTCCAGGTTCCGGTCGAATAGTTTCGAGACCTGATCCGCTGCCTTCAAGTCGTCCGACACTATGTAGTCTACGCGCCGCGGTATCACAGGGTTCTCGGTAACCCAGAACTTACGCAAATCCCCGGAGGCCCCCATGGGCTGGTTGACGGGTGAGAATGAGAGGCTGAACGTAGGCTTGCGTTTATAGTGGGCTTCCACGTCAACAGGCTTGACAGACAAAGCAAGCTCCTGCATGAGGTCGATGAACCGGCTCCTGTCCTTCACCGGTCGTCGCTGCTTGCCCCGCACAACCAGTGACCGCATCCGGACGATGTCGTCGAACCCCAGCCCGTACCATGCGCCGGGGTTGTCCAATACGTCGCTGCCGTCCTCCTGCAGGGAAGTCATCGGCCCCACAGAAACCGTCGGATAACCCTTCCAACCCACAAATACACTCGGTGAGGGCCCGTACATCTCCGCCTTCAACTTCCCCTCCACGGGATTGCCCACCCGTATCCTGTCCAGCAGCGGACACGAGTCTCTGCCGCACAACAACCTGCCGCCCTTGCAGCGGAGACACTGCTGACGGCTCAAACCCATCGACGCCACGTTCTCATGTATCTCTGCCACGGCTCCTCGTTTGTGTTTGCGCATGTTCAGTATTTTTTGAGTATTCTCTTGGGTTTTCGTTTGGGTTTTACGCCTTCGCCTTTGAGGTTGTAGCGGAAGTCGTCGAGGTATGCCTGGCGTTGGGCGGGGTTCCATGTGCGGACGTTTTCCAGGTGGCCTGTGTCGCGGCTCCACATGCTCACCCGGGGGCTCTTGCAGGCGGAGCATTTACCTTGGAAGCCTATCGTGACCCTGCCGCATTTGCTGCAGAATGTGAGGTCCCGGGACATGGTAAGGAAGCCGACTCCCTTCCGCCGGAGCACACGGTTTATGAGTTTGGAGAGGGATTCCACGTCGAATCCGGAGTCGGAAAGCCGGAGGTGCGTTATGGTTCGCCCGTTGACCAACCGGTTCAGCCGGCCCTCCACACGGAGCTTATGGTTCAACCGCCGGGTGTTCACGTAGTGGGTTTTGCTGTAGTAGGTTGTGTCGCCTCCCTGGGCTACAAACTTGTCCTTGTACCTCAACGCGTCCAGTGCCGCGAATCTCGTGTAACAGACTCCCTTCGGCGCGCCGGTGAGTATGATGTCGAGCTCGCTCTCCCCCCTGAAGGTGTCGACGGTCTTCATCATCGACTTCAGTATCTTGGATGCGAGTGCGCCGCCGGACTTGGATTTAAGGTCCGACCCCGACTGCTGCTTCACCAGCTCGTTTAAGCCGGTGTATGAGATGACATACAGTTGCTTGTTGGGGTTGTAGTATCTCACGCCCGCCGCCTTTTGCTTAAGGAACGGGAGCAGGTTGTGGCTGAGGTTCCTGGACAGCACCTTCCGCTTCAGCAGAAGAACTTCCAACGACTTCTTCAGTCGGTTCTCCAGGACGTTGAACAAGTCCCTGCCCGGCTTGTATCCGAGTTGCGGTAGGTTTATGCTCACGTGCTGTGCTGTACCCCTGCGGAAGCCATAGTAGTGTCTGCCCGTGTCTAGGAAATACGGCAGGCCGAACTTGGACGCCAACGCAGCAGTCTTCTCCATGAGCTCGCCAGACGGTTTGCTTACCATATTCACCTTCAGCTTCGGGTATATGAACGGCTTCCCCAGGCTGTCGCCGTCGAGGCCCACATCCAATATCGCGTTGAAGAGTGTTTCAGCCTCCTCGGCGAAGTCAGCATAGGTGTGCCTGGTGGTTCTGCCGTCTGGCTGCACCGCCTTCACATCCCGCAGGTGTTTCGGCACGGCGGTGTCACAGCAGAGCGTCGCGTAAATCGCCTGCCCCCCCTTCCCCACACCCGTCTGGTATATTTCGTAGAACAGCATCTGCACCAGCTGCTTCACCTCTTCCAAATCCAGGCCGCGTATGTATGGTGCGAGAATAAAATTGAAGTCCTCTATGTACTGTTCCCGGGAGCACTCTGTCTGGCCGGCAATCAACACCTTCAGCGCGTGCATGAACGCGGATGTGGGGTGCTTGGCAGGACTCGCAACCGCGGTGTATTCGCCGGTGCCGTCCACCTTCAAGCCTTTGCGGAGGAAGAACCGGAGGTCATGTGAGAAGGTGGTGGGGCGGAGGGTGAAGTAGTTGAGGTCGTGTATGTGAATCTGCCCCGACAGGTGGGCGTCCGCCAGGTCTATGGGAAGGACGTTCATGAGTGCGTATTCGCGGGCTATCTGGTCGCTCATCACCTTATGCACGGCTTCGGGGCTGTACTGCGCTATTTCACGGGAGCCCTCCTCCACCAGCTTCCGGACGTCGTACAACGGCATACCCAGTCGTGTGTAGCGGGCGCGGACGGACTCCATCCCGTGCTCCAACAATTTCACGTTCACAATCTCCCGTATCAACGGTGCGGTGACGTAGTTCAACCGCATCCTCCCCAGCTCCTTAGCCACCTCCCTGGCAATCCTCTCCGCGAACGACCGGTCCACCCGAGTCTCCGCCATCAACGAGCCGACTATGCGTTCCTCCTGGAAGTATTCGAGGCTGCTACTGGAGGTCCGCACCTTCAGATTGGAGCGGTAAACGTATTGTTCCGCTATCTCAGGGTTTATCTTCTTAAGTTTGATGTAGACTCGCATCCGGATTTCGTCTGTTGTGATGCCGTCGTATCCTTCCGCCTTCACCTCCGAAGCAATCTTGGCCGCCAGCTTCAACGGGGCGCCGGCGGACATGCAGGTCTGGATTATCTTGTTGCGGTTGAACCCAACCAGCTGTTTGTTGCTTTTCTGAACCTTCATAACTCACCCTCAACCGAAGAACCAGGGGGGATAACGTATTTGTTCTTGGACGGTAAAAAATGGGTGGTTGTCCACGGTTGGAGTGAGTGCTTATTAGTATGGACGGGGATAAGATTCAGGTACATGAGGGCCCACGCTTTGTTGATGGCTGTGCTGCTGTGCGGGTGCGTGCAGCAGACAGGCGAAACAACCACCACGTTGGATGACGTGATGGTTTTACCGCCGGACACCTCGACCACGACTACTTCGACCACGACAAGCACCCTTTCCGCTCCGACCACAACAACCCACCGCACAGCATCCACAACCCCCACAACCACGTTAAACCCCATCATAGAGACGTTCCAGGACGAAGGGGGGGGAATCTGCAGGGTGGACGGGAAGCCTGTGGTGCGGATGTACAGCAGAAGCGACTGCGACCACTGCAGGTGGAGCGATCCCATATTCGACCGGGTTGTTGAGGAATACGCCGACAGCGACCTCATTGTGGCACTGCACTGGGTGTTCGACCTCGAAGACGACAAGCTGACAGACGGTGTGGAGGGGGGCATACCTGACAGTGAATACGATATCTTCTTCGACGACCGGAACCCCACCAGGACAGTGCCTTATTTCAGCTTCGGATGCAGGTTCACCCGAGTAGGCAACGGCTACCAGCTGAGGAAAAGACCGGATTTGGAGGAACGGGAGTACCGGGCGGTCATAGAACATCTTCTTAGGGGGTGAATGTGAGGGGCCGCGGATTCTCCGGCACCCGCCGGCCCCGGGTGTTTTACACATCCCATCCAACTGTCGGTCGCTCTCAGGACGTGTTGGGGGTTGGTTTCCTAGGACAAGGGATGCCTAGAATAAAAAAGGTACGGTAACAAAAGGAAAGCGTAGTTTTGATAAGCGTTCAGGGGGATTTCTAACCCGATGCTTGAGTACGTCCTGCTCACGGTGGTCGGCTGTCTGCTGGGGGTGGTCACAGGCCTGACTCCGGGACTGCACGTCAACACCGTCTGCCTGATGGGGTTGGGCCTCTACGAGATGCTCGGGCTCGACCCCGTGGAGTTCGGAGTCGCCATGGTGGCGATGAGCGTCACCCACACGTTCCTCGACTTCATACCGGCGATATTCCTCGGCGTCCCGGAGGAGAGCACCGCTTTGAGTGTGCTCCCAACCCACAGACTCCTGCTGGAGGGCAGGGCGTTGGAGGCTGTTAAGCTGACCGCCTACGGCAGCATTCTGGGACTGGCGTTCGCGCTCCTGCTGCTGGCGCCCGCGGCGGTGGCGATACCGGTGGTGTACCGGGAGATGAGGGGGATTGTCGTCTATGTGGTGGGCGCGGCCGCAACCCTGCTCGTACTCAGGGAGAATGGGTGGATGCGTCGTCTGTGGGCGGCTGTGATATTCCTGACTGCCGGCACACTGGGGGCGGTGGTGTTGAACATCGACGGGATATCATCCACCCACGTGCTGTTTCCCGTGTTCTCGGGTCTGTTCGGTTTAAGCGGCATACTGTATTCCATGAAGACAGACCCTGTTAAGGTGCCGCAGCAGGAGTATGCGAGGGTCGCCTTCGACAGGAAACTGGCGGGGCCGGGGTTGGCGGGGGCGGTCGGAGGCATGTTGGTGGGCGTGCTGCCGGCGATGAGCCCCTCGCAGGTGGGCATTCTCATGTCAGGCCTCTACGGTTCCGGGGTGCGCAACTTCCTGATAGCCGTCAGCGCCATAAATACCAGCGACGCAGTGTACTCGCTGGCCGCCCTCTATACCATACGGAATCCGCGCAGCGGAGTGGCCACCATGCTGGGACGCCTGTTCGAACTCAACCAGCCGACGATGCTGTTGTTCGTCGGCGTATTTGCCCTGACCGCGGCGCTGGCGTACGCGTTGCACATTGCAGCGGGTAAGATGGCTGTGAAATGGTTCGGGCGCGTGAACTACCGCCTGCTTTCTTCCATAGTGTTTGTTTTCGTGCTGACTCTTGCATATGCGTTCACCGGAGCAGCAGGGGTTGTGATATGTCTGACGGCAACGTCTGTGGGGCTGCTGCCCATACTGGCGGGAGTGAGCAGAACACACCTCATGGGTGTGTTGATTATCCCCACCATGATGTATTTTATTGGACTGGGTTAAGGGGGGTGAACTCGCTGCAGGTGCCGGGTATCTGGGATGCAGGCTCGGGGGGGAATCGTTTTCTGGACATTATCATGCGGTATTTGGTGCAGTAGCATTTCCCGTATACTGTGTTGACGAAGGAGGCATAGATGCAGTCCGGACAGTTTTGGTCGAACCCCTGGCGCATTTAAGTAAGAACTGGCCTTCACGACGTAAATATGTTTCACTTTCCAGCCGGAAAGGATTAATCCAGGAAACCCGGCCTGCTGAGGTGGCGGCGGGCCCTCGGCGGCACATCATAGACGCACACATCCAGCTCTCTATCGGCCGGCTTCAGCGACTCCTCAGATGTTTTACCGCACACCCTGCATTTGACGGCCGAGCCCTTTCCCGCAGAAGTCATCTTCCTGCCGCAGCAGACCGGACGCTCTTTCTCATACGTTTCCGCCAGCGAGTCTACGCGGATTTTCTCCAGGTTCAGTGTCCCAGCGTATTTTCCTATGCCACCTTGCACGGTAGCCTCGTCGCCCAGGCGGAGACGCCTGACAACGTCTCTGAAGCTGCCGGTCGGCTTGTATGCCGCGCAGTCAATCGATGAATTATGGTCTGATAGGGTGAAGACTACGTGGCCGCCCTCAATCGTCTTGGGGGGGTTTGAAACCGTGCCGGACACAGTAACGCAGTCGTACGGCCTTATTTCGTCTATCTTCTTCCGGCGGAGGTGGGCGTCCGTGGCCTGGTTGGTTATGAACAGCTGGGTTGAATCCGCCGGCTCAGAGCACTCTATCACCCCCCAAGCAGACGCCAACACTTCAGGCCCCACCCCCCTTATGCCGCAGAGGACAGGGTCGTTTCCGCGGGGGGTGACGAGAACCTGATTGGTTTCCCTGTCCACGCTGTCGAATACCCGGGGGAAAAACCGTTCATCCATTCTGAACACGGAGTCTGCATTGACCCGGCGCGGCCTGCCGCAGTTTCGTGGATTACGGTATGCTATCAACTCATATGTTACGTCTCCTGTGAAGCCTATCGCAGCCAACGCGCCGATGACGCCGCGACCATTCTTGAACTTGTGGACGCGCGCACCAACGCCGGCTGCAACGCGTTCAGCCTCCTCCAAGGACACAAGCTCAGACACAGCACGTCGATAGAAGTCCTCAACCTCTGGAGTCACGCGGTCGGAGTCAAATAATACGACGCCAGGGTTTGTGTTGTCGTCTCCCAGCATAGCGTATTTCTTGACGTACGACAACACTGTTTCTTCAACTCTTTCGGCGTCGCCTTCGGTTTCGAACGCGACCGCTCCGTTCCCCCTGGTCCGGTATGGTATGTTGGGGTTGAGGCGGATTAACCTGGGGTTTTTAGCGACACCCAGTTTGCTGCACAGCTTCGAAGCCAGGTATGTGGTACACATGCCTGACAGGGCGTCTGTGTCGTCTATGCCTACAAACATTTTAGGTGTAGTATTATGTCCGTACAGGTTTAAAGCGGTGTGACTCCCTTTTGTGAATGCTTTTTCGAATATAAAAACCAGTGTTTAAAGTAAGTCACACAAGTAAGTTATGTAAGTCAAATGTCGTGACTTATTTGACTTATTTTTTGACTTATTTTTTGGCTTTTTTCAGGATTGTGAAAGGTTTTTAAACAACTAAGTCAATTTACTTAAAAGCTAAGTCATATGACTTAAATTGGCGGAATGGAACGTGAGGAGTACTATAAACGGGTGGGCTGGCGGAAAAGCCCCTTCATCAAATCAACATCCCTTGACATACCAATAATAGAACGCGTAGAGGAATACGAGGAGGTCTGCGAATGCATAGGCGGGTGGGACAGGATAATGGTCATAACAGCCCCCATCGGATACGGGAAAACGACATTCATGAACCAACTGCTGATAAAAAAACCAAGGGGGATAGAATACGTAGTCGCATTCAACGCCTACGAACCTGTTGAAGAAGTCATGAAACGCATTAGGGGGGCGCTGCCATTCCTTAAAAGACTGTTCGCCGACGCAGACCGCACGTCTTTCGGTGAAATGATTCAGAGCCGCCTGGGGTCGGACAAGATGCTGCTCATATTCGACGAGGCCCAAGACTACGACGAAGACCTGTTCAAGTGGCTGAGAATCCTCAACGACCGCGCAAACAACCTGTTCATGATATTCCTGGGCCTCCCGGGGCTGGAAGACACGATAACCGCCGAAAGCAGCTTCAGAGACCGTAAGTCAAAGTCTATCAGACTCAGGTCCTTTGAAGTCGAGGACCTTGCAGAAATGGTTAAGGAGAGAATACAGTGGGCTGGCGGCAGAGACAGCAAACCCTTCACAGAAGACGGACTGAAACGCCTCTGCGAGTCCTGCAACCACGTCCCACGACAGCTGCTAGAAAACGGGCAGCGTGTTATCGAGGCAGCAGCCAAGGAGGATTTGGACTCGATAGAGGGAGGGTTTGTTGAGCGCAGCCTGGGCGAGATACGCTCAAACGACGTGAGAACATCAGAAACAGTGTTTTCAGAGGATTCGGAGAGGAAGAAGGTGTCTTATGACTTTATCGACGACCTCTCACCCACCCAGCAGGATATCGTGAAACTGCTGCTCACCCACGAGTCGCTGAGCATATCGGAGATTGGGGAGGAACTTGGAAAGGACATAAGGAGTGTGGGATCGTTGATACGGAAGCTCCGAGGCCTCAACAAACGGGAGGTCGAGAGAAAGCCGGACGTCCCCTATCCAGTGGTTGTCAGACTCGGGAAAGAGGCGCGTATGGGGCGTCTACAGTACGTTTACAGCCTTTCCGACAACGCTAGGCGCATTCTCGCGAGAGATTAAAGTATGTCAGAAAAAACGTCTGAAACCGCCGTATGATGAACTCTCACATACCCGACAAATTTATTGCTTGTTTATATTCTTTGAGATATATTATATATATGTTTAAATAACTCTGTGATATATTATGAGTAAGCGCATCTTGGTGACGTTGACGGATGAACAGTATGAAAGACTGAAGGAATCACCCGCCCTGGGTGAAAGCGACGCCGAAAAACTCCGCAACAGCTTCCTCATATACGATAATTTGAAGGACCTCCTGGAAGTCATAAAGACCATGCGCAGATAGAAAGTAAGTCACAGTATGGGTGTTCTGTCGTTTATTTCGCCCGCAAGGCTCGACCGCATCATCTCCGACACCTTATCGCCGCTGGCGTGGGCTAGAACCCACATCAGCTTGACATACGCTGTTTCAGGCAGCATGTCACCACATGGTATGACGCCCATGTCCAGCATCTGACGGCCTGTCGCGTAGACGTTCATGTTAACCCTGCCGTACAGTGTCTGAGTCGTCATAGCCACAGACACGCCGGAGGATATGGCCGCCTTTATAGAGTCGAATATGCGCTCAGACACGTGGCCCAGCCCCGTGCCCTCAAGAACAATACCCTCCACCCCGGATTTGACAACCGCATCGAACGTCTTCGGAGTGAGGCCGGGATAGTATTTGAGCAGTGAAACAGACTCCTCCAGTTTGGCGTCGAGTTCGAGCTTCTTTGAGCCTGGAAGGTGATTTATGCACAATTCCCCGCCTTCGACGGTTCCGATTGGTTCTTCGTTGACAGTGTGGAATGCGTCGCGGCGGCTGGAATGCAGCTTCCTAACCCTGGTGCCCCGGTGTATGAGGGAGCATGTGTCGGACATGCCACCGTGCATGACAACACAGACCCCTGGATAACCGGACTTCGAAGCCACGAGGGCCGCGTCCACCAGGTTCTGGGCCGCATCCGAGGAGCCGCGGTCACTTGAGCGCTGTGCGCCCGTGAACACCACAGGCTTGGGAGTTTGGAGCATGAAGGACAGTGCCGCGGCGGAGTATCCCATGGTGTCCGTGCCGTGGGTTATGACCACCCCGTCTGAGGACTTGAGTTCAGAATATGCTTCCTCAGCCAGCTTCGCCCAGTCCGCAGGGACCATGTTTTCAGAGAACTTGTTGAACACCTGCTTGCCTTTCACATTCGCCACATCCTCCAATTCCGGGACGGCAGATATGAGCTCGTCTGCGCTGAAAGCTGAATGAACGCCACCAGTAAGGTAGTCGACCCTGCTGGCTATGGTGCCGCCGGTGGCAAGTATGGATATGGAAGGCTTGGAAGGGTCTCTGACGTGCTCTTTAAGAGTGAACTCCTCCTTCCCACATTCATGAAAGAGAACTTTCATCGACTTTATGCGACCTTTTTCCACACCCACGTTGTAGCCGCTGTCCAGCTTCAACGTGACGTGTTTTTTGTCAGCCAGCTCCGGACGGGGCATGAGGATTCCGACATATTTTTTGTCCGCAGTCTCCACCTCTACCCGGTCTCCCGGCTTAGCTTCGCCCATTTCCTGAAAGCCTCCGTTAACTCATCGTCGAACCCGACTAAATAAACAGTGAACGACGGGTTAAAATCAGTCACCCTCTCAACCATCGCACGTGCAGCGTCCGAGACGGGGACGCCGCCTACGCCACACCCCATGCCGGGGAACGCTAGTGATTCGACACCTAGCTCGGACGCCTTCTCCAACGCGGCAGCGGTTGCGAGCCGGACGTTTTCCAGGCCAATCTGTTCTGCCGGCTCAGTCATGGTGGGGGCGTGTATGACGTACCTGCATGACATACTGCCGCCGGTTGTTTCAACCGCCGAACCCACAGATATGGGAGCCTTTGAAACAGCCTCTTCCTCAACAACCCTGCCGCCGGCGCGTTTGAGGGCGTATGCGACTCCGCCACCCATCCACCCTTGGGAGTTCGCGGGGTTTACCACCGCATCAGCCGTGGATTTGCTCAAGTCGCCTTTGACAACGATTATTCCAACCATACAGTATTCTTATAGTGGAGTGGACATATATCTTGCCATGGCTAAGAAATGCAGCAGCTGCGGGCGGGAGGTGAAGTCCAGGTACAGCGAGTTCAAGTGCCCGCAGTGCGGTGAGGAGAAAATCGTGCGTTGCGAGGACTGCCGCACCCTCGCCACCAAATACACCTGCGGCAAATGCGGCTTCACAGGACCGTGAAGATGAACAAGGTTACGGTAGACCCTGAAAACCCCGCCGAAGAGGCGCTTTCGGAGGCGGCTAAGATAGTCTCCGGCGGCGGGCTGATAGTCTACCCCACAGACACGGTGTACGGCGTCGGGTGCGTACTCGACGAGGAGCCTGTGAAACGCGTTTACGCGTTGAAGGGTCGCGGCTGGGACACGCCGTTGAGTGTGGCGTTCTCCAACCTGGAGGAAGTTAGGCACTACACGTTTTTGTCGCACGAGCAGGAAGAGTACGTCACAAAGGAGTTCATGAACGGCACCACCTTCATACTGAAGAAGAAGCACGTGCCGGACTACGTCACCGCCGGACTGGACACGGTGGCTGTCAGGATACCTGCCAGCAGGGTGTGCCTGGAGCTTCTTGAGAGGACGGGGCCGCTTGTTTCCACGAGCGCGAACCCCAGCGGCGGCCAGGCCGCGGCCTCTATAGAAGAAGTGGATGAACGCATACTGGAGGGTGTGGATGTGGTGTTGGATGCGGGCAGGTGCATGTACGGCAGGCCGTCCAGGATAATAGACCTCACCCGCGGCGGGAGGGTGCTGCGGAACTAACCGCCGTGCATTGGCCTGTTTTTATGTCGTAGGCGATGCAGGATGAGTCACACTCCCTGCGGGGGTCAAGTTTGCACTTCATCTTAGGGCATTCAGGGTAGGAAATTATTTGGGTTAATGGTTTAAATCTGAGTTTCGATGTTGAGGGACAGGTCGAACGCCGGCGCGGAATGGGTCAGCGCCCCCACGGAGATCCAGTCCACCACGGTTTTCCCGTAGAACCGGAGGTTGCGGAGGTTGACGCCTCCGGAGACCTCCAGGATGAGGGTTTTGCGAAGGCCTCGCTTCCTAAGCTCTTCCACCGCGGCTCGTATCTGTTTGGGCCGCATGTTGTCGAACATTATGACGTCCGCCCCCGCCTCCGCGGCCTCCACAGCCTCTTTGAGGGAAGTCACCTCCACTTCAACCTTGGAATTGGTCTTTGACTTCTGGACTGCGGCGACCGCCACCCCTATGCTGTCGAACAGCATCAGGTGGTTGTCTTTCAGGAGTATCATGTCGTACACGCCCATGCGGTGCGGCAGGCCCCCGCCCAATTCAACAGCCTTTTTCTCGAAGTATCGGAATCCGGGGGTGGTTTTCCTGGTGGCGGTGACCCGAGCCTTCGACCGCATCTTCTTCAGCGTGTCCGCGTATTTCCGGGTTAAGGTTGTGACGCCGCTCATCATGGACAGGACATTCAATGCCGTCCGTTCCACAGGCAACAAGTCATGTGACTTACCCTGCAGCGACATAATCTTCTGCCCGTATCTGACCCTGGTGCCGTCTTTCACGTGGGCTTTGACTTTGACATTGTGGTGTCTGAAGAGGAGAGCGGCCTCGTGGAGGCCGGAGACGCTGCCGGACTGTTTTGCAGTGATTGATGCTTTGACTTTAACGTTTGGTGTTACTGCGGTGGATATATCTCCTGAACCCACGTCTTCGCGCAGCATAGCCTCCAGGGTCTTCAGTAGTTCGCGTTCGTCCATCGTCGGAAAAAGAAGTCGGGTGAATTATTTTTTGGGCATTGGGGGCTTGGACGTTAGGATTATGTCTCCTACTTCAACGACGTCGTCGTAGCTGATGCTCTGCTCCTGCAGGACACGCCTGACTTCATCGCTGGGCAGGCCGCCGCCCCTGAAGGACTTCAGACTCAAACGCATTACCTCGCCTTTATCGAGGTTTAATATGACGTCCTCAACCTTGCCGACGTACTGCGCCTTTTGAGTGTAGATGTCCATCCCGTATAATTCTGAAAGTCGCTTGCTCATGGTAATCACGTGAATTAGATAATAATATGAGGTGGGGCTTAAAAAAGAATCAGGGGACGCGGGGGAGGGGGGTAACTTCCAGTATTCTGGTGTATTTTCCTGTGGTGTGAAGGTGAGGGGGGATTTTAATGTGTGGAGGCCATATGTTTTATTAGGATGGCTGCTGCTACACCGCCTGTGGAGCCGGAGATGCTGGCTTTCTTCCTCATAGCCGTGGTTGCCACAATCCTGGGTCTGAAGTCGATTGTCATCATCCGCCCGTTCGAACGCGGGGTGGTGGAGCGGTTCGGCCGCTACAACAGAACCTTGGGCGCGGGCCTGAACATCATCCTCCCCTTCATAGAAAACACCTACCGGGTGGACATGCGGGAGGCGTTGATTGACGTGCCCGCCCAGGACGTGATTACCAAGGACAACGTCAACATAGCTGTGGACGCGGTAATCTATTTCAAGGTGACGGACCCGTTCCGTGTCATGTACAACGTCGCCGTCTTCGAGGACGCGATCAGCAAGCTGGCGCAGACAAACCTGCGTAACATCATCGGAGACATGAACCTCGACAACACTTTAGCGAGCAGGGATAGCATCAACATGGAATTGCGGAAGACCTTGGACGAAATAACCGACCGGTGGGGTGTGCGGGTGACGCGGGTAGAGATACAGGACATCCGGCCGCCGCAGGATATTGTGGAGGCGATGAGCCGCCAGATGAAGGCTGAGCGTATGAAACGCGCCTCTATCTTGGAGGCGGAGGGACTGAAGCAGTCCGAGATACTTAAGGCGGAGGGCCGGAAGGCGTCTGATATATTGGAGGCGGAGGGTGAGGCCCAGGCCATCGCCACAGTCGCGGACGCGGAGCGTAAAAAGAAGGTGCTGATAAGCGAGGGTGAAGCCCGCGCAATAGGAAAAGTCTTCGGCGCCATACACAAGGGCCGCGCCACAAAGGACATACTGATGATAAGGTACCTGGAGGCTTTGGAGAGGATGGCTGACGGTAAAGCCACCAAAATATTCCTGCCCGTTGAAACCAGCGGCGTATTAAGCGGCGCGGCCGCGTTGGGGGAGATGCTCCGCGGCGAAGGAGGCGTGAAAAAACTCCTCGGCGGCAAAGAAGAAAAAAAGGGAAAACTTGAAAACGCCGGCGAAGAAGAGGGATAATGTCTAGATGGTAGGCCCTAGACAATAG
>CAZPLO010000001.1:236376-253456 GCA_964587725.1 uncultured archaeon
TTAGGCACTACATTATTTTCTTTTCGAGTCTTTTTTTTATCGTGTGATACCCCTGGAACCCATATAGCTTCTTTGCAGGAGTATTTGCCTCCAGGACGTGAAGCTGCATGACCTTTATGTCTTTTTCACGGAAGTGCTCCTCGAGTTTTTCCAGCAGCAGTCTGCCGTATCCTTTTCTCCTATGTTCCGGTTTGACTTGGAGATCCCGGACGTAACCCAACGTTACTCCATGTTCGATACGCATGTCACCCCAGATGAAACCGCATACTTCACCCTCCGGGGGGGAAACCACATATAGTCTATGTTCCTGTACAACCATAGCCTCCAACAGTTGTTGTCTGAATTCTTTCTTGTCAAAATTCTCGAGAGGGTAGTATTCGCACACGTACTCCTCCTCCATCTCAACCAACGCACCCAGATCTCCCTTTTCAACCCCCCTAACAACAGCCATTACTGAATATGGGGGATGGTTTCAAAATAAACACCAAAAGTTAGGCACTACATATCTGCGGGGTGGTGGCAGCAAGCGTGTGATAAGAAAAAGAGAGAAATGTGCCTTACTTCGGCACCATCTTTATTGCTTCTGTCGGGCAGGATGTGACGCATGCCCCGCATTCGATGCACGCGTCCCTGTTTTTCACAATAGACTTCTTCCCAGCGTCGGTGTCCCTCATCTCGTAGACGTTTGGGCTAGCAGGGCACACACTCACGCACGCCCCGCATCCTATGCATTTTTCAGCGTTCACTTCCGTTGGCATCTTAGTTTACCTCATATGTTTTACGGTGGCCTTAGAAATAGGTAGGAAATAGTATAAAAGTAAGAAAGTAAGGTGGTTGGGGGGAGGTATAAAGAGCCTACCATCTCCCTCTTTCAACCCCCTTCTTCGCCTCGATTATCTCCACGCCCGTGGGTTCAGAATCAGACCACATCTCCGATATCTCAACCGCCCTGCGCAGGTAATCAGGGTCTTCCGCTATCGAGTACTTCCCGTACGCGGAATGCGACTTGAGCTTCTCCATCAATTTCACCACATCGACGCGGGTGTCCACGCAGCCGTCCCGCTCCAACGTAATGCCCTGCACAGGCAGGCCATAAGACGCCATCTTGGCGGTGCCCTCCTTAACCTCCATGTTGCAGCCCACACCCAGTATAGCCTTCGGACGGTATTTGCTGACCATCCTCTTGATGAGTGAGCTGCCGGGTGCTATGAAGAATTTGTAGCCCAACTGCTCCGCCACCTCCTTGATCATCCCTATGCCGCAGCGGCCGCAGTTCAGACACTTGATGCCCTCGGGCGTCAGCGGCGCCGGGCACTGCGGGTTCCGGAGACACTGCGGTAGGAATACGGCGCGGTTCACGTACGGGGTCTTTTCGAACTGCCTCTTGTATAGGCGGTTCCTCACCTCAACCATCATGTGCGGAACAATATCCTCCTCCACCCGCAGCATCCACAGAAGATACCTTATCGGCGTCTCCAACAGGTTCAGTATGAACAACGTCACTCCCGGGATGAGTATCTGCCTGGTCTTGAAGAATATGAGAGCCAGCGCTATCCCCACCACAGTCAAAACCAGCGCCAGCAAGGCGCCCACGATAAGCAGCGCACCAACCACAAACCCCAGGCCGGTGGCCAATCCTCCGAGTTCCATTTCCAGGTTTAAGATAGCTGAGAGGGGGTTTAAATATGATGATTTTATTGGGTTTTAGTAGTCTACAGGCCGCACACGTTCAGTAGTCTATCCCGTATCTGGAACGCACACCTTTGGTGAAGGGGTGTTTCACCTTCTTCATCACCGTAACATAGTCGGCCGCATCCATTATCTCCTTGGGGGCATCCCTACCCGTCAATATCAGCTCTACCGACGGCTTCCGCGACTTAATCAGCTTCATCACCTTGGACACGGTAGTCAGCCGGCGGCTTAACGCATTGTTCACCTCGTCCAGGATGACGACATCGTATTTTCCTAATTTCACAACCTTCTCGGCCACCTCCAAAGCCTCCGCTACTTTTTCCTTCTCCTCCTTCCTTGTGAGAAAACAGTCTTTGCAGTTGCCGCAGTCCATGTTTCCCTTACGCATTTCCTCACTGTATGGGCAGGGTTTCCCGAACTGCTTTACCTTGAAGTCTGGCAGCGTGCCGGCGGCCACTACCTCCCCCGCAATCTTCCCCCCCTTCAGAAACTGTATCATGTACACTGAGAACCCGTGCCCGACAGCCCTCAAACCCAATCCAACCGCCGCCGTGGTCTTCCCTTTTCCGTCGCCTGTGTAGACGTGGACCAGGCCATTCCTTTTCCCGGCCATTTTACCATACACTGCAGACGGAGTAGCCGCAGCTGTGGCAGGTGCTGCATCCCTCCTCATACGTCAGCACGCCACCGCATTCGGGGCATTTACTGCCTCCCTCCGCCTTCTTGACCGACTCTATGTTCAGCACCTGGTTGCTGCGGCTGCCGTCCCTATATATCGTCACCCCCTTACAACCCAGTCGATAAGCTAATAGATACACCTGCTCCACGTCGTCTGTGGTGGCGTGGTTGGGGAAGTTAACGGTCTTCGACACCGCGTTGTCCACGTGCTCCTGGAATGCGGCCTGCATCCTAGCGTGCCACTCCGGCGTGATGTCGTGGGCGGTCACAAACACCCCCCTCACATCTTCTGGAATCTCCTCGATGTCCTGTATGCTGCCGCGCTTCGCAATCTTCCTCATCAACTCATCACTGTAGAAGTTGCGTTCCCGAGCCACCTGCTCGAATAGGGGGTTAACCTCCACCATCTCCGTGTTGTCCAAAATGTTCCTGATGAAGGATATGGCGAACAGCGGCTCTATGCCGCCGGACGCGTTGGCTATGATGCTTATGGTGCCGGTGGGGGCGATGGTGGTTGTGGTAGCGTTCCTTAGGGTATTGTATCCCCTCTTGGGCCAGATGCTTTTCTTGAAGTTGGGGAAGCTCCCGCGATTCTTCGCCAACTCCACAGACGCCTTCTTTGACTCCTCGTCTATGAATGTCATAACCTCCTTTCCCTTCTCCGTCGCCTCGTCGCTGTTATATGGTATCCCAAGTTTTATCAGCATGTCCGCGAACCCCATCACACCCAGCCCGATCTTCCGGTTGGCCCGCACCATGTCGGTTATCTTGTCCAACGGGAACTTGCTCATGTCTATGACGTTGTCGAGGAAGTGCAAGGCGGAGTGAACAACCTTCCCCAGTCGTTTGTAGTTTATCCTCCCGTCCTCAACCATCAACCCCAGGTTAATGCTGCCAAGGTTGCACGCCTCATACGGCAACAATGGCTGTTCCCCGCATGGATTTGTCGACTCTATCTCCCCCATATCGGGTGTGGGGTTGTCGCGGTTTATGCGATCTAGGAAGACTATCCCGGGTTCGCCGTTCTTCCACGCCATGGTTACGATGAGGTCGAATACTGTGCGGGCGTTTATCCTGTTAACAACCCTCTTGGTTTTCGGGTTAAGGAGGTTGTATTCGCGGTTCTCCTCCACGGCCTTCATAAAGTCTTCCGTCAACCCCACGGATATGTTGAAGTTGTTGAGGACGTCCTCCTTCTCCTTCGCCACTATGAAGTCCATGACGTCAGGGTGGTCCACCCGCAAAATAGCCATGTTGGCGCCGCGGCGGGTGCCTCCCTGCTTTATCACTTCAGTGGCGGCGTTGAACACGTTCATGAACGACAGTGGCCCCGAGGCGACGCCGGAGGTTGATGCTACGATGTCCCCTTTAGGCCGGAGGCGGCTGAAGCTGAACCCGGTGCCTCCGCCACTCTTGTGTATCAGCGCCGTGTTTTTGATGGCCTCGAATATACTCTCCATACTGTCGTCCACAGGTAGCACGAAACATGCTGACAGCTGTTGGAGTTCGCGGCCGGCGTTCATCAGCGTGGGGCTGTTGGGTATGAACTCCATCGACGACATCATGTTGTAGAATTCACGGGCTGTCTTCTTCACGTCAGCTTTCTTGTCGTATAATGCGTCGGCTTGGGCTATGTTTTTCGCAACCCTCTGCAGCATCTGCTTCGGGGTTTCTATGACCCTGCCTGTGCCGTCTTTTATGAGATACCGTCTCTCCAAGACCTTGACTGCGTTCAGCGACAGCTTGAGTTCGTCGTCGACACCCATCATGCTCTTAGCCTCGCGTATCTTCTTCCGTTCCTCGCGATAGAGTATGTACGCTTTCGCCACTTCCGGGTCGGCGTCGTTAATAAGCGTCTCCTCCACCACATCCTGGACGTCTTCAACGGTCGGGGTCTTGCTCCTGTATCTTCTGTTAAGGACCTTCACGACTTTGCCGGCGAGTTTCTCCGCTTCCTCCCCGTCTTTGCCGTCTACGGCTTCAACGGCCTTGTGTATGGCCGCATACACTTTTTTCCTGTTGAACTTCACTACCCTGCCGTCGCGTTTTTTTATCTTAGAAACCATGTCAGCCAACGTCTGTGTTCAAGGGTAGGTTATTTGATTCCGATAATAAATAAATGGGGCCCGTCTCAAACAGCCTCAACCTTCTTGACCCCATCCACCTCCTTCTTCAGCACCTGTTCGATGCCGTGTTGGAGGGTCATCTGGCTCATGGGGCATCCGTGGCATGCGCCCTTCAACCGGACCTTGACTACTCCGTCTTCGACGTCGACGAGTTCGACGTCCCCGCCGTCCATCTGGAGCATGGGCCGTATCTTCTCCAAGGCCTTTTCAACCTCTTCTTTCATGGTTGCTTCTATTATAACACAGCCTTTATTAAGGGCAGTATAAGTGTCGCGTCTCCGTGTGCTGTGACTGTCCTACCCCCCTCGGTTATCTTCCCCCAACTCTTCGCTTCGCGGGGGTGCGCCCCCGACAGACTGCCATCGTATTCCTGCGCGGTGGTCACGTATACTGCGTAGTCGAGGCCCCCCCGCATCAAATTGGCGCCTATGAGGTGGTGTTTGCTTATGCCGCCGCCGAGTATTATGCCCCCTGTTTTCTCGGCTTCGAACACAATGTCTGCGAGTTTTTTCAGGTCTTCTGCCGGGTTCAGGATGAATTCGGGGTGGTCTTGCCGGTAGAAGAACAGGTGCATGCCTATGGCGGAGTCTATGAGGCCTGGGCTGAATACGGGCACCTTTTTCCTGTGGCATGTCGCGAGGAATGATTCCTGGGGGAGGATGGTGCCGAGGTGGCTGTTGAGGTCTGAGGGTGTGAACACAGGCGACCTCGCGTGCACTTCGTCAAACACCCTCTTCATCTTCTTCTCCAGGAACAGGTATCTGCTGTTGGGTGCGAGTATGTTCCCTATCCTGTTCACACCCTTTTTATGAAGCCGCACGTCGTCTTCGTTGAATGAGCCCAGTTGGTAGGTCCTGTAGGATTTTATGATGTCGTGGTCTATGCTGCCGCCGGTTGTTATGACTGCTTCCACAAACCCGTCGTCCACCAATTGCGTTAGTATTCCGCGCAGCCCCGACGCCATCATGTTGGCTGTGAAGGTGAGGAACACGGTCGCTTCCTGTTTGCGCATCTCTTTGATGACTTCTGCGGCCTCCGCCACATTACTGGCCTGAAAACCCGCAGTGCCTAACTTCCTGACTAGGGATTTTGCTGATTCTTTCCTCCCGATTCTAATATCCTTGACCGTGTTTTTCTTGCCCGGCATTTTTTTAAATAATCCAAACTTTCCTTTAAACTGTTTACAGGTTTGTTTAAAAGGTTTAAAGTACTGGTGTAGTGCCTAACTTTGTCTTGGGTATGGGCTGTAGTGCCTAACCACAGGATATGTGGTGCCTACCCCCGCAGATATGTAGTGCCTAACCACCCATGGGGGTGTGCCGCATACTCTGGTTTTACTGTGCCCCCCCGGGGTGCATATCCTTGATGTGGCGGACCTTTGGTCCGACACGTGTCCGAACCGTTGGTTCGGTCACATCAACCCTTTTGTTAAAACGGTTGTTGTAGTGCCTAACCCTGGGTGTCTGCCCCCAACCACTCACCCTACTTTCACCCGGCCGCATACCTTCTTAAGCACTGCTATGGCGCTTAAGCACGCCAGATACGAGGTTTTGGGGTTGGTGGGTGACGGAACGTTGGATGTTGTTGTCGTGAGTTCGCCGAAGGGGCCTTTGGCGGTTATGGTGTGGGTGTTGGTTTCCGCGGCGGGGTCGGCTATTATCCTGACCGTGGCGGGCTTGCCTGCTGCGATGGAGGCGATAGCTGAGACGTTGATGTTGCGTTGGAACAGTTTAACGGCGTCTCCCGCGCCGCCTTCGAAGACAACAGTCGGCTCCGACACAGCTGAAACATCAACCCCCCTATCCCGGAGGTATGGTATCCCCTTCAAACCGGCAGGTGGCTTGGTGGTGGTGAGGGTTACTTCTTCGACGCCTGCCACGGAAGCCGCCAGCAACCCGTCCACGCCAGCTAACGCCCCGGACGGCAGATAAAGGGTGGCTGAACCACTTTCGGCGGCATCTTTCACGGCGTCCATCACCACCTCATCCAACAATGCCCCCACGCTCATCACCAATAAGTCTTTCCCAGCAGTCAGAACCTTAGTGGCGTATTCTCTGACGGCGTCCTGACTCGCAGCCTCCACAACGAAGTCGCAGGAATCGAGGAGTTCATCGAATGAGGGGGCTACTGCAGGGGGGGTTTGTAGGCTGACGGCCAGTTTCTCCGCTTTCTCACCATCCACGTCGTACACTGAGGCCAGTTCCCCCCTTATTTCCCCGGAGTCGAAGGCTTCGGCTATGGTTGTGCCCATGGCGCCGCAGCCGATTAAGCCAAACCGGGGGGTCATCACATGTCCCCCCTCAGGTCGAAGCGGGTCATGTGTTCTATTAAGATGGTTCACGTAAAAAGGGCTCAAGGATATGGTATGCGGCGTCTTTCATGGTGTTTGACAGGTCGCCTGGGTTTCTGGCGCCCGCCAGTCGCCGCAGTATCCTGCCTGGTTTCCGGTGGAACCTCATCATCTCATCGGAACACCGTGTGATAATCTCTTCCTCCGTGAATCCGTCGGGCACATAATGCGGTATCCCTGCCCGCCCCAGCATGTACTCGACCCAGGCGCTGGGGCTTACCCTGCCTTCAGTAACCGCGGTATCCATGAGGGGTGAGCCGGGGTAGACTGTGGTGGGGAAGTACAGCGCCTCGTCGGGGCCGAGCGAATCTATGAACTCGACCGTAGCGTCCATGTCGTCTTCGGTTTCACCCGGCAGACCCAGCATAGCATACGCCCGGGTATCCACGCCCGCGTCCCTGCAGGCGTTGAAGGCCTTCCTGATTCCGCCGTCCGGCACCTTCTTCCCAACACGGTACCGTATTTCCTCCACTCCGGATTCCACTCCGAAGCTGATGTGCCTGCACCCCATGTCGGCGAAATACTGTATCAACGTTGAGTCCACGAGGTCTGCGCGGGTGGTGCACGCCCATGAGAGGGAGTACTGGTTCATGATATCTGCCAACCCTCTGGCGTATTCACGGTCCAGAGTGAACACGTCGTCTGTGAAGTCGATGTCCGCAGGATGTTCTTCTTCAACCAGTTCCCGTATTTCTCCTTCGACGTTTTCCAGGCTCCTCATCCGGTATCCTGTCCCGCAGAGGCTGCAGTACGCGCACGTGAACGGGCACCCCCGCGACGCCAACACCGGCGTGAAACGGTATCTGCCGGTGAACCGGTGGCGCGCCGGGTTCGGGAGACTGTTGAGGTCTTCCACGACGCCGCAGCGGATGATGTCCTGGTTGACTGATCGGCCTTTAATCACGTTCACACAGTAGTCTGCGAAACAGTATTCACTTTCGCCTGTGAACAACACGTCAGCTCCCAGGAGCTTGGAGGATGCGGGGTCTGCCGTCACATGCGGACCGCCGCAGGCCACCGTAATACCGGAATCCACCCCTCTCCCCCCCACTTCCTGTATTAATTTGTACACGTACCTGATGCTGGGGCTGGACACAGTAAACCCCAAAATGGAGGGGGTCTGTTCGAGTATTACGTCCGCCGCTTCGGAGACATCCAAGTCACCTATGTTACAGTCCAGAACACCTACGGAAACCCCATTTTCCTCCAGCATAGAGGCCATATAGGCGGTTCCCAGCGGCATTGACGTGTAGTATCTGCCGCATCTGACCGGCGGGTGCTCATACGGCGGGTACACCAACAGCACAGACGGGTGAATACTGGAAGTCACCCCCCTCACCCGTAGCTTTTGTCTGCCCTGTCCCTGCTCGAAACCGCGGCGTGGTCTTTCTCCAAACCCCGCCACACGCTTCCGTAGCGTTCCTGAAGCTGATGCTCTATGGTTTTGGACTCCCGGAGGCTCTTCTCAACGTGCCAGATCTCTATGTACTCGCATCCCTCCACCACGGCGAGGTCGCCGGCCATACGTACCACCCCCCCGAGGTCCCTTAAACGGAGTGTCAGCGAGTTGCGTGCCCCGTCTATGTTCTTTGCCCTTTCCCGCGCCTCCTCTACGACTGCCCCCACCACCTCCGGCGTCGCATGGGGTATGCGTCCGTCGGACGCTATCTCCTGCGCGATGAACTGCAGCATCTTATCCCTGTTCGCTTCGGTGTCGGGCATTGCAGTCTCCAGCAGTATCTCGTAGCCGTTGCCGACTATGCGTGACCGCAGAGGCGGCAGTATCCTGCTGACGTCGCTGATGTTGCATGCTCCCACGAACAAAAAGTCGCAGGGCACGTCCCTAACCTTAACCGACGCCCCCGCGCTCTGCGGGTTCCTGCCGGTGATGGGGAACCGTTTCTCCTGCATCGCAGTCAAAATATAGTTTTGGAGGTTGTCGAGGTGCGGGAGCTCGTCCACGAACAAAACCCCCTCATGTGCTTCGTGCACCGCCCCAGGGATGACACGCAGGTAAGCTGGCGTTCCTATTTCAGGGTGGCTGCCGTACGGGTCGTGCCGGACATCACCCAGCAGTTCGGTTTCGGTTGCTCCGCTGGTGTGGACGAAGTTCTTCCGGTCTAATGGGACTATCACATTCCTCTTCTCACGTTCGTTCAGTCTCCGGATGTTCTCCAGCGCCTGCTGGTCGAGCACTCGCACGTGTCCGTCGCCGGTCCTCTGGTAGACGACGGTTTCCTCGCGGCCGCCGGCGCCTATCCTGGACGTCTGAACCTCCGTTTCAGGCTTCACGGGTCCGACCTCGAAGACGTCGTTGAGCATGTTGTTGACGGGGTTCTGGCGTCTGCTTCTCACAAGCCTGCTGTATTTGCTGGACCCGCACTGCGGGCACGTAATGTATTCCACGCCGCTGAGGGTCCCGCATGTGCTGCACCTGAACCCCAGGCGCTCCGCCACGAAAGACGGTATGTCCACGGGATCCATGGTTTTCCCGTAAGCAGGCCCGTCTTCGTCTCCGAGACCTTCAATCTCCCTCCTAGCGGATACCTCCACCATCGGTTGGTTAGGGTTCTTAGGGTTATGCAGCACGCTTATCTGCTGCTGCGGAGGCTGCAGATGGTATGCTAGTGCCTGGGCGAGCATGCTCTTCCCCACCCCCGGCGGCCCCACCAGCAGAAGGTTACGTCTCTGCCGCACAGCCACCTTCACCTTCTCCACCGCGCTGTCCTGCCCGATAATCCGCTTCATCGGATCCCCAGGCACCACTACGTCGGCGGTGGAGTCGATATCCTCTAAACTCATCTTCGTGTTAATAACTGTAGGTTAGCGTAAAAAAAGAAGAGCCGTGGCGTGCCCTCCGGGCACGCCCATTATCATTCAGCTGGGTGTGGCCTGCTCGGTCATCAACGTGATGCCGTGGGTTTTCTTAATGTCCGCGGCCTTGTTCACGCCGACAAGCGTCTTCGCGCCGGCTTTGTTGGCGCTGTCCACCAGCCGCTGGGTTATTATCCCGTCCAACACCACATGCGTGGGCTTGACCTTGCCGAGCGTGTTTATCAAATCCTTTATCTCTATCTCGGCTATCAACTTCATGTCCTTGTCGAACAGGCGTGCTCCGAGCTTGCCCTTCACCTTGGAGAGTTCGTCGTGCAGCGAAGACGGGTCCGCCTCCGCGGTTTCGACGCCCTCCTTTTTCCGGCCGTTCTTGGCCTGGTCGGTGGGCATCTTCTTCCTCAACCCCATGATAACCTCTTTTTTGCCGAGGTCCTCGACCTCCTTACCCTTAGGGGCTCTGGCCACATAGTCGATGTCGGCGACCTGCATCAGCTCCTTCAGTATCATGTCGCCTCCGCGGTCTCCGTCCACGAACGCTATGGTGGTCTTGCTCCTGCTCAGCTCCGAAATCGTCTTGGGGACGTTTGTGCCTCCTATTGCAACAGCGTTTTTGATGCCGCATTTAAGCAGGTTCAATACGTCCGCCCGGCCCTCAACCAGTATCACGGAATCCGACTCCTTGATTGCAGGGCCCGCCGACAACCCCTTATACGTGGTTATCTCGCTCAACTGGACGCTCTTCTTGACTTCGTCCACCAACTCCATGCTCTCCGGGATTTCATCGTCCATCAACCGCTTAAGTATTTCTTTGGCGCGGTCGACCATCACCTTCCTCTTGCTGGTGCGCGCATCCACGACGTTCGTCACCTTGATTCGGGCGTTGCACGGGCCGACCCTGTCCACCGCCTCTATTGTGGCGGCGATGATGGAGGTCTCGACCATGTCGAGGCTTGACGGCACCACTATGGTGCCGTTGGATTTCCCGCTCCTGGTCTTGATGTCAACCTCTATCCTGCCTATCCTGCCCGTCTTCTGCAGGTCTCTGAGTTCGAGTTCCTCCCCCAGGAGGCCTTCGGACTGTCCGAACAATGCTCCCACGACGTCCGGTTTCTCCACGACGCCGTCTATCGTTATCTCCGCGTATATGTTGTACTTCACCGTATCTGCTGGTGCTTTAGCCATATTGATTCACCTCTTGTTTTTTCTTTTGGCTCACTGTGTCAAGAAACCGCACATACTTTCCCACATGTCTCTGTGCTTCCACTGCAGTCTGTCTGTGAAATCGACTGTGAACGTGAAACTCTTGACGTGTGAACGTAAGCTTCATATTTTACGCAATCATGGCTTATATAAGCCAATCACTCGCCCGATGCCGCCAAACCCTCTAGAACGGACTCCACAGACCCCATATCATTGTCCCGGACCAACACGGTCTTACGCCGGCTCCGGTGCCCCGCGACTATTTCACAGGCGCCGAAGCAGGGTTTCAGGAGTTTCAGCAGAGCCCGGTTGGCTTTCCCCTTCTCGGGGGGTGCGGTCACCTTTGCCTTCAAGACACCATCAATGTACTCTAGACTGTCTGCTTTAGCTGACGGCGTGACGCGCACATTCAACAGGACTCCCTCTCCGGAGGCTCTGGCGGCTGACACACTCCCTACACCGAATTGGCGCGTATGACCTCGTCCAGTATCCGCAGGAATGTGTTCTGCTGCTCCTCCGTCAACGTCACGCGGCCGCCGTCTTCTATGCGGAGGTCGTTGTTGTCCGCAACCACGACCAACGCCCTTGAAACCGGCACACCGAATATCTTCTGGAGTTCAGCGTTATCGTTCAAGTCGCTTATTATGTTGTCCAATACGTCCATGAAAATCCCGACACGTTCGGGATTCACCCCTTCTGGTGTTTCGTTTTCACCCATAGTGTTTCACCTCGAAATTTCGAACCTGAAAAAAGGTAAGAATATATTGGATTACCCTCTTTTAAAAGGCACGGCCCTACGTCACCAGCTCCTGTATTCTGTCCTGTTTCACCGCCTCCTTAACCTCCCTCGCAATCCTTTTGCCCATGTACATTGGTTCGCCGTACATTAGGTAGGTGTAGGGGCTGTACCCTATCAGGGCGTTGCATCCTGCCACAATCCGCGACGATATCTCGAACGCTATGATGTCGAGGTTTTCGGTTATTATAGTCTCTAGGCAGAAAGGCCCCAAAGCGCCGGGGGGGGCTATCCTCTTGCTCTCCGCCACAATCATGTCCCCTATCTCATACACCTCATCCAACAGACTTTCCCTCAGAACCATGGGGAAGTTTCCGACGATGGTGAACGACGGGCTTATGTCCTGCGCTATCTGCTCCGGCACAGGTATCCTGAACACGCCATCCACGCTGCTTTCATACCGTTTGTCGACCCCCAGGAACTCTGTCTCCCCCTTCAGGGGGCTGTGGAAGTAGTGCGGGTAAACGTTGACGCCGATGATGTACTCCTGGATATACGGGTGTTTGGCCTCCTCCTCCGTAATAAGCTTCCGCTTCAGCATCAGCTTCATTTTTTTCCTGTAGGCTGCCTCGCCGTCCACGACGAAATAGCCTTTCCCACCCTTGGCTCCCGGGAATTTCACGAACGCCAGCCCCTCAATCTGCTCCGGCGACTCATAGATCCTCGGCACCTTCAATCCCGCGCCGCGCAGCCAGTCGTGCTGTTTAATCCGCGATGTCTCCACCTCAAGGAGCTTCCGGTTCCCCATCACCGGCACCATGAACTCCTCCATCCTCTCCTGAGGTATGTAGGCGTTGAAGCTGCCGTGCGGTATGATGACGCTGTTCAACCCCCTAAGCTTCTCCTCCACCTCGTCGGAGGTTATGTCCTCCATCCGGTCGACGATTATGAACTCGTCAGCCAGATTATACCTCCTGTAAAGTCGGTCGCGGCCTTTGGTTGCGACGCACACGGTCCTGAAGCCCTCCTCCTTCGCGCCCTTAAATATGTTCAGTGCGCTGTGACTTCCGATTGTCGCAATGGAAATCCGTCCAGAATCGTATCCCGCCAGAATATCGCGTATTTTCCCTACACCAACCATAACCTATTATTGAAAAAAAGGTTTAAATACGCTACGTCACAATCTCCTCTACGCGGCTATGTTCCACGGCCTCGCGCATCATCTTGGCGGTCCTGCGGCCGGTGCTCATCTCCCGCCTCCACAGGGTGTTCCCGTAGGGGTGGCCGACGCTCATGTGCACGTTAGTGCCTCCGCCGATGCGGGGGGCGACGTCGTATATGAAAAAGTTCAGGTCCTTGTCGACGCAGGTCTGCAGGCAGAACGCGCCTATGATGCCCGGCTTATAGTGTTTCTGCGTTGCCTCCACCCACTTCTCCGCAAGGCCGAACGCCTTCTCCAGCAACGATTCGCGGAGGGTGGCGCTGTTGTGGCCGCATACAGTATATTCGGGCAGCCGCTGCCGTTCATTCAACGTCATCTGCTGCTGCGCCGGCAGCCGGACGTGGCCGTCGAGACTGGATTCGAAGCGCCAGTCCACACCCAGCAGCTCAATCTTCGGCAGCTCCTCCTCCAACGGGTTGTAGAAGAAGTCCAGGTTGAATACCGGCCCCACAATGTACCGTTCAATCCTCGCAACAGCCAGCGCCTCCTCGGTTATCACGCCCTGATTCAGCAGCTCCCCCGCCTTCTCCTCGTACTCCTGTTGGCTGGCGGCGGTGAAGAACCCCCGCTCCAGCTTCTTCTCGGCGTGGTGGAGTTTCACCATCACCAGCCCGTCTATGTCCCCTGGATTAACCTCCTCGGGGTACGGTAGCCCCGCCTTATTCAAGAGCCAGTAGTAGTTTTTCTTCCCCCCCCGTTCCTCACTCCTCAGCATGTTCCTGGAACCCACCAGCGGAACCTTGAAACCGTCTTCTATGACGTCGAGGCTGACGTATGATGTGAATGCGCGGTTGGGTATGAACAGCACATTATCCTTCCGCATAGCCTCCTGCTCCCCATCAGAAACAATCTCGTCGAATCTTTCGTAGACTTTGCATTCGTCGACGCACCCCCTGACCACGTCACCCTTAACCCTCCTGCTTCTGAAGTATTGGGCGTACGTCTTCTCCCTACCCCTCCTACAATACAACACGGTGTTGAACCCTTCGGCCGCCGCCCCGTCGGCCGCGTCCAACGCGGAATGGGATGCGAGCACACCAGCCTTAACATTCTTCAGGTCGTACTCTTCGACCACATCCGCTATCTCGTCTCTCCCAATCATGGTATACTATGTGTCGGGTGTTAAATAAAATCTACCCTGAGGCACCCATTTCAGCGAGCTGCTCCCGTATCTGCCTGGCATTCTGGTCGTTCGGCGCCAGCTCCAAGTACGTCCTCCACGCATCCGCAGCACCCCCATAGTCTCCGGAGTTATAGTATATTACCCCCAGGTTCAGGTACGCCATCGCATACTCCGGGTCCTCCGACACGATAAGGGTGTACTGTTCCGCCGCGTCGTTTAGTCTGCCCTCCGTCATCAGCAGCCCCGCCAGGTTGAACCGCGCCCTCAGGTACGTGGGGTCTATCTTCAACGCATTCATGTAGTGTCGCCGGGCGTTCTCCCGCTCCCCCAGCAGGGCGTAGGCGTATCCGAGGTTGTTCTGTGCCTTGGCATTCCGGGGGTTCTCAGAGAGAACGCTCTTGAACTCATCCACCGCACCCCGGTAGTCACCTTCAGCCAACAGGAGGTTCCCGATGTCGTACCTCACACCCATGTCATACGGCAGCATGGTCTTCAGTTCCTCCAGCAGCTTCAGGGCCCTGTTCCGGTCGCCGTCGAGGTAGTGTTCGGCGAGGCGTGTATAGTAGATGGCTTTGATGTTGCGGGACATGTAGTCCAAGTGTATGGTGGTGTCCCATATCTGACGGTAATCATACGGGCTCCAGTAATCCCTGTCAGGCAACCCCTCACCCTCCTCAACAACCAGGTATACGAGGCCGGTCTGCTCCAGCCTGTAACCCGGCAACGCCACGTTCTCCCTGGTTGTGTAGTACACCGGCCTGCCTTCTTCAACGACCTCCAACTCCACCTCCCTCCTCCGCGCCTCGTGTTCCGCGGGCTCTAAAGTTACATAGTCTATGCCGTATAATTCATGGCTGAGTATGCCGCCGCGCTCATACAACGTCACGTCCGGCCGCACACCCTCGACATACAGTAAGTAGCTGAGCGGCAGCACCGTGTTGTCCCCTTCAGCGAATATCACCGCATCCTCCTCCACGGTCTTGAGGATGTTCATGCCGTAGTCATACGCCAGCAGGTTCCTGCTGCGGTCGCTGACGCCATAATTCGAAGCCAACACGATGAGCACGGCGACGATGACACCCGCCTCCTTCATCCACCGGAAACTATTCAGCCAACTGAAAACCTCCTTTAATCCGAAACCCCCCCACACGCCCAACACTATTATGCTGGGTATGCTGAACGTCGTAGCCTCCAACGGCGCGTTGTTGAGGAATAATGCGTACACCAGGTCCGCGGCCACCATCAATATCGTGTAATTGAGCAGCTTCCTCTTCCCGCCGCCGTGCGAGTATAAACCCCCCGCCACCAATGCGCCGGCCAGCGAATACTGCCGGAGGTAGTGGAAGATTAAACCACTTAACCTGCCAATCAACTCCCCTGTCGTCAACGTCAAAACGTATGTTTGGCGGTGTACGAACCCAGTGACATGGTTTATGAACCTGCCAGGTGTGCCGGGGTCCCCCCAGTTATATGCGGGGTTTCTGGACGCCGCCAACGGGATATACAGGTAGAGGAGCAGCGGCGCTGCAAAATAGGCGGCGGCCTTCTCCAAGTCGACCTTCTTCAGCTCGTCGTCCCTGTCCGCACTCACCAGGTAAGCGAAGGCCGGCGCATACAGTATGGCGGATACGTGGTTTGTCAACGCCAGTCCGTAGGCGGCGGCAAACATCAGCAGCAGCCCCGGGGTTTTCTCCTCACGCCACTTCAACGCCAGCAGCAGAAGCACCGCCGTGAAGAATCCGTTCATCATGTACGCTTCCGCCACCGTGGCCTGGTCCCACACGGCGGTGGAGAAGGCAACCATCAACCCCGCTCCAGCACCCGCCTTCCAAGACTTCGTAAGCAGATGAACTATCACGCACACGACCACCGCGGTCGCGGCAGCAAACAACGCACTCATCAGATTGTACCTGTAGGCTACACCCCCCACAGGAATGAACGAAAACACCTTGCCCAACAGCATATACAGCGGATACCCGGTGGGATGGGACACCCCCAGCGTGTAAGACGCGGTTATGAAGTCCCCGCTGTCGCCTCCGTAGACTGTCGGGCACAGCGTCACCAGATACACGATTGCCGCCGCCGCGAACACGAAGCCGACGGCCAGTTTGCTTTCACCGACTTCCATCTTTAAAGGATAAAAACTAGGGGGTTAAATCTCCCAGGAAGACTTGTTTTTGTTCAAAATAGTCCTGCCCCGCTTAATCTTCTCCACGTCCTGAGGCCGCCTCACATCAATGCCGTCATGGAACTCGCGGTTCAGATGCTGCGCCAGCTCCACCGCACCCATCCTCAGCTTGTTGGCTGTTATGAAACGCAGCTCAGGGTAAGTCCACATCCGGTCCGCCATTGACAAAAACATAGGATGAAAGGGTTAAATAATGAATAACGCCGACCCAACCCCCATTCAACAAAACCAGAAACTATTGAAAAATTAAACCAAAAAATAACAATATTTTCAAAAAGAAACCGAACAATGTTTTTAAACAGTGTTCACAATATTAAACTATGCGTCCCGTATGCGACTTCTGCAACACCAAACTGGAAGACAAACTCTCGAAAATCATAGACCACCTTAAAACCTGCGAGGCAGCCCCATTCCACGAAATAGAAGACGAACTCGAGAAGTCCATGGCGGTCCAAACCCACATCCTAAAGAAACTACGCGAAGACTAAATTCTTTTATTCCCCACTTACCTACTAATATAAGCGTTTTTCAAGTCTGTATAGCCCATCACATCCACATTTGAGAATGCAACCACAACCATGCACCAGCTCCATGCTGGGAAGGAGCCTTCACGTTCACCTATGGGCCTGTAGCCTAGCGGATAAGGCGACAGCCTTCTAAGAACCGTCACGCCGGTTCACGGGCGAAGCGGGTGCCACAGCCGAGACATTCGTCTCACCTGTGGAACACACTACCAAGCCGCCCGCACACTATGGTTCGAAGGAAGCTGTAGATCGTGGGTTCGAATCCCACCAGGCCCGAAAACACAGTCTAAGATCGTGGGTTCGAACGCCGTCCCCAAAGGGGACGGCGCGCCAAAACAGCCCCGCTGTTTTGTGCGTCCCACCAGGCCCGAATTGTTGAATGTATGTCAGACCAGCTTTATTTATT
>CAZPLO010000002.1:0-6303 GCA_964587725.1 uncultured archaeon
TATATCGTATTCGTTGTCTTGTTCGCTGAACTCGTCCACCACGACTTTCACGTCCACCCCCCGCTCATGGGCGTAAATCAGCTGCCTCACCAGCCGGTTCTGCAGGCTGTCGGGGAAGCTCCGGTAGTATTTCAGTTCGAACGCGACGATGTGTATGCTTTCCTCAGCCTCCGAGAGAATCCTGTAGGCGTGGCTGAAGTAGTCCCGGTCGGTCACGGGCGTGACCCTTGCGGAGTCGACGCACCCCGGCGGCGGGCACGCGTACGCGACACCAGACTGGTAGGTGAGTACTCCGGCCGCCACACCCACCAGGATGCCGGCCAGCAGCCACTTCAGTTTCACTTCAAATCACTCGTCTTGCTCCAGTTTATGCCGAGTTCGTCTATGACCTCTATCAGTCTGCCGCGGTCGGCGCTCCTCAGCCCCTTCCAGTCCACTGCTGCCAGCTTCGGCCGGGGGGCTGTTTTTTCGAGCATCTCCTCCACCATGGTCTTGGTGATGTGTTCCGCGGCGTACTTGGGCATTATGTGGCCTACCGCGTAGTTTCCCGCCACCTCATTGAAGTTCGGGGCGTAATGCGGTCCGCCGAACCCTACCGCCGACGGCACGTGCCCGACTCCGTTGAATACGGCCTCGCATATGGCGTCCGCCACCGCCTCGCACGCGCTCTCGTCGCTCCACTGCTGTTTGGTGCTGCCGACTTCCGCGAACAGCATCGGAAACTGGAGGCCGGTGGGGCCGTGGTGGGTCACCTCCATCGACACATGGTAGTCGAGGTCGCGTTCGTCCCTCCCCTGCTTCAACGCCGAGAGTATCTGCCGCAGGTAAAGTGAGTTGGTGGCCTGCAACGTACCCGGCTGCCCGCCCATGTCGGCGGACCCGAAGTTGCCTGTAGGGTGGCAGGTGAGAGTCGGCTCGCCAGACTCCGAACGGTGCCGGGACGCCACCACACACACCTCCGGCTCGTAGGGAAGCTCCGTTAATTCGCGGACGGTGCTGTGGGTGCCGAACAATAGAACATCGTCTCTCCTGTACACGGGGCTGCCGTAGTAGTACTCCCCCGACTCCTTCATACGGTATTTGTTGACTATGATCCTTGCGATGTTGCTGCCCCCCAAATCGTCCTGGGAGTAGATGATGAGCTTCATGGATAATTATCCTACCAGAACCTTTAATATATGTCTCCTACCATCTTTATACCATGCGTATCCTCCTGATACACAGCGATTTCCTGGAGTTTGAGGCCAGGAAGAAGGCGTTGAAGTCCGCACCCGACATAGCGGAGAAGACGGGCCGCGCAGAGAATGCGTTAGTATGTTTTATGGCGGGCGAGAAAGGGGACGATAAAGACCCTGACTCCGTGGTGGAGCAGGTGGTCGGCGAGATACTGGACATGTACGGGAAGGTGAAGGCGGAGTCCATCGTATTGTATCCGTACGCTCACCTGTCAAGCAGCCTCAGCAGCCCCCAGCTGGCTGAAAAGATGCTGGATGACGTATTCTCCCGGCTGAAAGACGACTACAAGGTGGTGAAGGCGCCGTTCGGCTGGTACAAGGCGTTCACCGTGAAGTGCAAGGGCCACCCCCTGAGCGAGCTGTCAAGGACCATAGTGCCCGCAGAAGCTGAGAAGGATGAGTCGGAGGCGCTGGAGAAGGAGGACAGGATTGAGAGTGCCTGGTTCATACTCACTCCCGACGGCCGGCAGCACGACGTCGGCTCATTCGACTACACCGGCCATGAGAAGCTGAAGAAGTTTTCGGTGTATGAGAAGGCGAAGTCCCGTGCAGTCGACAGGGTGCCGCCGCACGTGGAGTTGATGCGCCGACTAGAACTCGTGGATTATGAGCCGGCCAGCGACCCGGGTAACCTCAGATACTATCCTAAGGGCCGGATGATTAAGGCGCTGCTGGAGCAGTACGTGACCGACAAGATACTCGACTACGGCGGCGTCGAGGTGGAGACCCCCATCATGTACGACTACCACCACCCCACATTGGAGAAGTATCTGAACCGTTTCCCTGCGAGACAATACACGATAGAGTCGGACGACAAAATCTACTTCCTCCGGTTTGCGGCGTGCTTTGGCCAGTTCCTCATAGCCCATGACGCCACCTTAAGCTACCGGAACCTGCCCTTGCGGCTGTACGAGATGACCCGCTACAGTTTCCGGCGGGAGAAGAGCGGGGAAATCACCGGCTTAAGGAGGCTGCGCGCCTTCACGATGCCGGACGTCCATGCGTTGTGCGCGGACGTCAACCAGGCCATGAAGGAGTATAAACGGCGTTTCCAGCTCTGCCTCTCCACCCTACAGGGCATAGGGCTCTCCAAAGACGACATAGAGGTGGCTGTGCGAGTGACCCGCGACTTCTACGAGCATAACAGGGACTTCATCATGTACCTGGTGAAGGAAATCGGCAAGCCGGTGCTGGTGGAGATGTGGGACGAGCGCGTATTCTACTTCATACTCAAGTACGAGTTCAACTTCGTCGACGCACTCGACAAGGCCTCGTGCCTTTCGACGGACCAGATTGACGTGGAAAACGGGGAACGCTATGATATCCGGTTCACCGACGCCGACGGAAAGGAAAAACACCCTGTCATACTGCATTGTTCCACATCCGGGGCGATAGAACGCATCATCTACGCGCTGCTGGAGAAGGCGCACATGGACATGGAGGCGGGGAAGGCGCCGATGCTGCCGGCGTGGCTGAGCCCCACCCAGATACGGGTGATTCCGCTGTCGGACAAGTTCATCGACGACGCGGTGCGGATAGCGGACCGGTTCGAGAAGGAAAACATACGCGTTGACGTGGACGACCGCAGCGAAAGCATGGGCAAGAAAATCCGCGACGCCGAGAAGGAGTGGGTGCCGTATGTCGCCGTCATAGGGGAGAAGGAGAAGGCCAGCGGCAAAGTCAGCCTCAGGGTCAGGGGCGATAAGCAGCAGCGCACTGTCGTCGCCGAAGTGGTGGCGGTCGAGGTGAAGGAGAAGACCAAGGGCATGCCCTACAGGAAACTGCCGCTGCCCAGGATGCTCTCTCAAAGGCCGACGTTCGTCGGGTAACTATCTACCCCCTGCTTACTGTGTTGTTTCTGTCCAGATGGTAGTACTGGTGGAGGCTTCCGCGCCGGCTCCCAGTCATCATCGCCTGCATCTTAGCATCCAGTAAATCTGCCTTCCCTGTTTTCTCGTACTCTTTCACGTGTCTGTGGAGTTGGTCGACAGTTTCCTTGAGTTTTTTAGGGTCGTCGGTGTTCATGGCCGCGTTGTAGAGGACCAGCAGAACCTTTTCGGAGGGTGTGGGCGGTCGGTGGTTGGGGGGTGTTTGCTCGTCCTTCTCTCCCTGGATTCCGGCGGTGCCGTTGAACACCTCCTCCAGTTTCTGCGACGGCCTCGTTCCGACCCCGAAGGCTTTCAGCAGTATACTCCCTACGCCGCTGCCTCCTTCATCAAGGCTGCCGTAGACAGTCCATACATTGTTTACCGTGGATTTGGCTATTGAATCCGCGACCTCCTTAACCATCTTAATCTCCTGGCTTGCCTTTTCAATTCGCTCCTCCACTGTCCTCCTATCCACTCCGTCCAGGTTGTTGATTTTCTCCGCTAACACGTTGCTCAAACCAGTCGCCCCCAACCTTCCTATCTTATCTATCCTGGTTGCGCGTTCCCGCCCCTCCGCACCCTCCAATGCTTCACCGAACCGTGACTCGACGTACCTCTCAACCATGTTCCATTTAATCCGTTCAGAAAGGGTTTCCATAACCTGGGATTTTTCCGGCAGCCTCCCCTCTTCGAATTCGAGGGGCCTGATCTCCTTCAAACTCCTGCCCCTATCGGCCATCAGCCGCCGCCGTATGTCGCCGTGTTCGTCGGCTCTCCTCAGGGTTTCAACCGTCTTTCTTGTGTTTGCCGCCACAACCATTAGTATCCACTTAGAATACAGCAATAAATCATTGAACATTGGCCAACCCCGGTTTTGTGGTGTTTCTCCAGCACTTTTATATGCGGCGTCGTTATTGATTAAACCATGGCATCCGAGCAGGAGAAGGGCAAAAAAGCCGCCGCACTGTTGGCCGTGAAGGAGGTTAAGGGCGGCATGAAAATGGGCCTCGGCACGGGCTCCACCGTGAAATACTTCATAGAGGAGCTGGGCCGGAGGAAATACCCGGGCCCCGTGATACCGTCTTCTAAGTCGAGCGAGGAATTAGCCAAGAAGGAGGGGCTGAAGGTCTCATCCCTTGAAGAGCACCCCCTGCTCGACCTGTACGTCGACGGAGCCGACGAAGTCGACAGAGTCCACAACCTCATCAAGGGCGGGGGAGGCGCGCTGACGAGAGAGAAAGTGATTGCGTCCGCGTCGCTCGAGTTCGTGTGCATAGTCGACGACAGCAAACTGGTGAAGAAGCTGGGCAAATTTCCCCTCCCCGTCGAAGTCGTACCGTTCGCGAAACCGTATGTGATGTCGGAGCTGCGTGAACTCGGCGGAGAGCCGACGGAGCGGCTGAAATTCAAGACAGACAACGGCAACATCATATTGGACGTGACGAGCCTGAACTTCTCCGACCCACTGGAATTGGAGACGGAGCTCAATAACATACCGGGTGTGGTGGAGAACGGCGTGTTCGCTGTGCGGCAGCCGGAGCGGGTCATAGTCGGCCGTAAGGGCGGGGCGGAGTACATGTGAAGATGGACGACAAATCGAGAGAGGACTTCCAGAAGACGCTGATGCAGCTGGAGATGGGGCGCCGGCAGATGGAGCAGCTCGGCCGCCAGGCACAGGCCGTGGAGTCCGGGATAATGGAGCTGGCAGCAACAGTAGAAGCGCTTAAGGCGATGAGGGAGCAGAAGCCGGGCTCGGAGGTCATGATGCCGTTGGGAGCCGGCAGCTACATGCGCGCGGAACTCAAGGACGCGGAAAATGTCCTCGTCGGCGTAGGGGCGGACATGACCGTGGAGAAGAAGCTTTCTGATGCGGTCGACACATTGGAGGAGCGGAAGACCAAGCTCGCCGAATCACTGAAGTCCGTGCAGCAGACCATGGGGGAGCTGTCCACTAAACTGTCCGAACTTAACGCGCATGCCGAGCAGATGGCGCAGGGCCAGCAGCAAAATGTTTGATTCTCTGAAAAACCGCCTGAAGTCTTTTGTCGGCGGCGTCGAAGACCGCGCGCAACCGCGGCTGACCGCATCCACGAAGGTGAAGGCTGCCGTCGCAGGGAAGGCGAAGCTCACCGGCCGGGACGTGGAGGACCTGCTGGAGCGCCTGCAGATGGATTTGATACAGAGCGACGTCGCAGTGGAGACCGCGGAATACATAACCAGCGAACTGGAACGGCGGCTGGTGGGCCGCGAGGTGGAGGCCGGCAGAATACCGGAGGCGGTGAAGGACGCCGTGCGTTCCGTAGTGGGGGACACCCTAACCCCCGAAGACGAGCTGGACTTCATAGAGTCCATAACATCCGGGCCCCGGCCATACAGGATACTGTTTTTGGGCGTCAACGGCACAGGCAAGACCACCACCATGGCGAAGGTGGCCCGCCTCCTCATGGACGAGGGCTTCAGCGTCGTTTTCGCGGCCGGCGACACATTCCGGGCGGGTGCCATAGAGCAGCTCCAGACCCACGCGGAACGACTGGGGGTGAAGGTGGTCAGCCACCAGAAGGGTGCCGACTCCGCGGCGGTGATATACGATGCCGTGGAGCACGCCAAAGCCAGGGGAATAGACGTTGTGTTGGCGGACACCGCCGGGAGGATGCAGTCGAAGGCCAATCTCATGGACGAGCTTAAGAAGATTGTGCGCGTCAACAGCCCGGATTTGAAGATTTTCGTCGGCGACGCGTTGGCGGGCAACGACGTCGTGGACCAGGCCCGCGCATTCAACGAGGCGGTGGGGTTCGACGCCGCCGTACTGGCTAAAATGGACGCCGACGTTAAGGGCGGCAGCGCATTGTCGATAGTGCATGAATCAGGGAAGCCGATAATCTACGTCGGCGTCGGCCAGGGATACGGCGACCTAAGGCCGTTCGACCGTAAGTGGTTCATAGACAACCTCTCGTTCTGAAAGAAAGCCCACACAACCCTTCATTATGAAGAAGCGCATTCAGCCAGATCCACCCCCGGCTTTTTCAGCCGGGGGTGGGGGTGGTTGGCTGAATTACCACATCTAGGCGATGTGATCGTGCCCACCCGCAACCCTATACTGCGGGTGGTGATGGTTTCCACATCCCATCTCTTTTTTTTTGGAGTGATGTGATTTTTTTTTGTTGGGGGATGAGTGGGATCCACCCCCGGCTTTTTCTGCC
>CAZPLO010000002.1:6313-25420 GCA_964587725.1 uncultured archaeon
GAAGAAGCGCATTCAGCCAGATCCACCCCCGGCTTTTTCAGCCGGGGGTGGGGGGGTGGTTGGGGTGATGTAATAAGCGTTACCTGGTTTTGTAATATACTTTCCTCCCGGCGTACTCTTTCTCGAGCACGCCTTCGTGGAATAGTTTTGAGAGTCTGGCGCTGGCGGCGTTTTTGCCGCGGTAGTTGAATTCCTTCATCATGTCTTCGGCGCACACCCGCCCCTGTTTCCGCACGTAGTCTAGGACCTCCTGGTCTCTCTCTGAGAGTGCGGGATTCTGTGGTTCGGCTGTTTGAATCTCCTTCTCGAGGTGGTCGACTTTGTTGAGGAGTCTGTCGAATTTGGCGTTGAGTTCCCGCATGATCAGGTTGGTGCTCCGGCGTTCCTCGGCTATGGAGTACAGCATCGCGCCTATGGTTACGGCGTCGTTCTGTTCCACGGATTTGGAGAGGCTTCCTATGAGCTGCTCGAATTCGTCCGCGTGCCCCACCACCGGTTCTTTCATGACGATTATGATATGGTCATGACTATTTAAATACTTGTCGATTGTTCGCGTGACTGAGTCACGATTCAGTACTCGACGTTTATCTTCTTAGAAAACCCCTTGTATGACTCGTCCTGCTCCTTGGGAGCCCACAATTCATAGTGGACTCTCTCCTCCAGCCTCCGCTTCGGCGGCACCTGAACCCTCTTCGCCTTCTCCCCGATGCACACTATGGACAGGGGGGTGAAGTGTTGGGGTATGCGCAGGAAATCCTCCAACGCGTCGTCGTCGAATGCTGAAATCCACAGCGTGTTGTAGCCCATGGCTTCAGCGGTCAAAAGCATGTTTTGGACGGCTGCCGCAGCATCCATCTTCACGAACACCTGAATCCCCTTGAATTGGGTGGTGGTGTCGTGTTCTGAAATCTCCCCCACCTCCTTCGCCCTCTTCAGGTCGCCGACCACTACGATGCATACGTCCACGTCCTCCGGCTGTTTTTGCCTGGAGAACCCGGCCAGCCGCTTCCTCCTCTCAGCGTCCCTGACTATCACGTATTCCAGCGGCTGCAGGTTCCTGGCCGACGGAGCCCAGCGTGCGGCCTCCAGAATCGTTTCAACGTCTTCCGGGGGCACTTCAACACCCTCCCTGAAGAACCTGCAGCTCCTCCTTTCCTTGATGGTGTGGAAGACAACCTCCAATTTAGGATTGCTCTTCTTAGTCATAGGCCCACCTGTCAAATGCCACCCATTGATTATTAGGCGTTGGTTTATATATGAAAAACAGCGAACAGTGTTCAGCTATTATCCTGTCCTCGCCTGCTCCAGCAGCGCGCTGCGGTGCTCGGGCATCAACGCCTCCTTGACGAACTGAACTTCGGATTCTCCGTCCACGAGGGCCTTGCAGGCCCTGCAGACGGCTTCGTCGCTGACGTCCCTGTCTTCGTCGGCCACAGCCATGATCGAGTCTATGACGTCCGCCTCGGTTCGCATGACACTGTCTACGTCCCGCCCCTCCCACTGTGACAGTATCGCGGCTATGTCACGCCGCCGGTCCCCGGTCTTCTGTGGTTCGGCTGCTGGCGATGGGCCCGCCGGCGTCGAAGTCTCCGCCGGCTTTGGGGCCGCGGGCTTGAGTGGAGCCTGGGGTTTGGCAGCCGGCTCTGGTTTAGGCGGGGTGGGTGTCTTCGTTGCCGCTGGCTCTTCCGGTTTGGCGAGCAGGTCTTCCGCGTCTTTCTCAGCGTCGGCCGGGGGTATCAGCCCTGAGCCACCGTATTTTATCTTGTAGTAGTCCCGAATGCTGGTGTCGACTCCAGAATTGACGTACTCTCCCACCACCTTCCTTACGGTCTCCTCAAAATCCGGGTGCCGGCCTTCGAACAATCCGGCGACGTACTCCTTCCCGCCGTCTTCGTTTTCCAAGACGGCTTTAAGAAGTTCCGCAGCCAACGTGATGTCCGCCACCTGAACCAGCCGCCTGCTTCGCCCGGCAATCAACGACCTGCCTTCTTCGCTCAAGGAATCATATTCCTCCCTGTTCAGGCCCTGTATCCTCAGGGCGCGGTCTGTCGGCTCATCCATTATCGCTCCTTGGTCATGGGGCGCTTGGGTCCGAGCATCCTGCTCACCGCAGCCCCGACAACGCCTATCTTCAATACGCTCCCCAGGACCCCCTTAGCGAGGCCGCCGAACGCCCCGAACATCCTGTTAAGCAGCCCTCCGACGGCCGCGTTGGATTTGTCTATCACCTGCACGGAATGCGCGTCCGTAACCTTTTGCCCGACGCCGTGGCTTAACTCGGTGCTCTGCACGGCCGCTTGGGTGACCTGTTCGGCGGCGGCCGCGGTCATCTGGTTCCTGACTTCCTGCGGGTTCGGCTTCAGTTTCTCAACCATCGTATTAGTATACCTGATTACGTGTTTTTTAATCTATTGTGTTAACGACTTCGACGTTTTCGCCGACCTCTATCTTAATCAGGGTCTTCACGTCCAATCCCGTGGCGGCCTTGACTTTCTCGACGCCGTCACCGCGTTCTATCACGCAGACGATGTCTTTCACTTCGGCTCCGGCCCGGCGGAGACCGTCCACCACCGCAGTCAATGTGCCGCCGGTGCTGACAACCGCGTCCACTATCGTCACCACGTCGCCTTCCTTGGCGGAGTTGATGTACATGCTGCCTTTCCCGTATCCGGTTCTCTGGTCCACCACCACCTCCCCCGGCAGCCCGTATCTTCTCTTCCTGACTATGTAGAATGGGCGGCCGGTCATCTGCGACAGCACAGCGGAGACGTGGATGCCCATAGCCTCCATCGTGACAATGTAGTCGACGTCCAGGTCCGCGTGTTCCATTATGTATTCGCAGACTTCCTTCACAATTTCAGGTCGGATGGGGGGTATGCTGTCGGTCAGCGGGTGGACGAAGTACCGGTACCCCTTTCGCTCTATCACCGGCGCATCCTCCATCGTCTTTTTCAGCAGTTCAAGACTCATTCTCTGCTCACCAGCTCCAAGGCAACCTCCCGTGCTTTCTCCAAAACCTCGTCTTCACCTTCCACTGACCCGCCCTCCATCAACACCCTGCCGTCGCAGACTACGGTGTCCACGCATCCTCCGTTGGCGCTGTACACGAGGTCTGAGACGAGGCTGTGGCCGGGCGTCAGCTCCGGCCTCCGCAGGTCGACTAGCATGAAGTCCGCCAATGCGCCTTCGTCTATGAGGCCCGCGTCCAGGCTAAGGGCCCGCGCACCCCCCTCAGTGGCCATTTTGAACGCCTCTCCGGCGGGCAGGACGGTGGGGTCGTTCCACCGCAGCTTCTGCAATAACGCGGCGGCCTTCATGGACTCCAGCATGTCGAGGTTGTTGTTGGAGGCGCAGCCGTCGGTGCCGAGTGAGACGGTTACGCCGGCCTGACGGAGAAGCCGGTAGTCCATAACCCCTGAAGACAGTTTCATGTTGGAGGCGGGGCAGTGGGCTGCCTTCACGTCGTGTTCCGCCAGCAGCTCCGCCTCTTTTTTGTCCAGCCACACGCAGTGGGCGCAGACGAGGCGGGGGCTCAGAAAGCCCAGGTCGTTCAGGTACTCCACGGGCCGTTTACCGTGCATGCTCACGCAGTCTTTAACTTCTTTTTCGGTCTCGCTCAAGTGGAAGTGGACTAGTGCGTCGTGTTTCTCCGACTGCTCCGCAACCCACGCCAGGCTCTCCTCCGTAACGGTGTATATGGCGTGCGGCCCCAACGCAATCCTCACCCTCTGTGAAGTATTCTTCAGCTGCTTCAACGCCTCCCGCCTCTGGTCATCGGCGGTGTCCTGGCTGAACATGTCTATGAACACGCTCGACAGAACCCCGCGGATGCCGGAGTCCTCCACCGCATTCACCGCGCCGTCCAGGTGCCAGTACATGTCGTTGAAGCACGTTGTCCCGGACTTAATCATCTCCAGGCAGGCGAGCCGCGTGCCCCAGTACACGTCGTCCTCCGTTAGCCTGCCCTCAACAGGCCAGATGTGCTGTTCCAGCCACTCATGCAGCTGCAGGTCGTCCGCGTATCCCCTCAACAGGGTCATGGCGGCATGGGTGTGAGTGTTTATGAAACCAGGGACGGCCGCCTTCCCACGTCCGTCTATCACACGGTCCGACGAGCTGCCGCCGCCCACCTCTGCAATACGCCCGTCTTCCACGTATAAGCTGGTTTTTTCACCGTCCACCAGCACGTCCTTCACCAGTATGCTCACTCCACACCACCCACCAGCTTCTCCACCAGCGCCTCAACGCAGGCATTGTTTTTCATGGAGTACTCGCGTATTTCGTCGTAGTCCGGCTTCTTCTTTTCGAGGCCGTGGGCTAGGTTGTCCACCTGGCAGACGGCCGCGTACTTCACCCCGAGTTCCGCAGCGAGCGTCGCCTCCGACGCGACGGTCATTCCGACGATGTCCCCGACGTTTGAGAGCATACGCACCTCCGCCCGGGTCTCCAGGCGCGGCCCCCTGGTCTGCACGTACACGCCCCCGTCCACCACCTTAATCCTGTTCCAGAACGCTGCTTCCAGTATCCTCTTCCGGAGTTCGGAGTCGAACCCCGGCGTCACATGCACTATCTCGTCGTCAAAATAAGTGGGGGGCTCCAGGTGTATGTAGTCGTCTGGCACCACGATGGACGGCGGCTTAATCCTGCGGGTGAGGCTGCCCACAGACCCCACCCCCACCACGGTGTCCGAGTGCTCCCGCAGAGCCCACATGTTGGCGCGGTGGTTTATCCTGTGCGGGGGTATGCCGTCGCCATGCCGCTGTATGAACGCCACGTCGTCAGACAAGTGCACGTCCGCGTCCCCGTAGGGGGTGTGAAACTTCTTTTTAACCGCGTCGGACAGAAGCCGTGTCTCCGCCAGCACAGTGCCCCCAATCAACCCTATCAACCCGCTCACCTGACTCTTTTATTTATTCCTGACGATAGTTAAAAAGAGATGTCCGCCGTAGACAGGATAAGGTCGGTTGTTTCCAGGATACGCTGGCGTTCCGTACTGGCTGTGCTGCTTTTCGTCGCAGTATTGGCTGTGCTGTTCACGTCGTTCCCCACCGGATACAGCATAGGCGGGGGCATGGGGTTGAAGGTTAAGGCGAACCCTGACAGGATAAAGCCGGGGGGAACCGCCACCCTGGAGACGGAGTTGAAGAACGTCCGCGCAGACGAAAACATAGTCGTCACCATACACGCCAAAACATACGACAGCGACCTGGTGTTCGAGGAGTCGTATTCACAGGAGTATGAGAGCCTGGACATCGCCATAGGCCCAGAAGGCGTTAGGAAGACGTCGTTCAGGGTGAAGTGCAAGCCCACCGCATACGAGGGACGCTATCCCATAGACGTGTACGCGTCCGCGGAGGGCGAGGACCGCCAGGCCGAAACCAGGGTGTTCGTCACCGTGGAGGAATAATCACATGAAGTCTGCAAGGCTCACCTGCTTCTCCAGGTCGTTCGTGGTCAAAGACTCCACGTCCTTCTCCAGCAGATTCAGCCTCGACTTCAGATAGTCCGAGAGATTGTATTTTTCGGCCAGCTTCTTCGACATCCCCAGGTACTTGGTGATGTTGCCCTGGCTCACCGTCAACAGTATCCTGCCGCCGCATTTGGTGCATTTCCCGGCAAGCGGCACCCTCCGGTAGTTGGCGTTGCATTTAACGCAGCGGAACCGCTGGCGGCTGAAGGCGCGGAGGTTCCCGTAGGTGTCCCGTAGGAAGTGGCTGTTTATCACTATCTCCGCCACCTCCCGCTCGTCTATGGCCCTGATTTTCTCGGCCACAGCCAGTTGCGCTTCTATCTTGTCCGCCATGCTCTTCAACGTGACGTAGCGGCTGCTGGTGACCGGACCGTTTATGTCGCCGGTGTCGTGGGTGAACTTCAGCCCAGAGTAGGGGTTGCTGTCCAGCAGCTTCGACACCGTCTTCACCTCCACGGCGGAGGGGTTCATCCCCTCCAGGGTTTTCTCGTAGAATTCTAGGCCGTATGAGTCCACCACCTCCATCTTATGGGCTTCGTCGTCTATCTCCCTCGGGTTCATCACCGTCGTAACAACCAGGGGGGCGTCCATTTTGCCTCCGCGTTTCTCCGGCAGATAGCTTCTGCTGAAGTTCAACAGGACGTCCATCAGCAGCAGGATGCTGTCCTCGTCGCCGTCGCAGTTCCGGCGTTTCGCGGCGTGCCAGAACGGGTGGGCGTAGCAGACGTTCGCCTTTGTGAAACCGATTATCCTCCCTATTATGCCTGCGCTGGTGTGCGGCGCCAGCCCCACCACCAGGTGACCCACCAACTCCCCCGGATCTGCCACTCCATAGTATGGTTCGAGGCCGTAGAATTTAGCCAGCAGCTCGTCGACGAATTTTGCCACCTTTACCATGTATTTCCCGCAGTACTCCGAGACGACGATGTCCTGGGTCTTCAGCTCCAGCACCTGATCTTCGGAAGACAGCTCCTCGCCGTGTATGTCGCGGTCGTAGCCCAGATCCCTCAGCCGGTTCACAGCCACCCCCACCTCCCTGGGGCGGAAGTGTGTGAGGGGGACGTCGGTTGCGTCGAACCGGATGGTGCCGTCCTTGAACACGTAGGTGCCGTTCAACGCGCGGAGCAAACCCTTCTCCAGGGGCTCTGGTACCTTGCTCTCAGATATCATGCCTATGACGCCTTTGACGTTGGTGGATCGCCCCACCCTCTCTATGGCCTTGTCCCACAAAGCCTTCAGTTCCACGTTGTGTTTGCTGTACTGCTGGGCGTCCACCCTGCATCTCGGACACACGTCCTTGTCGCCGGTGTAGCCGCATATGCGGCAGAACCTCATGCCCACCGCCTTTACTCCGCAGTCGGGGCATACGGGCGTGATAATCCTTTTCCTGCATTTGGGGCAGATGAACTGTGAAACCTCCACCTCCACTGAAAGCTTCTCCACCGCCTGGTTGATGCTGCGCTGCCGTCCGCCCGCGTTCCCTATGGGGAACAGGGAATGAACCGCGGGATGCATCTTACGCTCCCTCGCCTTCTCCGGCCGCCCCATCCTGCAGCCGATGTAGGCGCCGACCTTCCTCCTGATTTTCACAGACGATGTTTTGCTTATGAGTTCGAATCCGTCTTCACCGTCCAATCCCTCGCATGCTTTGTCAAACCTGCTGCGGTCGAGGTCCTCCAGACCCAGCTGCGCCAGCAACGGCATATGCTCTATGATATGCACTCTGCCATCTTTGACCTGGTGCGGCACGCCCAGCAGCTCCAGTATGCGTTTGGCATTCGTGTCGTTCTCCAACACCAGCTCGTCGCCGAGCTCCCCGGTCACAAGCCAGTCCACCAGTCTGTTCAGCTCCTTGGGTGTGGCGTCGGCCCAGTGGTAGGTGTACTTGGGGTGCAGAGGCTTCCCACCCTTTTTAGCCAGTTCCACCGCATCAGCCGGCCCGGGGGTTCCCTTCAACCCAGTCTCTAAGGCCCACCACTCCTCCACGTAACCCGACGGAATCAAACGGGTGTTGGTCTGGAGGAAGTCGCCGTAGGACACGAGTATGTCTCCGAGGAACAGTATCTCGGCCACATCGTCCTTCAGCTCATAGGCTATTTCACGGGTCTCCACACGCACGACGCTGTCGTCTTCGAGTTTGACTACCGGTCCCTCTATGGTGTCGCATTCAGTAACCACGCATCCCTTCCCCGGCTTCTCCACCTTAACCTGGGTGCCGGTGGCTATGAAGTCGTCCAACAGTATCAACGTGGCGGGGTGCATTGACTTAGCGGCGATGCCGTTGCATCTGCTGTGGCCGTAGCGCAGGCGAAAACCTCCCTTCGCGGAAGGCGCGGAGAAAATCGGCCGTCCGCCCACGACCTCGTCCATGAACTTCGCCTTAGGCTTCTCCTCGGAATCGTCGGACGCCTGCTTTTTAATGCCTCCCAGCCAGCTCCAGTCCAAACCCATCTTGCCGGCGTACTTCATCACCTTCCTGCTCTTCTGAGCTAAACCTTCGGCAATCACCAGGCACATTCCGCCGCGAACGCGGTTGCTGTTCACCCGGGGAAGGTCCCTGTGTATCGCGACCTCGACGTCTTCGGTGGGGTCTCCGTTGACGCAGACCTGCAGGTTGGTGACTATCTCACGTATCTCGTCCTCCGACGGCATGTACTGGAGGCGGCTGGCTCGTTCGTCGTAGAGTTTAATCTCCTCCACGTAACGTTCCACCTCGTCTTTGGTGGGCCGGTAACCTGACAGACCGAGTTTCGTCCGTATGTAGTCGCCGACCAAAACCGCCAGCCCCTGGGCGGTTCCGCCTGCGGAGCGGATGGGGCCTGCGAAGTATATGCTCAGGTACTGGCTGCCGTCCGGGTTCTCCTCCACATTCACCCCCGACACCCCCTCGATGGGGGCTGCGACGACGCCTTCGGTGAGTATGGCGAGGGTGCTCCGCAACGCCTGCTCCGCGCTCCTCTCCAGTTCCTGCTTGCCGGCGTATTCCTCAACGTCCAGCAGCGAATCCAGTATGTCGGACACGTTGTCCCTGCCCTTCTCCCGTATCATGTTGGCTATGCCCTTGGGGCCGACGAGACCCTCCACCCGCGCTGCGAGGTCTCCGGCGGGCAGCGCCTCCACGTCGGGGTTGGGGTCGTGGCCTTGTTTCCTGGCCTCCGCTGCCGCCGCGTAGATTCTGTCAATCTCCTCCGTCAACCCTCTGTGGTATTCGTCAGTGTCCATTTCCGCTGAAGTCGAGCATCATCACCTCGTGGTTCTGCAGGTTCATCACCGGGACCAGGCAGGGGGTGGGCTGGTGGCCCAGCCGCTCCTGATACTCTGTCTTAGCCTGCCACGTTCCAGAGTTGATGACGTTCACGCCCCTATACTGGGCGTATCCGTTGGTGTGGACGTGTCCGCAGTGGAACACGTCCGGCACGTCTTTTATGAACAAATAATCCTTTTCCTCCGGAGAGATGCTGTCGCTGCCGTACGTGGGGACCAGATGCCTCCTCCGCAGGTATTCCATCATCGCCGCCTCCGGCCTTGAATAGGTTGAGCCTGACAGGCTGCCGATTATGGTGTCCAGTGAGGTGCCGTGGTACATGAGGAATTCGACTCCGTGTGCGCTGAACCGGGCGGGGTTGCCGACCACGTGCACGTTCGGCAGCTCATACAGGCTCCCGGCTATCTCCCGGGCTATCCTAGGCTGCGGCTCCGCGTTACGCACCGCATCGTGGTTGCCCATACCGGCCACCACCTCGATGTGATCGGGTATCTCCCCCAGGAGCAGGCTGAGGAACTCGTACTGTCTGCTAATATCCGGTATCGTTAGCTCCTTCTCCTGCTGCGGGTAAATGCCTATGCCGTCCACCAAGTCCCCTGCGATGAACACGTACTTGACGCTGTTGGCTATCTCACGGCGGTTGCCTCTGCCGTTCAGCCAGTCTATGAAACTCTGGAACTGCTTCTCCAGGAACAAATAGCTTCCGACGTGGGTGTCCGACAGGAACACGGCATACACTTCCTCGTCCGCGTACCTGCGGGGGTGGTTCAACGGTATGTCCGGCTGGGTTATGTCCGACGCAATGAACAAGTCGCCTTTTAACACGCCCTCCAACCCTATGACCTCGTCGTATAATATGCGGTCGTAAGCCTCCACCAAGCGGCGGTCACGGTCGGAAACCAAGACGGTGAGCTCTCCGGTGGGGTCCTCCACATCCAGGAAACGGTATCCTTTGCTGCTCTCACGTTTGTCGGAGACCATGCATATGATGCGGGCGCGCTCCCCCCGCGCCTCCCTCCTCAATTGCTCTATGGAGATGGGGCTCCGGTATTCCACGTGCTCCTGTATCACGGATTTGAGGTTGTCGTATCTGCCGTTGAAGTAGTTGATGAAGTCCTCCACCTGCCCGGAGCAGGTGCTCTTCCCCGTGACCTCGCCGTCGTCGTGTATCTCCAGCAGGGATTCGATGTCGCAGGCCGCCGGCTTACGGGTTTTCACCACCTCTGCGGACTCTAAGTCCACATCGGGGGTTTCGCATACTACGCCGCCCCCGCCGTCTTCTTCCTCCAGATACCCCGGATTGATGAACCAGTCGCCGGAGTCCCTGGCCTTCTGGAACGCGCCCTCGTAGTCGAGGCCCAATTCCACTATCCTGTCGAGTGCGGCGGCACTGACGACCAGCCCGTACTCTGCAGCCTTGTCTGTTACCTGCTTCTTGTCTACGCCAACTTCACCGCTCATCCTATTCAGAGAGAATGTGTTTTATCTTCTCCACCACCACCGTTCCCGCGTTTATCTGCGCCTCGTCGGTGTTGGCGCCGAGGTGCGGCACCGCCAGTATGTTGTCCAATCCCAGCAGCGGACTGCCTTCCGGGGGCTCATTCTTGTACACGTCCAACGCCGCACCCGCTATCCCGTTGGCTTTAAGGACTTTGTGGAGTGCTTCCTCGTCCACCGCGTGCCCGCGGGAGGTGTTCACCAGCACGGCCGTCGGCTTCATCATCTTCAGCCTCTCCCAGTTGATGAGGTCTTTCGTGGCAGGTATCGCCGGCACGTGGAGGGACACGACGTCCGCCCGCTTCAGCAGCTCGTCGAGTTCAGCGTATTCCGCGTTGTATTCCCTCATGTCCTCCGACGTGAGTGCGGGGTCGTATGCGATAACTTCCATGCCGAATGATTTGGCGCGCATCGCCACCTCACGGCCTATGCGCCCGAACCCTATGAGGCCGAGTGTTTTCCCGTATAGTTCGTTGCCCACGAAGCTCTTCCGCTCCCACTTGCCCTCCCGCAGGCTCCTCTCCGCCTTGTGTGTTTTCCGCATCACAGCCAGCATCAATCCGACGGCGTGCTCGGCGACGCTGATAGTCGATGCCTCCGGCGAGTTAACCACCTGTATGCGCGCCTTCTCCGCAGCCTTCAGGTCGATGTTGTCCAACCCCACGCCAGCGCGCCCTATCACCTTCAGCTTCTTGCCTGCGAGTATCATCTTCTCCGTGACTTTCGGCTTGCTTCTGACGATGATTGCGTCATAGTCCCCTATCGCCCCCGCCAGCTCGTCCTCGGTGAGGCCGGGTTTCACGTCTATGTCCGCGAACTCCCTGGCCTTCTCCACCGCCTTGTCGTGGATTTTGCTGGCAGCCAAAATCTTAGGTTTCATGACAGAATATTTGGAAGCCATTATTATTAATCCCAAGGTAATATGTTACGGCATGCCCGACTTAAGCGTGAAATTCGCGGGAATGGAGCTCTCAAACCCCACCATACTGGCTTCCGGCATAATGGGCTCCACCAAGGCATCCCTCGCCAAGGTCGTCAAGGCCGGCGCCGGGGCTGTGACCATAAAATCCGTTACGAAGGAGCCGCGTTCCGGCCACCCCAACCCCACCGTCGTGGAGGTGGAGGGAGGATTCCTCAACGCAATAGGATACAGCAACATGGGGTTGGAGAACGCGAAGATGGAGTACGCCGGCGTCTCCGCTGCGGGGGCGCCGGTCATAGCGAGTATCGTGGCTGAGGACGCGGAAGGGTTCGCGTACCTGGCGGGGGAGTTCTCCGGCATGGAGTTCTCGGCAGTTGAAGTTGTGCTGTCCTGCCCGCACACCCCCGGGTTGGGGTTGCTGGCCGGCCACGGAACACCGGAAGCCACCTCTGAGATCACGAAGGCGGTTAAGCGGGCGACGAAGCTGCCGGTTATCGTGAAGCTATCTCCGAACACCCTAGGGCTGGGGGAGATTGCGAAGGCGGCCGCGAAGGCGGGGGCGGACGCGTTGAACATGGGCAACAGCATGGGTCCGGGGATGGTGATAGACACCGCCTCAGCGAAGCCGGTATTGGGGTTCAAGATCGGCGGCATGTCCGGGCCGATAGTTAAGCCGATAGCGATAAGGTGCGTGTACGACGTCTACGAGGCGACGCGGGGCAAGATACCGATTATAGGCACTGGCGGCGTCGTCAAGGGCTCGGACGCGGCGGAGATGATGCTGGCCGGCGCCACCGCCGTGGGAGTCGGCACCGGCGTATACTACAGCGGGTTGGAGGTGTTCAAGCTCGTAGCAGAGGGGTTGAAGGAGCAGATGGTCCGCAGGGGGGTGGACAACGTTAAAGACCTGGTTGGTGTGGCGCATGGATAAGCCGGAGACGACCCGCGTACTGGGGGTGCGCGAGCACTCTCCCGTCCACCGCACCTTCGTGTTGGACCGTGAAGTGGACGCCCGCCCGGGCCAGTTCTGCATGCTGTGGATTCCTGGGGTCAATGAGAAGCCGATGAGCTTCAGCGGCGTCGACGGGAAGGCGGAGGTGACGGTGAAGAAACGGGGCACCTTTACTTCTCACCTGTTCATGCTGGATGCGGGCGACGAAATAGGTTTCCGCGGTCCATACGGCACGGGGTTCGAGTACGTGGCCGGAGACGTGTGTGTGGTCGGCGGCGGATGCGGTATAGCCCCCTTAAGGCCGCTGAAGGACCGCCTGCGCGGGCACGTCGTGCTGGCGGCCAGGGATGCGAACAGTCTGTTGTTCGTGGAGGACTTCCAGAATTCTGACTTCAAGGTCCACGTGGCGACGGACGACGGCAGCGCCGGCGAGAAGGCGTTGGCCCATGAGGTGTTGGCTGGGCTGCTGGAGGATTTGACGTTCACGTGCGTGTACTGCTGCGGGCCGGAGCCGATGATGAAGAAGGTGTTGGACGTGTGCTTGGAACACGATGTTCCCTCGCAGTTTTCGCTGGAACGCCACATGAAATGTGGCGTCGGCTTGTGCGGGTCATGCACCATCGCAGGCCACCGCGTCTGCAAGGAGGGGCCGGTGTTCAGGGGAAGGCAGCTGGCTGGGACGGAGTTCGGGTCGTACACGAGGGACGCGTCGGGTTCGAGGAGGGCTTTGGATGGAAGCTGCTGAGGCCGCAAGGCTGCTGCTGGAGGTTGGGGCACTGTCTTTCAACGTGGACGAACCATTCACCTTCGCTTCAGGAATAAAGAGTCCCGTGTACGTGGACTGCCGCCTACTCATATCAGACGTGGCGCGGAGGAAGGAGATGGTTGATGCGCTTGCGGAGGATATCAAAGCAGCGGATTCGGACGTCGTCGCAGCCACCGCGTCCGCGGGCATACCCTGGGGTTCCTGGGTCGCCGCAGAACTGGACAAACCCCTGGTCTACGTGCGGAAGAAGGGGAAAGGCCACGGGAAAGGCAAACGCATCGAGGGGGTGGTTAATGGTTCAGCCGCGGTGGTGGAGGATCTGGTGAGCACGGGCATGAGCTCCCTAGCGGCCGTGGAGGCGCTCCGCGATGCAGGGGCCAAAGTGGAGGATTGCTTCTGCATATTCGCATACGGCATGGAATCCGCCGTTAATGCATTCAAAAACGCAGGCGTCCAAGTACATACGCTCTCAGACTTCAAGACGGCCTTGGAGGCAGCGGTGGGGATGGAATACCTGACCTCCGACCAGGCCGGCAGGGCCCTTGAATGGTTGAACGACCCTGAGGGGTGGAGCATATGAGTTTCATTGAACTGTACGAGAAAACCAGGGACGAGAAGGACAGCATACTGTGCGTGGGATTGGACCCCGCGCTGCCGGACCAGCGGAGGACCGACGTCATCAAAAAGCGCTACCCCGGCGACGAAGGCGACGTGATACTGCAGTTCTGCATGGAGATAGTGGACGCTGTCGCGGAACACTGTTGCGCAGTGAAACTGAACAGCCAGTACGTGCTGTTCGCGCTTAGTTCGTCTAAGCTGGAGTCGCTGAACCAGCTGATACACAGCCACGGCCTCATCTCCATACTAGACCACAAGCTCGGCGACATAGGCTCGAGCAACGACAGCGCGTTATACTGGGTTAGCAAGTGCGGGTTCGACGCCGTCACCTTCAGCCCGTTCGCAGGCAACATCCGGGAGGCGACGGACATGGCGCATCACCGCGACCTCGGAATCATCGTGCTGGATTTGATGAGCAACCCGGAGGCGGAGGGTTTTCACCGGAAGACCCGGTTCAACCAGACCCCCCTGTTCGTTCGGGTGGCGGGGGATGTCCGCCATGCGGGCAGCGACGGCGTCGTCGTAGGGGCGACAAACCACGTCCGGGAGGTGGACATCCAGAAGATACGGAAGACCGTCGGCGACGACACCATCATGCTGTTCCCGGGCGTCGGCCGCCAGGGCGGCGACGCAGACAAGATACTGTCCAACGCCGGCGACAACGTGTTGTTGAATGTCGGGCGCAGCATCATCTACCACCCCGACCCCGGCAAGACCGCCGCCGAATACAACAAACGGCTAAGGAAAGATTAACAAAAGTGCATGAAAGATGTACATTTGTTAATCTTTCATATTTAAAAGTTAACCTGTGTTCCCTGTATTTAATCTTGTATGTCCCAAAACTATCATATGGCTGTCGAATCCGTGATCGCCGTCGTGCCGGCATTCAACGAGGAGAAATACCTGGCGGGCGTTCTGGGCCCCCTCGTTGAAGCCCGTAAAAGGGGCACAGTGGATGAGGTGGTCGTGGTGGACGACGGCAGCACCGACCAAACATCCGAGGTGGCCGGCAAATACCCTGTTACCCTGATGAAAAACGACACCAACCGGGGGAAGTCTGACGTGTTCCGGAAGGCGGCTAGATACTGCCGGGATAAAGGCGCGGGCGTCATGGTGATGATGGACGCGGACGTCCTGGACCTCACACCCGAGAAGGTGGAGGCGCTGGTGAAACCGTTAAGGGAAAACCCCTCGCTGTCGATGGTGGTCGGCAACCAATTGGAGGGGGGGGAAGAAAATAGTGAAGACGAGGTTACGCTTACGTTCGGGGGCATCCGCGCATTGAGGGCCGCTTCGCTGGAACCGCTGCTCCAGGGAGACCCCCTGTGGAACGCGCTTATCGGCAAACGATTCATGCTGGAGGCCGGACTCTACCGCCTCATACCAAAATCCGAAACCACGCTGCTCAAGGACGTCAGATTCAACTGCAGGACAATCAACAGGGGGGACCGCCGCCAGGAGGAGGTGGAGATGCTGGACTCCGCCAGGGTCAAGCGTGAACTCGACAAATTCCTGAAAAAAGGGATAATCCCCCCCGGCTTGAGGAATTAAACCTTCAGTATCTCTTTCGGGTTTTCCACCGTCATCTGCCGGAAGTCTTTTTCTCCGAGGCCGTGGGGTTCCAGCAGCTTCACATACTCCCTCAAGCATTCGCTGCTGCCTGGGTTGCGGAGCTGGCCTGCGTCACTGGTCAACAACACATGCTCCGGCCCTATCTCGTTCATCGCCGAAGCCTGCTCCTCCAGGGGGTAGTCGCCGGGGTTGTCCCTGTCCAAATACATTATGTAGCAGTACTCTATGTAAGCGCCCTTGCCGGCGAGCTCCACCTGTTTATCCACCGGCATGGCGATGTCACGCTGCATGGGGTGTGTTACTATCGGCGTTATCCCCCTGTCCAACGCCTCGTCCACTAGCTTCTCAGCCTCCTTCCATGAGACGTGGCCGGTGGCCAGTATACAATCCATCTCCGCCATCGTGTCCAGGCAGTTCTCCGCCTTCCTGATGAGCTTGCCCGCCCAGTTGGTGACCTTGATGGCCTTCAACTCCGTCTTGGGCCGGGGCTTGAACGACGGGTCCTTAACCCACTCCGGGGGTATCTCGTACTCGCTCTTGTTCTGCACCAGGTGGTTTTCCGCGTGGACGGTGGGGAACCACACGATGATTGGGTTGTCCCTGCTCATAACCGAGCTCGCGTATATCGCGGACTCGTTGAACCCGCCCATGAAATAGTTCAACGTAATGGAGCCTATGAGGTCTATGTTCCCGTCCTTGACGGCGTTTATCAACGCTATGGTTGGGAAGCTGTGGCTCTTCAACGCCACACCCCGTATCCTGCCTGACTCCTCCCGTATGAGGTCCTCGACCGTGTATTTCCTAGGCAGTATGTCCGGCCCTATGTGGAAGTGGAGGTCATAGGAGTCCTTCACCAGGTCCGCGAGTCTCTTATCGTCCATGTTCCACCTTCGTCTCACATATTACCTGCCCATCTTTTATAACGTAGGGTATGTGCGTCGGCCCGTTCAACGCCTGCCTGTAGCTTCCTGCCTCCAACACGATGAGGTCTGCCTTGCGGCCGGGTTCTACGCCGTAGTCCAGCTTCATTATTTTGGCGCCGTTGGCGGACGCCATGTTGAACAGGTTCACGGGGTCTTCGGCGCGCGTCATCCTGGTGGCGGAGGCGAGCACGTGCGTCTCCCGAAGCATGCTGCAGTTGCCTAGCGGGTAGAAGATGTCGCGTATGTTGTCTGTGCCCAACGCCACGTTCACCCCTGCGTCGAGAAGTTCCTTCACCCTGGTCACGCTGTTGCCCGGCCTCAAATGAACCGCGGGGTCGTCGTCGAACCTGGTTATCATGTTGGCGCTCGGCGTCACTATCACATTTACCTGCGCCTTTTTGAGCAGTTCTATGGTTTCAGCCGCTACTTTGTCGTCTACCCTCGACAGTGATATGCAGTGTGTGGCGCTCACCCTGCCTTCCATCCCGTACTCGATGGTTTTTTCGGCGAGCCTCGGCAGCGTGAACTCCCGGGGGTCGTTGCTTTCGTCGGTCTGCACCTCCAGGTCGACGCCGTGCTCCGACGCCAGCTGGAATAGTATTTCGATGTGCTGTTCCCGAGCATCGGGCGTATTCTCCACCAGCGGCAGCCCGCCGAGGAGGTCCGCGCCCTTCTCCAGCGCCTCCTCCACCGTCTCCCTGCTTTTTTTGTCGACAACGCCTTCCTGGGGGAACGCGCACACCTGGATGTCCAGCGGCGACTCGTCCCGTACTTCCGTGAGCGCATGTAACGGCTTCAAACCGCATGTGCCGTCGACGTCCACCTGCGTCCTCAACGCTGTTACTCCGTTGCGGGCGAACTCCTCCAGCACCCGGCACGCCCTTTCCTTAATCTCCCCCACAGCATAATTTTTCTTGAACGTCTTCAGCAGCTCCCGGTTCTCTTCGAGGGTGAGTCCGAACTGCCCGGGATTCATCTTCGACAGCAGGTCCGCCTTGTCCAGGTGGGTGTGTATGTTCACGAAACCGGGCGCCACCAGCCTGCCTCCGGCGTCGACTCCGTCGCCGCCGATGTCCCCCACCTCATCTATGAGTCCATCTTTCAACAGTATGTCGGTTGTTTCGGAAGAGCCGGGGGTGACCGCGTTCAGTATCACTAGTTCAGTGTCAGCCACCATCCTAGAAACATTATATGAGAAACCGCATATAAATAGGGCCGCCGCCCAGCCTTTAAAACCGAGCGTGCGTATAAGTAAACGGTTTCCATGAAGTTACTGGCTATACTTTCGCTGGCGGTGCTGGTTTCCGGATGCGTGTGCTGCGGAGACTTGGTTGACATAGAGCCGACGGTGACGGACACGACGGAACCCTACTGCAGCCCCCCGTACATTCAGGTGGGCTCCGACTGCTGCCTGGACATGGATTCTAATGGAATATGCGACAGCGAAGAGTCAGTCGAAACCGCTCCGCCTGTTCCGCCGCCGCTGCCTGACGTTACCTCAACGACGTCGGCGCCGGTCGTGACACAGCCCCCCGCAACCACCTCCTCCACGACGTCGACGCAGCCGCAGGCGTCCTGCAGCGACGGCATACAAAACCAGGGCGAGGAATACATAGACTGCGGCGGGCCATGCAGCAACTGCGAAGTATTCACCCTCGGCGGGTGGCGTGAGTTCATGAACACGGGATACAGGTTCCGCTACGACGGCAAGGAGGGCAGCGGCAGCAGTCTGAAGTACTGGGTGCTGGTGGAGACCCCCGACGGTTTAGGAGAAAGGATGCATGTTTCGACGGCGGAAATGTACCTCGACTACCTGCGCTTCAAGGTCATAGACTACGGCGAGGACCCTCCGCGGGTGTACGTGAAGGTGAACGCGGAGGACCTGGGTTCGGTGCCTCCGCAGGCGTCGCTCATAACCATCGGCGGCCAGTCCTGTTTGTCCGGCGGCACTGAAATGTGCGAACGAAACTACGCGGGCTACACGATAAGGATGATGAACCGCATAGACGACGGCGCCCGGGTTTCCATGGTGGGGCCGACGTGGGAGGTACCCGCGGAGGTGCAGGTGAAGGAAGGCCGCCTGTCTTTTTCGCCGGATCACACAATAGCCATCGGCGGATTCTTCGACCGCAGCCACATCATGACCGGCGGATACAGTCTCTTCTACGTGTACGTGAGATAATGGCTAAGACCTTGAAGCCCACGCTGAGGGAAAGGAACCGTTACCTGGTGTTCGAGGTGGTGTCTGACCGCACGCCCGGCAGGAAGGATGTGGTGGATTCAATCTGGGCTACAGTACTCAGACTCTACGGGGAAGTGGGCGCCAGCAGAACCTCCATGTGGGTGATGGACTACGACAGAAAAAAGAAGAAGGGCGTGGTTAAGGTCAACCACGGGGGTGTTGAGACCGTCCGCTCCGCAATAGCTGCGGCGGATGGGGTGGGCGGCGGAAAAGCCGTGTTCAACGTACTGAAAGTAGCCGGTACCTTGAAGAAAGCCCGTGAACTCCTATGAGGCGCTCCGTATGGTGCTCAGCCGCTTCAGCTCGGACCTGATTTTCCTGCTGCCTTTGCTCGCCTTCACCTGCTGGTAGACTTTCTCGCAGTCCGGGCAGGTGAAGTCGCGTTCGATTGCGGTGCCGTAGCCGACCCTGTTGCACGAGCACTCGAAGACTATCGCGTCTTCCTCGTCCAACATCCCGTCCAACTGCCGTATCCGGTGTTCGACGTAGTCGTCCACGTACTCCCGTATCTTGTCCTCCCTCCGCATCCAGCGGTAGTGGCAGTATCCGGTGTCCAACCTGTCCCTGTCCAACTGGACCAGGTTCTTCACCAACAGGTCGTTCAGTATCGCCCTCACCTTGGCGGTCTCGAAGTCCGTCTCCATGGAGATGACCTTATCCTCCTTCGGTTCGGCGATGACCCTGATGACCTCGGCTGTCTCATCACCCAGCGCCTCACACAAGGCGCCCTTGTCAACGTTTTGCAAGTCAGCCATGACCTATATACAGTGCACCCATCCTTTAAAAACATTAAGGTTTCCTAAATTCACTAAAGGACGCAAAAAAGTGCAGCGCCGAATGAAACCGGAGAAAAAAGGAAATATGTGGTCCCGGCGAGATT
>CAZPLO010000002.1:25520-119596 GCA_964587725.1 uncultured archaeon
TTATCAGTCGAACGCTCTAACCGAACTGAGCCACGGGACCGATTTGTCACTAGGTTCTTAGGTTTTTGGCGAATATGTCCGTTGGGGGTCTCGCGACCTTTCGACGCGTGAAAGGCGGAGCCTTTCAGCGCGCCGGAAACCTTCGGTTTCCGAGCGTTATCAGTCGAACGCTCTAACCGAACTGAGCCACGGGACCTTTTTCGTAGGATATATAGTGGTTTAAACCATTAAAAGTAGAGGCGCTTTACCCTAAGGTTATTCCAGGTAGTCTGTGATTTTTCCGCAGCGTTTGGCCATTCTGGTTTCCATGGCGTGGGGTTCGCGGTGTTTCACCGGCATCATCCTGTTCATGAGTTTGAGGTTTCTGCGTTCGCGGATGTATGTGCTGTCGTAGTATTTCCCCCACAGGCTGTCGTCGAAGTCCAGGCCCTCCATCAGTGGGTGAGGGGGCAGGTGTTTCTCCAGTTCCTTCACGGTTTCTTCGACGCAGGCTGTGTACGCGGTCACGGTGCCGCGTGTGTCTGCCACATACGTTTTACCGCGGTGTTCCAGGGCGATGTGGAATACTGGGAAGCGGCGGTGGAAGTGGTTGAGCAGCAGGTCTGCGACGTCGTGTTCCAGGCGGGGTTTGCCGTAGAGTATGCCGTGCCGGGACCGGTTCAAACGCATGAACCCCTTCTTCAGGTGGAGGCCGCATCCGACCTCCCGGTGCATTCTATAGAGTTTCCTGGCTTCGGGGGTGGCGATGTTCATTACGAGTGTGCGGTCCTGGCAGGCCACCTTATCCAGCAATCGGGGGTCGTAGTTTCTGTGGCGGGGTGCGAGACCGAACCGCTCCCTCAGCTCAGGTTCCATAGTCGAGCAGCCTCCGCTGAGTGCGGCCGTTGATTTTGATGAACGGCTCAGCCCTTTTCAACACCACGCCGATGCTTTTGAGTTCGTTTCTCTTGGTCAGCCGACCGCCGCGGCGCCGCACCCCCATAATCCTGCGCGCGCTCATGGGTCCGATGCCGGGGACTCTTATGAGCTCCTCCATGCTGCATTCGTTCACGTCCACTGGGTCGTCGAAGTACAGGTTCGCCAAATGGATTTTGGGGTCGCCGCGGGGCAGGTTGCCGGCGTCCATCATCTCCCTGAACTCCCTCAACGGGGTGTCGTATTTCCGGAGCATGAAGTCGACCTGATACAAACGGTGTTCGCGTTCATACGGTGTTCCAGCCTTCCTCTCCAACGGTGTGTTTTTCAGGGGGCTGAAGGCGCTGTAGTATACGCGTTTAACACCCATTTTCCTGTACTCCCAGTCCGTGGCCTCCAGTATCTCCAGGTCGGTTTCGTCTGAGCCTCCGACCACCATCTGAGTGGTCTGCCCGGACGGCGGCTTCACAGAGTCTATCCACCGCTGCCGCCGCAGGATGTCGGTGCCGTAGTCTTTCACTGAACTTACTTCCTTGAGGCGGGTTTTGCTGGGGGCCTCCAGGTTTATGGACAGTCGGTCGGAGAAGGCGGCAGCCTGTCTGATATGTTCTCTGCTGGTGCCCGGCAGCACCTTGAAGTGTATGTAGCCCCTGAATTTGTATCTGTCGCGTATCAGGTTCACCGCCTCTATCATTTTTTCGGTGGTGGCGTCGGGGCTGCCGGATATGCCGGATGACAGGAACAGTCCTTCCACGTGGTTGCCGAGGTACAGGTGCATGAACACTTTAGCGAGTTCATTGGGTTCATATGCGGTGGTGCGTTTGCTGCAGTGGGCTGAGTTGCTGCAGTACCTGCAGTCGAACCCGCAGTCGTTGGTCATCAGTGTCTTGAACAGTGACACGCAGCGGCCGTCTTCGGTGAAGGAATGGCATATCCCCCCGAGTGCCGCGTTGCCTATTCTGTCCCCGCCCGTGACTTTCCGGGGTGAGGCGGTGCTGGAGCAGGTGTCCCATTTCCCTGCTTCACTGAGTACGCGGACTTTTTCGACAGTGTTCATCGATACTGTCTGCGAATGGGTTGGATTAAAAGACGGGGGAGAGCGGTGGAAAACTATTTCCACCTGCGTATTCTGCCCACGGGCTTCTCCAGTGTCATCTTGTACCTGGGCGGCCTATAAGGTATCTGTGCGGCCTCCGCGGCCCGAACGTCCTCTATGGTGATGAACGCGTTTGGGTCTATAGCCTTGACTATGGTGACCACGTCTTCGACGTTCACCCGCTTCACCACCGTGTAAATGACGCGCATCACGCCCTCGTTTCCTTCGGCGGTGACGCTGGTGAGCCCGTAGCCGGCGTCCTTCAGCCGCCCCATCATCCTGTCCCCCTCCTTCTTGGTTATCACCTGAACCACCTGGAGTCCGACCGCCAGCTGCTCCTCCAGCCAGATTCCCACGTAGTTTCCGGCTGCGAAACCGCCCGCGAAGGCGACGTAGGCGGCCCAGTTGGTTAGGTTCTGTATTATCTGGGTGATGGCGAGAAGCCAGGCCAGCGACTCGATGAAACCTAGTATGGGGGCGGCGTATTTCATGCCCTTGGCCACGAACATTATCCGAAGCGTCCCTATGCTGACGTCCAGTATCCTGGCCAGGAATATGACTGTTGGGAGTATAACCCAGTTGGCCATCCACGGTTCTATGGTTAGCATGTTTAAGCCTCAAGCGATACTAGTTTAAAAAGTCACAGGTATGTGTCGTTGCACTCCGCCTCCACCGCAGGGTCCACGATGAGGTAGCACAGGTTCGGGTTTATCCTCTCCAACTCGATGTGCTGCATCATGCAGCGGTCGTGGAGGGTGCTGTTGGTTAGGAGGAAGCAGACGTAGGGGTCGGCTTCCTTGTCGCGGACGTAGTCGTACAAACACTTCTCCATCACCTGACGGTCGTGTATTTCGTCGCAGTAAGCCCTGTTGTTCCACCGGAACGCCATAGTACGGTAGCATATGTCTTTCTCGTCGAGCACGTCTATTCTTTCACAGTAGTCTGGTTTGTCTTCGAGGCGGGCGAGGCACCGGAACTTCAGGTTGTCGCCGCCTATTTTGTTGCAGGCTCCGCGGTCCTTCATCCTGTAGGCTAGGTCGTAGAGGCAGCGGTCCGCCTCCGCGGAATCCGACAGCAGCATGCACTCCGCCTCCCCCGTCGGCTGCTTCACCGTCGTCAGCGTCATCTCCGGAGGAAGCGTCTCCGACGTAACCGTGGTCGACGTATTCAGGCTGGTGGTTGCTCCCGCCGCCGGAGTTTCCGTAGTAACGGTGGTCGACGTCTCCTCCGTACCGACGCACCCGCACAGCAGCACAGCCAGAACAATCAGAGCAGTCCTCATTCTTTCAGTTTCACGGTTTTGGGTTTGAAGGTGTTGTCCACCGTTATCTTCCCGTTTTTCACTGTGAATGGTAGTGTGTGTATTTTCACCCCTCCCTTCATGCGGGTGGGGAATGGGCGGAGTATGTCTTCGATGCGGGGGTGGTATGGGCCGTGGCGGGCAAGCAGAATTCGGTCGCTCAAGACGGCGGAGGGGAATCCGCCCCGCCTGTACGCGGACGTGACCTTGGCATCGTCTTTCAGTGCGCGGAGGAGCATGAGGCTGTCCTCTGGCATGTGGTAGGCCCGCCCGGCCTTGAGGGTGAACCCGTCGGCTATTTGCTGGTCGTCCACCAAGCCGGGGGTGTTGAACGGGTCTGCGTAGATTCTGTAGGCAGGCAGGCTGTAGTCGACGGGTTTGTCTGCTATCAGCGCCAGAAGTCCTTCCTCGTCGCGTTCTTGGAAGCACAGCTGCACCGGCTCCACGCCCTCAAACGTTTGCTCCCTTTCGGTGGTTGCTAGCAGGAAATCGACTCCCGCCTTGTCTATGAGGTAGTCTTGGAGGACGGTGGAGTCATCCATCCGCTTCCTCAGGCGGTCGTCTACCTTATCCAGTAACGCGAGGGTGACGCAGGTCATCCCTCCACGTACTCCCTCACCTTCGTGGCGGTGCCCTCCGCCTTGAACGCCTGGAAGAACGCGAGCGCACTCTCCTTCGTGGCTTCGTCGATTTTCTCAACGGCTTCAGGGGGCAGCGAGTCTATCTCCTCCTTGTATTCCTTGATGGCGCGCTTGATGTTCTTGCCTATCAGCTCCCCCCTGCTTATGCCTGGCTTCTTGGCCTTGAGTTTCTCGCTGTGTTTGCTCTGAAGCGTCCACTCCTCCATCTTCTCAACCAGGTCCGCGGGCATGGCTTCGAGGGCGACGTTCTGCCAGTTGGTTCCGACGTTCCCCTTGAACACGCCGGCGTCGATGAGCTTCCCCATCAGGTGAAGCGGTGTGCCGGTTATCCCGTGCTGGGCGACGTACACGCCGTACGGGGCTATCGCGTCCGCTATCGCCTTGGTGCGGTCCACGTCTATGCCAATCTGCTCCACCACGTTCCCGTCTTTGTCGTATATGTTCCCGTGCTGTGTGCCGTTGTTGGTTGCGAGCAGGTTGGGGTCGAAGCCCGCGTCCGTGATAGCCTTCACGTACGTTTTAGCTTCCTCCACGGATGTGAGGGCTTTCTCGCCGGTGCTGGGGTCTTTCCCCCCGACCTCCCCCACCTCTACTTCAAGGCCTGCGGTTTCGGGGATTAGTTCCGCCAGTTTCGTGGTGATTTCGATGTTGTCCGCCAGCTGCTCCCTCACCGAGTCGGCTTCAATGTTGAAGTTGTGGCTCGCGTCTATAGCGTACGACGTGAAACCGGCCTTGATTTCAGCCTTAATCAGCTCCTCAGCCTCCTTCACCGCCTCTGGAGTGTTTTCTTTGATGGTGATGTGGTCTCCGTGGACTACGTACGGCTGGTTGAACTCCAGCTCCTCGGCGGTCTCCAGTATCATGTCCATGAACGTCTGCGGAGGCTGCGCAGTGTAGCCTATCTCGCTCTTCGCTATCTCAAACATCACCGCAGCATCCAATTCCTTGGCCGCCATCATTATGCCGCGGGCGCTGTGCGTTATCCTGATGTTGGCCGCCATCACTATGGTTCCCTTACCCCCGAGGGCGTTGACGAGGTCCCGCCCCTGAATAGGTCTGCTGTAGTCCATTGTAGAATCCATTTGGAAGCCGAGTATAAAAGGGTTCTTCACCTGGTGAGTTGCCCCAGGGCTTCCTCCAGCTTCTCCACGGTCATGCCTGCTCCGAAGCCCATGCGGAAGTGTTTCCTCAGGTGTTCGAAGCCCTTGAAGCTTCCGCCGAAGCTGGTGCCGGGTATGAACCCCGTCTTCCGTTCGGCAGCCATTTTTTTCACGAATTCTTCGCTGTCGCCGTCGTCGGGGGTGGTGGGGAACACCATGTAGGTTCCGGTCGGCTGGTAGGGGAAGTCGCACCCCCACTCACCCAATACCTTCTGGACGAGCTCACTCTTGGTCTTATAACCTTCTATCACCTCTTCGAGGAACGGCAGCGTCGGGTCTTTTTCTATCAGCGCTGTGACGCCCGCCTGTATGCCGCGGCTCGCGCCGGCGCTCAGATTCCTGAAGTAGAATGCGACCATCTTGTGGCTGTCGAGTACCGCGGGGCTCACCCGTATGAACCCCAGTCGGATGTCCGGCTTCACAATCTTAGAAAACGACGACACGAGGCTGACGTGCCCGCTGATGTCGTCTGAGAAGCTCACAGGCGACTCATACGGCGTCTTGTTGCGGTCGAATATGATGTACTTGTACGGTTCGTCCGATATTATTTCGAGGTTGTTGGACACAGCCCACCCGCACATCTCCTCCAATTCCTTAACAGGGACCATGGATGCGGTGGGGTTCGCCGGGAAGTTCACGTACACCGCCCGCGTCTTCTTTGTGAGGGCGGCTTCCGCGTTCTCGTGCACGAACTCCCCGTCCGTGAAAAACGCGGCTGGCACGCCTTTGTTGCCGGAGTGCGCTACCATGTTGTGTATGGTCCCCCACGCGGGAGTGTTGACGAGTATTTCGCTGCCTGCGGGGAACAAGCTGAACATGAACTGGAGCGCCTGCGACGCCCCCACCGTAACGTACAGCCGATGGAAGTCTTCTTCGGTGAGTTCGGCGCCGAACTTCGGCTCCATCTTCAATATGGCCTCGCGCATGGCGTTTTCGCCGACGAACGGCGGATACCCTGTGGCGTTTTTGGACTCCTGCCGGTGCACGGCTTCGGCGTACACCTTCAGTGCGTCTTCCGGCATCTTGTCCGGGACGCCGATGGTGAACATGTTCACCGCGCCCGCGTCCTTCGCCACACCCACCCAATAGCGTATGGGGTCGGGGATTATTCCGTCGAGGTTGTCCGTCAGCTTCATTTTAACGTCGTATGTCGATTTTTATGTTGGTTCAGATTATGTGCGTGCATAAATAAAAAGGGCCCGGCTAGCCGAAGAACGTCTTCGCAATATCATACCATTCGTCGTCGACCTGACGGTCTTTTATCGCCTCATCCAGCGGCAGCGACTCGATTCTGTCGTTCCTCAACGTCACCATGACTCCGAAGTTGTTCATGTGTGCGTAGTGGACTGCCTTGACACCGAAGCGTGTGGCCAGCAGCCGGTCTTCGGCGGTCGGGGTCCCGCCCCTCTGTATGTGGCCTAGTATCGACGCCCTGGTCTCGAAGCCCGTGCGCTCCGCAATCTCCTTCTTCAGCCAGTTAGCCACACCCCCCAATGCGACGTGGCCGAAGTCGTCCAAATCCCCGCTCTTGGTCGTCGTCTTACCGCCGCGCGGGTGGGCGCCCTCAGCCACAACCACTATGGTGAACCTCTTCCGCTCATGCCGTTTCTTTATGACCTCGCAGACCTCGTCTATGTCGAACGGCCTCTCAGGAATCAGTATCAGGTCCGCGCCCCCGGATATTCCTCCGAGGGTGGCTATCCAGCCGGCGTGCCGGCCCATGACCTCCAACACCATCACCCTATGGTGCGACTCCGCGGTGGTGTGGAGCTTGTCTATCGCCTCCACCACGGTTGTGAATGCGGTGTTGAATCCTATGGTTCGGTTGGTGCCGAGGAGGTCGTTGTCTATGGTCTTGGGTATGCCGATTACGTCCAGGCCGTTCTTGCTCATCTCCGACGCCACATACAGTGTGTCGTCGCCTCCGATAGCTATCAACGCGTCCAACCCCAGTTTCTTGAACCCGTCCAAAACCTTCTGTATCCCGCCTTCCATCTTCACAGGGTTGGTTCTGGACGAGCCGAGTATGGTGCCTCCTTTGACGAGTATCCCTGAAACATTGTCCAGCGTGAGCGGGAAGCCGTCGGCCTCTATCATGCCCTTCCACCCGTCCCGGATGCCGGTGAACTCCATCCCGTACTCTCTGACACCCTTCTTAACAACCGCCCGTATGGCGGCGTTCAACCCCGGGCAGTCGCCGCCGCCGGTCAGCACGCCTATCTTCATGTTTTCACCCGAAGAATATTTCAGCGAGATTGTACCAGTAGTCCGTCACACACCGTTCCTTCGTCGCCTCAGCCAACGGGACCGTGACTATCTCGTCGCCGTCCAACGCCACCATGACCCCGTGGGCGTTCTCCAAGACCAACTCCATGGCCCTGACCCCGAAACGGGTCGCCAGTATCCTGTCCTCCACCGTCGGCGTGCCGCCGCGTTGGGTGTGGCCGAGTATGATGGCGCGGGTGTCGAAGTCCAGCCGCTCCTTTATCTCCCTCTTCAGCCAGTTGGCGACGCCGCCTATGGTGTGGTACCCGAATGCGTCCTCTTCATCGGTTTTGATGATGGTTTCGCCTCCGCTTTCATGAGCGCCCTCGGCGACGACCACTATGGTGTAGTTTCTTATCTTGTGCCGTTCCCGGATTATGTCGCAGACCTCCCCTATGCTGAACGGCTTCTCAGGTATGAGTATGATGTCTGCGCCGCCGGCGATGCCGGCAACCGTGGCTATCCACCCCGCATCCCGGCCCATAACCTCCACTATCATCACCCGGTGGTGGGATTCCGCGGTGGTGTGTATCCTGTCGATGGCCTCGACCGCCACGGTGACTGCGGTGTTGAACCCTATGGTGCGTTCGGTCCCGTTTATGTCGTTGTCTATGGTCTTGGGTATGCCTACGATGTTGAGTCCCGCCTCGCTCATCTTCGCCGCAACATGCAGCGTGCTGTCGCCGCCCACCACTATCAGCGAGTCTAGCCCGAGTTTCCCGTAGCCGTTAATCAGCTTCGCCAGTTCGACGTCGCCCTTGAATGTCTTGGAGGGGGTTGAACCCAGTATGGTGCCGCCCCGTATTATGAGGCCGCCCACCGACATCCGGTCCAACGGCTCTGACTCACCCTCCAACAGGCCCTTCCACCCGTTTTTAACCCCCAATATATCCACGCCGTCTTCTAGGATTCCGCGCCTCACGATAGCCCGTATGGCGGCGTTCAAGCCGGGGCAGTCGCCTCCGCCGGTGAGTATCCCAACTTTCACTTTAATAGTATTCTCTCGCGTCCCTGGCTGCCTTGAATATCTCCTCAAGGGTTTCTATGAGGTCTTTGTTCCCAATGTATATGGGCACCCTCGAGTCCATGTTTATGGGGTCTATGTCGAGGAGGTTCTTCGACCCGCAGCTTGAGCTGCCGCCCGCCTGCTCCGCTATCATCGCCATGGGGTTGCCTTCGAACACCAGCCTCAGCTTCCCCTTGGGGTTGTCGAGCGTGGCGGGGTATCCGAAGAAGCCTCCGTGGTGGAGTACCTGGTTGAAGTCTCCCACGAAGCTGCCGCCGTAGCGGTTCTTCAACCCCTTGTTACGGAGCAGCTTCACGAACAGCTCGAACTCCGGCACCCACTTCTCGGGGTTCCCTCCGACACCGTATATCTTAGGCTCCGGGAACCGCACGTTCTCGTGAAGCAGTATGAACTCCTGCGTCCCCCTCCGGGCTTTCACGAACTCGTAGACGCCGTCTCCGACGGTCATAACCAACGTGGTGGAGGGTCCGTAGAGCTTGTAGAACGCCGCCACCTGGTTTCTGCCCTTCCCCGGCTTGTCCTTGCTCTTGTAGACTCCCATTATGGTGCCGAAGAGGTTGTTGCTTTTCACGTTGCTGGACCCGTCCAGCGGGTCCATTGCGACGTTGAACTTGCCCTTCCCGTCTTCACTTTCAACCGGCTCCGGCAGCTCCTCGCTCACCACCGTCTTAACGAGGCCGGAGTCCATCATCTTCTCCGTGAGCAGGTCGTTGACCCACACATCAAGGGCTTTCTGGTCTTCACCGTACTTGTTTTTGGTTCCCGCGTCTCCGAAACGGTGGGGGAACTCCCTGCGTATTGGTATGACCTGTTTGCTGACCTCCAGAATGAGTTCGCCTAAGTCATCGTCGACTCCTCTTCCCTGAAGGAAGTCCTTCAATGTGACTTCGGATTTCATCGTATCACTGTATTGTTAACCAAGTAATTTAAACTATCCTCTGCCGTATCACCTTGTGGCCCTTGCCCCTATACTGCCGTGAAATCGTTTCCGCGGCCTTCAACCCCCTCAGCTGCACCCACGTCTCCGGAGAACTCACCACCGAGTGGGCGCACGCGAACCCGGTCTCCATGGCGTGCTCCACGTCACGGTCCCCGCAGTAGGCTGAAACGAACCCTGAGCCGAAGGCGTCTCCGGCGCCCACCACGTTCACCACCTCCACCGGATACGGTCGTGCAGTGTACTTGTGTTTGCCGTCGAACACGTACGTGTTGTTGTCGCCGTTTGTTACTACGATGAGGTCGGGCCCCACCCTGTGGAGGGCCTTGAGTATGTGGTCTACCTCCGCCTCCGGCAGCTGCGCGTCGTTCGGTCTTCTGCCCAGGAGTATCTGCGCCTCCTCCATGTTGACCATGAACACAGTAGACAGCCGCATCACCTTCCGTATGTGATCCATTCCCCTCCGGACCACGTAGCTGCTGGGGTTGAACACGATATCCTTTCCTTTGTCCACCGCCCACTCCCCGAGCTTCTTCATGGTCCTATAGGATTCGCCGACCATGCTGGCGAAGTAGTACCAGTCGACGCCGCGGAGATTGTTTTTGTTGAAGTCCTTCCACCGAAGGTCGTTGTTGGCGCCCTTGTAGGCTAGTATTACGCGGTCTCCGTCGTCGCTTTTGATGATGATGCTGAATCCCGTGTCGTGTTTGGATTTTTTTGTGTCGACGACCTCGACGTTCTCCTCCTTCAACGTCTTCATTATGTCGGCGGCGTTTTTGTCGTCCCCCAGTTTACCCAAATATTTCACGTCGTTTCCGAGGCGGGATAAGTCCACGGCGGTGTTGACTCCGCCTCCGCCGACACGGGTGTTCAATTCCCGCACCTGCATCTTGCTCCCAGACTCGAAGGATATGAGGTCTGTCTCGTATCCCCCAGACTCGACCCTGACGGTGCCGACTTCGACGTCGAGGAACAGGTCTGTGGTGGCGGACCCGCAGGTGAGTATCCTGCACATAACATAGAATGTGAACCGGCTCTTAAAATAGTTTAGAAGAATTTCAAAATAGTTTATAACATTTTTTAAACTATTTGAAGGCTTCTTTCACCCGGTCCCACATGCCTTTGGTGGGCTGTTCCTCGACTTCCGCGAGCCGTTCCACGGTCTCCCGCTGCTCTTTGCTCAGCTTGCCTGGGACGTGTATTACGGCCCGGACGTGCTGGTCCCCCCGGCCCCCGTTGAGGTGTGGGATTCCTTGGCCGCGCAGCCGGAAGACGGTGTGGCTCTGCGTCCCCGCAGGCACCTTAACGGTCGCCTTTCCGCCGTCTATGGTCGGCACCTCCACCTCAGACCCCAACACCGCCTGCGTGTAGGTTATCGGCATCTCGCATATTAGGTCGTCTCCGCGGCGGGTGAACACTGGATGATCTTTCTCGTGTACGACCACGTACAGGTCGCCTTTGGCGCCGCCCTGGGCTCCGCTGTTTCCTTCTCCGCGGAGCCGGAGGTGGTTGCCTTCCGCTATGCCCGCGGGTATCTCCACCTTGATGTCCCTGCCCTTCTTCTCTATGCCGTCTCCCTGGCAGCGTGTGCAGGGGTCGTCCGCTATCCTCCCCCTGCCTCCGCAGCGGCTGCAGGTGGTTACGGTGGCGAAGTAGCCGAACGGTGTCTTACGCTGCTTCCGCTCCTGTCCGCTGCCGTGGCAGACGGGGCAGGGTTTCAGTTTCCCGGATTTGCTGCCTGTGCCGTTGCATTCCCCGCAGCGTTCATACCGTTTCACCCGTATCTTCTTCTCCACCCCGGAGGCTATCTCCTCCAAGGTGAGGTCGACGTCGTATCTGATGTCCGTGCCTCTGGGAGCTCCGCCCTGCCGCCGGAATCCTCCCATGCCGCCGATGCCGCTGCCGAAGAACAAGTCGAATACGTTCCTGCCGAAGAAGTCCGACCCCGTGAACAAGTCCTCTATGTCGCTGAAGTGGCTGAAGTCCTGCCACTGGAACCCCTGCCCGCCGAAGTTCACTCCGGCGCGGCCGAACCGGTCGTAGTTGGCCCTCTTCTCCTTGTCGGCGAGGACCTCGTATGCTTCGCTGACTTCCTTGAACTTTTCCTCGGCGTCCGCGTTTTTGTTGACGTCGGGGTGGTACTTCTTAGCCAGGCGTCTGTACGCCCTCTTTATGTCGGCTTCGGACGCGTCCTTGGAGACGCCCAACACCTCATAGTAGTCTCGTTCGGAAGCCATCTCACCCTATCTCATAGTATTCCCTGACCGTTCCCCTGTAGGTCATTTCTCTGCGGACCTTGCCTTCGGGGAGTGTAAGGGGTTTGCCGTCGGAGCGCACGGTAAATGCGAAAACCTGGCTTTCGATTCGCGGATCCTCCAACCTCCTCAACGTTCTGTCTTCGCCGACAATCCGCAGGGTTTCGGAAGTCATTCTTGCTGTGCCCTCTCTTTTTAGGAGGGGGTAGATCCGGTTCTGCAGCAGACTGACTTTTCCCGGAGCGTATGTGAAGGGTCCGTAGGCGTCCCATATCTCGTCGAATCTGCCGGTTATGTCTGCGTCGTCTATGTCTGCTTCTATGAAGTTCACGTAGTCCGGGTGAGCGTAGTCTCGCCTGCTGATGCCAACCATCCTGAGCGCCACGCCGTCTGAGAACCGCAGCAGCTTCCCCTCCCCCGAGTCCACGGTCTCGTAGGGTCCGAACTCCTTCCGTAGCCTTGAGGCGAGGTCTCTGAAGGCCTTGCATTCTCCGCACCCCAGATCCAGTACGTCGACTCTGCCGGTATTTTTCAGCCGCTCGGCTACGACATCCTGAAGCTGCGCGCCCAACAGGGAATTGTAACCCGGCCGTTCCTTGCCTCTAGAGTCTATGAAATCATACAGTCCCCTGCTGGTTATCTGGCCTCTTTCCCGCACCAGGGAAGGAACCTTATGGAATTCCTCCACCCCTCCCACGTCTTTGATGAACCCCAGCAGAAGAATATGGGATGCCTCCCTGACTGCGGGCTTTACCACCCCCTCCTCGACCCTCTTCTGCATGAAGTCCCTGACCCTTTTAACACTCTTTCTCCAATACAGGAAGAGTTCGTGCACCTCTTGGAGGGATTCCACCAGCTTCTGCAGCTGTTCCCCGCCTTCCACGCCCGTGTCCTTCATGAGCTGGGTCTTCCGTCGTCGGAGGTTTACGAGCGGCTTCAGTTCATCGTCTCCCAAGTCTTTGAGGCCGTATTCACTCCGCAGCTGGGATGCTGTTCTGCCGTCCCCCTGTTTTTTCACGCCGACGTCACTTACCAGTCTGTCGAGTTCGCGTTTCTGCTCCCTCCTCCACCTGGCTTTGGCCAGCAGCTCCTTCTCCTGGGGGTGGAGTCCTGATGGCATGGGATATATTAGGGAACCGGGGGAAAAGAGCCTATTCCTTGTCGTCTTCGACCTCGTATTCTGCGTCGACGACGTTCTCATCCTCTTCCTTCTCTTCCATCTTCTGTCCGCCGCCTTCCTCCTGGGCGGCTGCCTGCTGTTGCTGTTGTGCGGCCTGCTGGTAGAGTTTCCCGAAGATTTCCTGGCTGGCTTTGCTGAGGTCCTCCGACTTAGACTTTATCTTGTCGGCGTCGCCCGATGAGACGGCCTCGCGCAGGTCCTTCACCCTCCCCTCCAGGTCCTCTTTCTGTTTGCCGTCGACTTTGTCTCCGAGCTCCTGCAGGGCTTTTTCGACGCTGTACGCTAGTGTGTCTGCCTGGTTGACGGTCTCCGCCGTCTCCTTCTTCTGTTTGTCTTCCTCGGCGTGTTCCTCCGCCTCCTTCTGCATCTTCTTGATGTCTTCCTCGGCGAGGCCGGACTTCGCCTGGATGGTTATGGCCTGCTGCTTCCCCGTCGCAAGGTCTTTCGCGCTCACGTTGAGTATGCCGTTCGCGTCTATCTTGAAGGACACCTCAATCTGCGGCACCCCCCGCGGCGCGGGCGGTATGCCTGTTAACTGGAAGCGGCCGAGGCTTTTGTTGTCGGCTGCCATCGCCCTGTCGCCCTGTAAGACGTTGATTTCCACGCTCGGCTGGTTGTCTGCGGCAGTAGAAAACACCTGTGTTTTCTCGGTTGGTATGGTGGTGTTCCGTTCAATCAGCTTCGTGAATACTCCACCGAGGGTTTCTATGCCCAGCGATAGCGGCGTCACATCCAACAATAGGACGTCCTTCACCTCTCCACCCAACACGCCCGCCTGTATGGCGGCGCCGACTGCAACGACTTCGTCGGGGTTGACGCCCTTGTGGGGGTCGCGGCCGAACAGCTTCTTAACCGTCTCCTGTACGGCGGGCATGCGTGTCTGCCCGCCGACGAGTATCACCTCCTGTATGTCCGACGGCTGCATCCCCGCGTCCTTCAACGCCTGCTTGCAGGGGCCGATGGTCTTCTCCACGAGTTCGCCCGTTAACTGCTCCAGTTTCGCCCGTGAGAGGGTGACGTTCAGGTGCAGCGGCCCGGACGGCCCCTGGGTTATGAACGGCAGGTTTATTTCAGTCTGCGTGGTAGACGACAGCTCTATCTTCGCCTTCTCGGCAGCGTCTTTGAGACGCTGCAGCGTCATCTTGTCTTCGCGGAGGTCTACGCCGTTCTCCTTCTTGAATTCGTCGGCGAGCCAGTGTATGATCTTCTGGTCGAAGTCGTCTCCGCCCAAGTGGGTGTTGCCGTTTGTGGATTTCACTTCGAACACGCCGTCGCCGACCTCCAGTATGCTGATGTCGAACGTGCCTCCCCCCAAATCGTATACCGCAATCTTCTTCTCCGTTTTTTTGTCGAGGCCGTATGCGAGGGATGCGGCGGTCGGCTCGTTTATTATCCGCAGCACCTCCAGCCCCGCTATTTTGCCCGCGTCCTTTGTCGCCTGGCGTTGGCTGTCGTTGAAGTACGCCGGCACCGTGATGACTGCCTGCTTCACCCCCTCGCCGAGGTAGGCTTCGGCGTCGGCCTTCAGCTTCTGCAGCACCATAGCCGAAATCTCCGGGGGAGCGTATTCGCGGTCCTTCACCTTCACGCGTATGTCGCCGTTCGACGCCTCGGTTACGTTGTAGGACAGGCTCTCCCGTATCTCCTCCATCTCTGCGTCCTTGTATTTGCGGCCTATGAACCGTTTCACACTGTATACTGTGTTCTCCGGGTTGGTTATGGCCTGGCGTTTGGCGACCTGCCCCGCTAGCCGCTCCCCGTCTTTGGTGAACGCCACAATCGACGGAGTGGTCCGGTTGCCTTCCGCGTTCGGTATCACCGTCGCCTTCCCCGCTTCCATAACAGCCATGCACGAGTTGGTTGTCCCCAAGTCTATTCCAAGTATCTTAGCCATCGTCAATCCCCTCCGGGTTTAGTTATCTTAACCTTTGCGGGCCGTAAAACCCTTGAATGCAGCATGTAGCCCTTCTGCAGGACCTCCGACACGGTCTCGTCTTCGACGTCGCCTTCATCGGCCATCAACGCCTCGTGGAAGCTGGGGTCGAACCGTTCGCCTGCGGGGTTTATCTCCTCCACCCCGTGTTTTTTCAGCAGATTGTCGAGCTGCCGGAGCGTCAACTCCACCCCCTCAACCACGGTTTCGCCGCTGTTGGCGAGGGCGCGCTCCAGGTTGTCCCTGACCTCCAGGAACTCCTCCACAATCTGTTGGTTCGCGTATTTCCGGTCTTCTTCGCGCTCCCGCTCAACCCGTTTACGGTAGTTTTCGAAGTCGGCCTGCACGCTCTGCAGCAGCCCAGTGTACTCCTCCAGCTTCTCCTCCGCTTCCTTCAGGCGTTTTTCAAGCTCTTCGCCGGCCCCTTTTTTCTTCCTGCTCACTTTAACCCTTCACTGCAGAACTGAGATTACTTATTGGTTTGCTTGTATATAAAAATCTTGTCTTCTTCTCACCCGCCCTGCCGTGATTTTATACGCCTAAAATCAATAGTTTACGTAAAAAATGAATTTCCGCTCCATGGTCACGATGCTTGTCGTGTTGTCCCTGGCCGCGGCGGCCGTGTCCGCCCTCACAGACAACCCCCTCGTCAACGCACACCGGATAACAGCATGTATCCTGAAGCTGGCGGACGACATCGCACCCTACATCGCCCTCGCGTTCATCCTAATGGGCGGCATAACATACATCAGCGGCGCAGACAACACGAAACAGATGCTGATGGGGAAAAAATACGCCACATTCGGCGTAGTGGGCTTAATCTGCGTGAAGGTGCTGGTGGCGTTGGCGGCGATGCCTCCATTCGAAATAACCCCCGACGACTGCGTGAACATATCAGCCGTAGACGACCCATTAGCCTATGGATTCCCCAACCGCTACCTCGTAAACCCCGGTGACGGAGACACACTAGGAACAAACCTCCTGCTGCCGCTGACACACGCACTCAAACAACAAATAAATACCCTACCTACGTAGTATTATCCTACTTACTGGGCTGGTGGTCTAGTCTGGTTACGACGAACCTTTTTCTTTCTTTAAAAAGAAAGAAAAACGTTCACGAAAAAGAAAGAAAATAGCGCTAATAAAACCTAATCCCCCAAGTATTACCTGCAAGTCAGGGCTGGTGGTCTAGTCTGGTTATGACATCGCCTTTACGAGGCGAGGATCCCCGGTTCGAATCCGGGCCAGCCCATTTGTATCACGTCGACAGCAATGTCGTCTCACATACTGGCCCGGATAAGCGAGCTGTAAGCGAGCGGGGTCCGGGCCAGCCCACTCTCCTGTCATAGCGGGTTACTCTAGTTTTTCTCTGTTTTCTTTCATTGCTTTAAGCCTGTGGAGAACCTCTCTTCTGGGTGTTTTCTGTCTGACGTATTCGAGGCCCTTGGGCGTAAGTCCTGTGTGCCCCGGGTCATCCGCTGGGTAGAGTATTCCTTCACGCAGGTATCTTTTCTCATCCCGCTTCAGGCTGAACTGGAAGAGCCGGTGGGGGTTGTCGACCGACAGCAGAATGAAGCCGTCCGGTCCGTGTCCCTCATAGAATTCGCTGACTGATTTCATCCTCTTTTCCGCAGTCACGTGTGAGGCAGCCACGATACTCACTCCAACACCCGCCAACACCGGGTTCCCTGTTGGGAGACTCACCCCCACACTTGTCCCCAGGAGCAGACTCTGGGCTAAGAGCTCCTCGAAGTTTGCGCCGGTTGATTTTTCCTTCCACGGAATGCTCTTCCTGTTAGACACCAGAGATTCAGCCCGCCCCTCAGTGAATGTCCTCTTGGTAAGGCGGTCTTTCAAGTCCCCCCACCGGGTCTTCATATCGCCCAGTTCGCTCACCTCCATGTCCTGGTTTATCAGGGTGTCTGCAGAGTGCGACAGCTCATGTTCGACCAAGCTCTTCGTGTCGTCTGTTTCGATGGAGTGAGTGTCCGGGTGATAAACCGAAGCCGTCAGATGGGGTTTCATGGGTTCACGAACAGGCGTCAACTCCTCCACTGGAATATCCCATACCTCGGATATTCTGTCAAATACAGCCTTCACCTTCGGTGGGAGATTCTCTCGCCTGAACTTCCCCCATTCCGGTGGCAGGGGCAACTCTCTTCCTTCCTGTTTGTTCACCTGCTTCTGCATGGTCGATTCATTATTCTTTTATCACTACAGGACTATATGCTTTCATGGCCCTTCCAGACACTCCGCTGCTGACGGTGGATGCGGTGATTGTGGAAGATGATAAGGTGGTTCTCATCCGGAGGGTTAATCCTCCGTTTCAGGGGGTGTGGGCGCTGCCCGGCGGGTTCGTGGATGTCGGCGAGTCTACGGAGGACGCGTGCGCCCGCGAGGCTTTGGAGGAGACCGGGTTGAAGGTTAAGGTGGATTCTTTGGTTGGCGTCTACAGCGACCCTGGACGGGACCCGCGGCGCCACACCGTCAGCGCCGCCTACCTATGCGGGGTGGTGGGTGGTGAACTGGAGGCCGCGGACGACGCGGCGGAGGCACGGTGGTTCAGCTTTGAAGACCTGCCGGAGCTCGCGTTCGACCACGGCAGGATACTCGCTGACGCGCAGTCTATGCTAGCACATCCCTGACTTCCTCCAACACAGCCTTTGTGGAGTCCAGCACTTCTCCCTCTGCGGCCGGCGCCTCACCGCCCAACAGCGTGGACACAATCCTGTGGTGGGTCTGCGGCAGCGTCTGGAGATTGTATCCGCCCTCCAACTCCAGAACAAGCTTCCCATCGCAAACTCCGTCGGCCAACCCCATCAGCTTCGCAGTCATCTCCGCATAGCCGTCGTCCGTCAGGCGTAAGCCGGATATGGTGTCAGTGGCGTGGCTGTCCTGCCCCGCCGCCACAACCAGCAGCTCCGGGCCGAACTCCCGGATGTAGTCGAGGACGAAGTCGTCCAGTATGTGGATGTAGTCCGGGTCGCCGGTGCCCGCCGGCACTGGAATGTTGACGCAGCATCCCGTTCCCCAGCCGTCGCCGACCTGCTCCACGAATCCCGTACCCGGGTAGAATGTGCGGGGGTCCTGGTGGACTGAAACCGTGAGGACGTCGGGGTCTGTGTAGAATACTTCCATGGTGCCGTGGCCTGCGTGCGCGTCCCAGTCGAACACCGCAACCCGTTTGACTCCGTGTACTTCGCGCATGTGTTCTATGGCAACGGCTGCGTTGTTGAAGTAGCAGAACCCCGCAGGCAATCCTCGTTGGGCGTGGTGGCCCGGCGGCCGTACCAGGGCGAAGCAGTTGCCGACCTTCCCAGTCCACACCGACTCCAAAGCCTTAATCAGCCCGCCGGCAGCCAAATAGGCGGTGTCGCACGTTCGGGGTGACACGTACACGTCCGTGTTCAACACCGTGTTCTCGTCATACCCTGTTTCGCTCAACGTGTGGATGTAGTCCGCGTGCTCCGGAGTGTGGACGCGCAGTATGTCGTCCGAGGAGGCGGGTTCCGGATTCAGAAGAGTCAGCTGGTCCAGCAGCCCCGTCTCACGGAAGTAACTGTATGTCCCGGAAATCCGTTCAGGGACTTCAGGGTTGCCCCTGAACGGGATGTGGTTGACGTAGTCTGGATGGTACACCAATCCTGTGGCCATAATTCACGGAACTCATGCGACGGTTTTCACGAGCTCCACTATCCTGTTAGAGTACCCCCATTCGTTGTCGTACCATGAGACGACCTTCACGAGGTTGCCGCCTATCACCATGGTTGCTCCGGCGTCGAAGATGCTGCTGTGGGGGTTGCCGATTATGTCTGACGACACGATGGGTTCCTCCGTGTATTCGACTATTCCCTTCAGGTCTCCGTCGGCGTGTTTCTTCATCGCCGCGTTCACTTCCTCGGCGGTGACGTCCTTCTTCAACACTGCGACGAGGTCAACGAGGCTGCCGTCCGGCACCGGAACCCTCACGGCCATGCCGTCCAGTTTACCGGCCATCCCCGGCAGCACCTTCCCCGTCGCCTTGGCGGCGCCGGTGGTGGTGGGGACGATGTTGACTGCGGCGGCGCGCGCCCTCCGCAAATCCTTGTGGGGTGCGTCGTGGAGCCTTTGGTCGGCTGTGTAGCCGTGTATGGTGGTCATCAACCCTTTTTCGATCCCGAACTCCTTCTCCAATACGTCCACGACGGGGACGAGGCAGTTGGTTGTGCAGGATGCGTTGTCGACCACCGTAACGTTTTTGGCCTTGTCGGGATTCACACCCAGCACTATCGACGGCATGTCGCCTTTGCCTGGGGCGCTGATTATCACTGCTTTGGCGCCGGCCTTCAAGTGCAGTTCCGCGTCCTCTCGTTTCCGGAACCTTCCGGTGGACTCGATGACGACCTGGACGCCGAGATCCTTCCACGGCAGCTTGCTGGGGTCCTTTTCGGCGAGGGTCTTGATTTTCTTCCCGTTCACTTCAATGTATCCTTCCCCGGCCTTCACGTCCCCCTTGTATGTGCCGTGGACGCTGTCGTATTTGAACAGATGCGCCAGCGTCTCCGCGTCTGTTATGTCGTTGACCGCAACCCAGTCGATGTCTTTAGACTCTAATCCGGCGCGCAGCACAAGCCTTCCAATCCTTCCGAAACCGTTTATCGCGACTTTAACCATGTTCTCACCTCAAAATGGAGTTATGTATTGAAACCGGGTATTAAAAACGATTTTTATGCATAAATGCATATAATGTATTCTATAAGGGTTGGTTGGCTGTAACTTAAGATGGAACAGTTGGACCAGCTCATGGAGTCGGAGGACGTGACGTGGAGGGACATCCTCTACGAGGTCCTCAGGGGGATGGACCCCTGGGACGTTGATTTGGTGGAGCTGGCCACCCGCTATTCTAAGAAAGTGGATGAGATGCGGGAGATGAACTTCCGCATACCAGCTAACGTAATACTCGTGTGCTCCGTGCTGCTGCGGATGAAGGCCGACATCATGACCCCGCAGGAGGACGAGTACCTGGACTACGGAACCTCATTGGATTTCATATTCAACTCCGACTACCCCATCTCCGCGTTGGTCGGCGACGCCGAGCCCTATCCCATAGCGGTGAAGCCAGCCCGCGTGCTGACCAGGCGGGTTACGGCGGACGAACTCATCGACGCCATACAGGATGCGATGCGCGAGCGGACGAGGAAGGTGGAGCGCGCAGCAGCCAAAGCAGCATGCCGTGAGGAGGAAGTCCACGAGGACGTGGTGTTGGAGCCTGAAATAAACATTCTCGAAGTCATAGAGGACACCTACCGCAGGGTGATGGACATCCTGTCGGGGAAGGATGTGGTGTTGTTCAGCGAGATGGCCCGCACGCGGGACGAGATGCTCCACGTGTTCCTCAGCATACTCCACCTCAGCAACAGCGAAAGAATCTGCCTGAGCCAGGAGCAGCTGTTCGGGGAAATCTACATCCGGCCGGCGTAGAACATATTTAAATAACCCCGCCATATACTGTCTACGATGACGGTCTTAAACTTCAAGATAAACAAGCTGTCCGGGGAGCGCAGGGACAAGAACGTCAAGAGCATCGAGATAAAGGCGAACTCCACCATATTGTCTGTCAAGAAAGACAAGGACAAGCGAATAGGCGAATACCTGCACGTGAACTTCAAATACACCGTCGCATATGAGCCCGAAGTGGGTGAAGTCCACATGGAAGGCAGCCTCTGGTACACCCACCCCAAGCTGAACAGCGTCTACTCTGAAATCAAGGACAAGGTGGAGCTGAAGAACGAGGCGGTGAAGGAGATATCAAACGCGGTGATACAGGAGAGCATCGTCGAGGCACTGGGTATGTCCCGGAAGCTTCAGCTGCCTGCGCCGTTCCAGCTTCCCACGGTGACTGTGAAGCCGGAGAAGATGAAGTTCAAAAAAGCCGATTGAAACCGGTAAAATGGATTCTATGGGGATCTGCGACATCTGCGGTAAACCCGACAGCCTCTACACCTGCAAACTATGCGGGCGCCGCGTCTGCCGCGAGCACATAACAGTCGGCGGCGTCTGCAAACAATGCGCCGGCGGCCGGAGCATCCAGGCCGACGAGAAAAGGGTGAAGGACCGGGTGCTGAAGGAAAAGGGTTTGGACGCCGACTTCTAAGGCGGCGTCACGGTCATAATCCTGCGGGCCTGCTTCGGGTACTCCGCTATGAACTTGACCTCGTCTTCCGTGACGGGCTTCTGGGTGTGGACGTTCGCGTATCGTACCAGCTCCAGCACCTCCCGCGCCTCCGTTTCGTTCTTGAACCGTATCTTGTAGCGGCCCGCCATGTTCTTGAACCCCTTGATGCCGGAGTATTCGCCTGTTGTTATGAGGCGGCCGGTCTCCACCTGCTCTATGTGGCCCCGTCCGACGTCCTTGTGGTCGTATAGTTCGTAGTTTCGGCGGTCCTTCAATGCGCCGTCCGCGTGTATGCCGGATTCGTGGGCGAAGGCGTTGTCGCCCACAGCCACTTGATTCACGGGAATGGGTATGTGGAAGCTGCGGGAGGCGTAGTTGGCTATGGTCCATGCCTTCGACAAATCTATGCCGCTGCCTAGTCTGTATTCCTTTTTGAAGCCGCTGCTCTTCTGCACGGCAAGTATGCAGGATACGAGGTCGGCGTTGCCCGTGCGTTCGCCGAGGCCGTTTATGGTGGTGTTGATGTATGCGTTGACGCCCGCGTCCACCGCCGCCTTGGCGCCGGCGACCGAGCAGGCGACCGCCATCCCCAGGTCGTTGTGGCAGTGCAGTTCGATGTCTATGTTGACTGCTTCAGCCAGCGTCTTCACCTTGTGGTAGATGGTGAAGGGGTCGTCGAATCCGAGTGTGTCGCAGTAGCGTATGCGTGCGGCGCCGTGTTCCTTGGCGTTTTCGCTGAACTCCACCAGCCGCTCTATGCTGGTTCTCGACGCGTCCTCCGCGTTCACGCCTATGTCTTCGGCGCCGAGGTCTTGGGCGCGGTCCAGGGCGTCGGCTGTCGCTGCAAGTATGTCCTTCCACTTCATCTTGCCGCCGAACTTCCCCTTTATCATCTGTTTGCTGGTGCTGATGCTCATGTTCAAATATTTTATCTCTGGGACGAGCTCGAAGGCCTTGTCCACGTCTTTTCGGATGGCGCGCATCCACCCGCTCAGCCGCATCTTCTTTATGGCTCCGAGTTCCGCGAGTTCCAGGTTAGTGTTCAAGTAGTTTGTCTCGTGCAGTGTCACCGGGAACCCGAACTCGCTCTGCCACACCCCCATCTTGTCGAGGTACATGTTTATCATGGTCTTCTCCAGTTTCGCCAATCCTATCCTGGAGGTCTGCACCCCGTCGCGGTTGGTGACGTCTATGAAATAAATCCTCTGCTTTGACATGTTGAAATCCTCAGCTATTTCATATAATATTGCATGAATACTTTAAAAATCACCGCTCAGCTGCTTGAGTTCTCCAAAATACAGTATCTCCCCTTCTTCCACGCCGTAGGCCCTGAAACCGCCGATGTCGCCCTGGAGGAGGGGGCTGAGCGTATTCTCCTGCAGGACATCGACGCCCTCGGCTATGAAGTTCAGCGACGGCAGCACAATCAGGCATCTACCCTCCCATTCGCCGACGAGGAAGCACTTCACCTTCTCCACCCTCCCCTCCTCCCTTAAACCGACGCACGGGTGCTCGTGGCCTATCACCACCGTCTCCACGCCACGGAGGTCTTCCGGCGGGATGTGGCCGTGGACGAACAATGCCGGTCCGAGTCTGACCTCGTCCAACACCTCCACGTTCCTCTTCCGCGCTATGGGGCCGAGTATGTTGTCGTGGTTGCCTTTCACCAGCTTCACGTCGTACTCGTCGAACAGCTTGAGGAATTGCAGGACCTCACGCCACTCCTGCCCGCTTATGCCCCCGAACTCGTGCTTCAAATCGCCGTTGATTATTATTGTCGACGGCCGGGTCTGCTTCACCGCCTCCTTAACATACGACACGACGTCGTTGAACTGGAAGTGCGGCACCAGCACGCCCTCCCTGTTCAGCATCTCCTCGTAGCCGAGGTGGACGTCCGCGAACACGAGGGTGTCGTGTTCCGGCAGGTGCAGCGTCAGACCAACTGCGTCGTAGCCCGAAAGCAGCTCCATGGACTCCATCGAACTATTTTTAGGGCGGGGGGATAATTAAAACATGGGGGTAAGGGATTTGTTCTGGGGTTCGGCTCGGGCTGCCGCAGTAGTCCTGCAGGCGCTGGGTTTAACAGACCTCAAACTCCGCCTGCTGCCGTCGGATGCCGCGGCAATAGTATTCTACCACAACCCATCTGGGGGGCTGTTCAGGCGGCATATGCGGTTCCTGAAAAAAAGGTATAATATCGTCCCGCTGCGTCACGTAGTCGACCATGTCCGAGGTGAAAAGCAGCTCCCCCGGAATTCACTGGCCATAACCTTCGACGACGGATTCAAGGAACTCTACACGGAAGTGTATCCCGTGCTGCAGGAGGAAAAGGTTCCGGCGACCGTGTTCCTGGTGTCGGATTACTTGGACACTGACACGGAGCTGTGGTGGATTCTGTTGAGGAGCGTCAGGGAGGCTGGTGAGGATGTTCCAGACGAGCAGAGCCTGAAGGACATCCCGGATGAAGAGAAAAACAGGCTGCTCAAGGAGCTCGCTGAAAAATACCATGTGGTCGGGGGGGACGCCTGCCTGTCCTCCAGTGAAGTAAGGGACATGCTGTCCGGCGGCCTCGTTACCGTCGGTTCACACACCAAAACGCACCCGTGCCTCATCAGAACCGGCAGGGAGAAGATGGCTGACGAAATCCGCGGCTCCAAAAGAGACTTGGAGGAAATGTTCGGCGTCGGCGTGGATGTCCTATCATACCCCAACGGGGACTTCAACCAGGAAGTCGTTGAAGCCGCAAGGAAAGCGGGCTACAGGGCGGCGTTGACCGTGCTCCCCGGACGGAATCCGCGGGGCGCGGACCCCTACCGGGTAAGGCGTTTCCACGCGGACGGTGAAGCTGGCCTAGCACTCATCAACCTCCAGTGCTCCGGATTATCTGCTGTCGTGGGACTGGATTTCATCCAGGAGCGGTGGCACCGGAGACGCGGCGTCGGGCCTTAATCGCCTATCCTCTCCAGCAGCGCCTCATGCATCCTCCGTATGAACTCCCGCCTGTCCTCGGTGCGGAGTACGTCCATGTAGCCCCTGCCTATGAGGTTCAAGGCGAACGGCGTGGGTATGTCCGTGTTGATTTCAACCACATCTATCCTGCCGGCTGTTATCTTCGCCAGCACTTCGGCGGCGCTTTTGATGTCCATCAAATCCTCGAAGACTTCCCGGCGGGCCTCCTCGAGTATGGGGAATTTCTGGTCCAGTTTTTTCACGAAGCTCAGCAGTATCCTGCCCCCCATCTGCTGCCGTCCCACGCTCTTACGGCGGCCCTTATAATTTCGGAGTATCATCATGGCGCGGGCTGCGCAGTGGCGGAAACGGCGCATAAGTACTTCTGTCTTGTCCACGGCCTCAACCAGCATGCTGCGGAGGTTGTTTTCGTTCAACTGTTTGAAGGCGTTGTATGCCTGTACCTTCCCATTCAACGTCAGGTAGAATCCGTTGTCCGACAGGCTTATGGCGACGTTCTTCCGCTCCTTCCTCGATATGATGTATGCGACGGCTCGCGACAGCGCGTCGTTGACGCGGCGGCCGAACAAACTGTGGAACACTATATATCTCTTCTTGAACGCCTTGTTGTATTCTATCACAATCCGTTTGTCGTGCGGTATCACCGAGTAACGGTACTGTTCGCGGAAGTACTGGTATATGCTGTTGACTGCGTTGTCGTCCGCGTACAAGTACTCGTGGAGCCACTTCTTCACCTCCGCTTCGGGCTTGTCCATCCGCTCCTCCATCAGCCGTCTGAACCGCTGAATCTCCATCGCCAGCCCGTAGCTTAATGGGAGGCTCTCGCTCGCCCACGAAGGCACCGTCGGCGGCCCCGCATCTGGTTTCACGTGGCAAGTCATGCCGCGGCAGTAGTGAAACCGGTAGATTTTACCGCCCAACACGAAGATGTCCCCTTTGGTGAGTCTCTCCAGAAAGGCTTCATCTAGCTTCCCCACCATCTGGTCCCCGACCTTCACCTTCACGAACGACTCGTCGGGGATGGTGCCGATGTTGGTGCTGTATATGGGCCGCGCCAGCCGCCCCCGCTTACCCATCAACCCCGTGTCCTCGTCCACCCAGATTTTGGCGTACACGCTCCGCTGCTCCAGTTCCGCGTAGTCCCCCGCCAGATAGGATATGACGCTGTCGAAGTCCTCCCGCTTCAAATTCCGGTAGCAGTAGCTGCGTTTCACCGTAGCGTACACGTTTTCCACGTAGTCTCTCCCGGAGATGGCTGTCGCGTATATCTGCTGCGCCAGCACGTCTAAGCAGTTTTCCGGGATGTCTATCTCGTCTATCCTGCCTTCGACCGCGTTCTTCAGCAGCACGCTGCATTCCACCAGGTCATCGCGGTCCAACACGATTATTCGGCCCTTGGCTTTGTCGTGCAGCCGGTGGCCGGACCTGCCTATACGCTGCAGCGCCCGCGAAACGCTTTTAGGAGAACCCAGGAGGACTACCAGGTCTATGTATCCGATGTCTATGCCCAATTCCAGGCTGGTGGACGACACAACCACCTTCAACTCCCCCCTTTTCAGTTTCTCCTCCACATCGAGGCGGTGGTCAGCGCTCAACGAGCTGTGGTGGGCGCCGACGTTCTCCATGTATTTGCCTGGGAACTTGGTCTTCAAGTGGTTTATCACCCGTTCCGTGCCGGAGCGGGTGTTGGTGAACACCAGTGTCGTCTTATGCTGCTGTATGAGGTCGTCAAGGAGGTTGTAGAGGCTGTTCTGCATGTGCTCCTGGCTCGACGACACCATGTTCGACACCGGACACAACACCTTGATGTCCAGTTCCTTCGCGTATCGGACGTCCACTATACGGCAGTCACGGGGCTTCCCCCTCTCGTATCCGACCACGTACTCCGCAATCTTGTCTAGGGGGTTTATGGTGGCGCTCAACCCTATGCGGGTGAACCTGCCTGCGAGGTTCTGCAGGCGTTCAACGCTCAGACTCAGGTCGACGCCGCGCTTGTTTTCCGCGAGGGCGTGGACTTCGTCCAGGATGAGCCACTTCAAATCCTTCAGCTTCTGGCTGAACTTCGGCGACGCGAGAATCAACGCCAGGCTCTCCGGCGTGGTGATGAGTATGTGCGGCGGCGTCTTCAGCATCCTGGCCCGCTGGCTGGTGGGTGTGTCGCCTGTGCGGACCATCACCCGTATGCCCAGGTCCTTCCCGTGGAGTTCCTCCAGTTCCGCGAGCGGCTCCTCCAGGTTACGGTGTATGTCGTTGTTCAACGCCTTCAACGGGGACACGTACAGGCAGTACACCTTGTCCTCCAGGCCCCCCACCAGAGATTGCTCGATGAGCTTGTCCAACACGCTCATGAACGCCGTCAGCGTTTTACCGCTGCCTGTTGGGGCGGACACCACCGTGTTCTTCCCGTGCATGATGTTCGGTATCGCGTGCAGCTGCGGCGGCGCGAACTCACCGTATTTTTCGCCGAACCACCGTCTCACCAGCGGATGCAGCTCCTTCAGTATCGCATCCCTCGGATACGGCTCCTTCTGAAACTCTACCATAGCGCTTTTAATACGACATTCCAATATAAAACCGAGGGGTGGATGGTTCGGCCGTCAACAATTTGTAACCGGGTCCGCGACCGACATCCGAGCAATACATGACGTTGCCGGCGGGGCGGACATCCAATGTAAAACGCATGAACCAGCCCCTCACTTCTTCTCAAGCACTTTTTATATGGTGTTTCACACCCTGTAACCATGGCTGAAATACTGAAGGGCAATGATGCGGCATCCATGGTGTCGGAGGTCGTCCACATGGAAACGCAGGTTAAGGAAAACAGCATAGACTTGACGGTGTCCGAGGTTTATGCGCTTGAAGGGAAGGGGGCGCTGGACTTCGGAGGCAGCGAGTACACGGAACCACGGAGGGGCAGGCTGCAGCCCGTCAAGGAGGGCGACGACGAATACGGGTGGTGGGATTTGAAGCCCGGCACCTACCTGATAACCTTGAACGAGGTCGTCTCAGGGCTGAAGGGCGTGGGGTTCCTGTCGCCGCATCCCAGATTGTTGAAGGCGGGGGCCACGCATCCGACGCTGTTCACAATGGAGTGGAAGAAAGACTACATACTGCCTATAGAGGTGAGTATGCAGGGTTTGAAGATCAAGGAGAACGCCCGCGTGTCGAAGCTGATGGTACTCCGTCTCTGAAGTACTCTTCCACGAACGGCGGCAGGTTGAAGCTGCTGAAGTGGGTTCCGCGGCTGTAGTACCTAGCATCCAGGCCGTCTGCATCGTCTATCCTCTGCGGCTTCAAGGGACTGTGTTTCAGCGAGCAGAAGTAGAACCCTATGAGGCCGCTGGGGTACGTCGGCACGACGGTGTAGTAGTAGTCTACGACCGGGAACAAATCCTTTATGAATGTGTACATGTCCTCTATGATGTTCTTGTGGAGGAAGAAGGACTCGCCCTGGCTGACTATTATCCCGTTTTTTCTGAGAGCTGCCTTCATGCCCTTGTAGAACGGCTTCTGAAACAGCACCTCCGCGGGGCCTACGGGATCGGAGGAGTCCACGATAATGACGTCGAAGGCGCCTTTGTTCTCGCGCACGAACTCGGCCCCGTCTCTGAAGTGGAGTGTGACGCGGTCGTCGTCCAAGCCGGAGGCCATGTTGGGGAAGTACTCCCTGCACACGTCCACCACGCCCTCGTCTATCTCGCACAGGTGCGCTTCCCGGACGCAGTCGTGTTTCAGCACCTCGCGTATGACGCCGCCGTCTCCGCCGCCGATGACCAGCACCTTCTCCGGGCGGGGGTGGGTTATCAACGGGACATGCGATATCATCTCCTGATAGCAGAATTCGTCGAATTCCGTGAACATTATAATTCCGTCCAACGCCAGCATCCTCCCGAAATTGGTTGTTTCCAACACGTCTATCTGCTGGTAATCCGTCTTCCGGCTGAGGAGGTGCTGTTTTATCTTCAGTTTCGTGGTTATGCCTCTCTCCAGCTCCAGCGCCTCCTCAAACCACAGCTCCATCCTCTAGGACCTCGCTGTGACCTTGTACACTACGCGCTCGCCCTTGAAGAATTCCTTGGTGAACGCCACTGCTTTTTCGACGTCGTAGGGTTTGCAGCTGAAGATGTCTATGTAGGCGGTGTTGGAGGCGTTGGCGAAGTGGCCTGAAATCAGGGATGTTTCGATGAGCTGTATCATGCTGTATCCCTCCACCCGCTCGTCCTCGCCAAAATGAACAACCTGGGTGTCGCCGAACCGCCTCATCTCGATGAGGTCGCAGAGCTCCACAACATACTCTTTTATCTTGTCGGCGTCCCGTATGATGCCGGGGTCGCAGTCGTACACGTCCACGGCCGTGGACACCCCCCACACGTTCTCGTTTATGCTCTCCATCTTATGCTGTTGGCTTATACTTCAGCGTGTACTCCGGGAAATCCAACACACCACGTTTCAACTCCATGACGGTGGCGTTACCGGCTTGGAACGCATTCTTCATGTGTTTGAGTGCTGCGTGGTTGTCGACGGTTTCCCCGCACGTGAATATGTCTATGGCGCAGTAGCCGTACTCCGGCCACGTGTGTATGCTGAAATGCGACTCCGCGATGACGACGACGCCGCTTACGCCGTGCGGCGCGAACTTGTGGAAAACCGACTTGATTCTCGTAGCCTTCGAGACATGGACTGCCTCGTTGAGTATGTCCTCAACCTCCCGGGTGTCGTTCAGCGTCTCCCGGTTGCAGTCGAACAGTTCCACTATGAAGTGCTTCCCCAACGCATCCATTCATAAATACCTCCCTCCTTAACGCTAGCGCGACATTTTTGGTCCGCTAGAAATGTCTGCAATGGTCTGTGCAGTCCACAATGGACTGATACACTATCTAAGACGTTTCAGCTTAAAAATCACACTACAGGGCATTAGAGGGCCTTATCGGTTGTTTTCAGGTTTGTTTCGTGAAACCGGTTTTCGTCTTTCTAAGCCCTCGCAGTGAACTAATTAACCTGAGAACCCTAATACCTCTTATGTCACCTGGGAGAGTCAGCGGTGGTGGCAGGCAGAAACCAGCCCCCGACCCCGGCGTCAAGCTGATGGCTCTGGGTCAGGGGTCTCCCCAGCAGAGGATACTGGTTCTCGAAGCCGACGACTCCAACCGGGATTTCGCCGAGAAAACACTCACGGCGGAGGGGTTTAAAGTGGATGCTGTGCCCAACGTCGATGCGGCATTGAGGAAGGCTAAATCGAACAGGTACGCCGCGGTCTTGGTGGACACCTCAGAAAGCGTTTCTTCCAGAGCAAACAAGCTGACGGACTACCTGTTCAGTTTGGGTGAGGACCGACCACCCATGATACTCACCACATCCGAAGACCATTTTATGGGGAACAAACGGTACCACCAGTCCGTGGGTTACGCGGACGTCCTGAAGAAGCCGTTTGACAAGGAAAAGCTTGTGGCCTCCGTCAGAAAAAATATGCGGTACACGCACTGACCTCACATGGCCTCCAGCGCCCGTATCCTGTCGTCTATGGGTGGGTGGGTCTGGAAGAGGCTGGTTATCCTGTTTTTGGCGGGGTCTGCGAGGAACATGGGCGCCACCGCCTCGTTGACTTTCGTGTGCTTCCGAGGCTCAGCGTAGTCGGCCTTAATCTTACGCAACGCCTCTATGAGGCCGTCGGGGTAGCGGGTGAGTTCCACTCCGCCGGCGTCCGCCATGTACTCCCGTTTCCTGGATATGGCGAGCTGCACCAGTTTCACCACCAGCGGAGCCAGTATTGCCAGCACAATCCCTATTACCAGCAGTGCGGCGTTTCCGCCGCCGCGCCTGCGCCCTCCGCCGAACCACAGACTCCGGAGGAACAGCTGGCTGATGATGGATATGAGGCCGACCATCACCGCCACCAACGTGACGAAACGGATGTCGTAGTTTCTGATGTGTGTCATCTCGTGGGCGATGACGCCCTGGAGTTCGCTGCGGCTGAGCTTCGCAATCGCCCCCTCCGTCACGCACACGACGCTGTGCGCCGGGTCGCGGCCGGTGGCGAAGGCGTTGATGTCCTGGCTGGGCATCACATAGATCCGGGGCTTAGGTATGCCACTCGCCAGCGTCATCTCCTCCACGATGTTGATGAGCTGCTGGTGCCGGTGGTCTGCGGGGTACGCGTTCACGGCCTTCAACGCAACCTTGTCGCTGTTGTAGTATGTGTAGAGGACGTAGCCTATGTTGAACACGGTCGCGAGGATGAGGAACAGGAACATGACGCCGACGTCGTATACGTTGCCGATGATGAATGCCATCGCCAGCGTCACAAACCCGAGGGTGACGGCTACCGCCACAATCAGTATCCACGACGCTCGTTTGTTCCGGTCTATCTGGTCGTAGAAGCTCCGCTTCATCCTCACTTCCTAAAGTCTACCTTCGGCACTTCCCGGGTTCCCTCCTCGGTTTCGAAGTAGTCCCGGTCCGCGAAGTTGAACATGCCCGCGACGATGTTGCCCGGGAACGTCTGCCTGCTGGTGTCGTATCTCATGACGCTGTCGTTGTAGAACTGCCGCGCATACGCTATCTTGTTCTCCGTGGTGGTTAATTCCTCCTGCAGTTGCATGAAGTTCTCGTTCGCCTTCAGCTCAGGATAGTTCTCGGCGACCGCGAACAGACTCTTCAAAGCGCCGGTGAGCATGTTATCCGCCTTCTCGGTTTCCTTCACCGTCTCCGCCTTGGCCATCGCCGCCCGCGCCTCCGTCACGCGCTGGAACGTCTCCTGCTCGTGGGCTGCGTAGCCCTTCACAGTATCCACGAGATTCGGTATTAAATCGTTCCGCCTGCGCAGCTGAACCTCTATCTGGCTCCACGCGTTCTCACACCTGTTACGTAACGTCACGAGGTTGTTGTAGATGAACACCACCGCTAAAACACCCAATACTACTGCTGCGGCGCCAGCCAACCCAACCAGTCCGATTACGGCTCCTAAGACCATGTCATTCACCGTCAACATATTACAGACTGCATATAAATAAGGGTCACCCGGCTCCCCCTCCACCGCCTCCCCCACCCCCGCCTCCGCCGCCGGAGAAGCCGCCGCTTCCGCCGGTGGACGTTGCTGTGGAGAATGCGCTGGAGAAGCTGCCCACAGCGGAGCCGAAGCTGGCGGCGTTGAATCCGCCGACTCCGCCCACGAATATGTGGGAGCCTGTTTCGCCCGTGTAGTTTCGGAACACGTCGTCCATGGCCTTCTGCACAGTGCCTGCGACCCCCAGGGGGATGGAGTATACGAGGTATTTCTCCCACAACACTATGGCGTCCGGCGGCACGTCTTTGAGGTTGCTGAAGTCGGACAGGAACTTCTTCAGCCTCGTCCATTTCACATGGTGTTCAGCGCCTTTTTGGGTTCTGTTGGGTAGGGCGTCCGGGAATATGGCGGCGAGGATGAATGCTTCACCGAGTACGGCGGCCGCCACCGGCAGGGTGAACAGGGCCGCAAGTATCGTGTTCGCCAGGCTCGCGGCTATGTAGGAGAGGTATCCCGTCTTCTTCGAAAAGAAACCCCGGTCTTTCGCCTCGTCCGACACGAGTTCCGTCCACTCCCTCAGCCACTTCTGTGTCTTGTAGGGTTTCGCCCGCAGGTACTTCTTCAGCTCATTCAACGTGACTATGTCTGGGGTGTCGTCCCTCACCCCCTTCTTGAATATGAGTCCCTCATACCTGAACTTGGCTGCCTTCTTTATTATCTTGAACAACAGTCTCTCGCTCTCCGGCAGTCCCTCGTCGCTTTCGTCCGTTATTTGTATTTCATAGTCGCCTCCCCCGAACAGTCCCAGAACCCTATCCCCCTCAATCTTGCGTATCCTGGCTTTCCCCCGGAGGCAGATGTCCAGCAGCTCGGCTGCCATGCTCTCCTGCCTCGGCTTTTTGGTGACCTGGTGCATGAGCGCGTCCACGACTGCGGGGCTGTAGTCGTACGGCACATCCCGTTCGTACACGGACTGCACATCCACCTTGGGTTCGCGGCCGTAGGAATGCCAGATTCCTGCGAAGACTAGAATCTGAAGGGTGCCGAACACCGGCAGCCACAGGAAGTCGCCGACGGGGAACAGTCCTGCTACGAAGAAGATTGAGATGAACAGCATCATCATCCCCGCGAGCATCGCGGGCAGGAACACCCTCCCCAGTTTGTGGCCGAAGTCTGGGTTGACTCTCCGGAGTACGGCGAGGCCTATGCCTCCGAAGAAACCCATCCCCCAGACGAGCAGGAACAGGGGGAGGATGATTAACCACATAGTATCTTCAGTGTCCTGTGGAGGCCGGTAGTTCTCCTCTTCCTCAATGACCTCATCCAGACCCGGTCCCTCATGCAGCACCGCCTCGGTCGGCTGCGGCAGCACATACCGGGGGAACACCGTCCGGACTTCAACCCACTGGCCTGCTGGAATGTTGAACGCCTGGAATATAACCTTCTCATCGTCCACCATCGCGATTTTTCCGTTCAGTTCAGGGTGGCCCCATGTGTAGGCTTCAGAGGAATTCCCCACCTTACCTGGCAGCATTATGTGGCCTTCCAGTTCGCGTAGGCGGCGGTCCCATCCGCTCCCCCACACCCTCCAGTTGAGGTCGCAGACGTCACTGTAACAGTGCACGGCGTCCGTCAGATGATAATGGATGGTGAACGTCCGCTCCTCGTCTACCGCGTTATAATACCATTTCGCCCGGATGTGGGCTCCTTGGCTGGACACCTCCTTCCTAAGGGGGACGCCGTCTTCCGTCACCTCCATGCCGGTGATGACCCAGTCGCCCAGCCGGACGTCCCTGTAGGCGTGGGTGAAGGAGCCGGTGAAGTCGTATGTGATGTCTTCGCGGACGTCAACGGACCCGTCGGGGTTGACGGTCAATGAGACGTAGGCTTTGTCGATGGTGTAGGATTTTGCGGAAGCGGCGGTTGACAGGATGAGAAGTAGGGCGGCGGCTGCGATAACCTTATCCTTCATCTTCCACGGCCTCTTCGGCGTGTTTCTTCACCAGCTCCTTGGCGTCGTTTATGCGGAAGTACTGGTTGAAATTGGGTGTCGTAATCAGTATCTTGGTGTGGCCCTCCGGCTTGCGTTCAATCAGCTGCAGCCCCTCAAGGCGTTTCACGTACTCGTACACGCGGTTGCCGCGGAGCTTCACCACATAAGACTGTTTGATAGGTTGCTCGTACGCTATCATGGCCAGCGTCTTCAGCATCGCCTTCGGCATGTCGGTTTCTGGAATCAACTGGGTGACGGTGTCCTCGTACTCCGGCTTAACGCGCATGCCGTAGGATTTACCGGACTTGAACACTTCGACGCCGCCGTCCCGCTGCGAGTACTCGCGGACCAGGCCTTCCGCAATCTCCTTCACGGCCTTCACGTCCAGGCTGCCGCACACCCGCGCCAGCTTCTCAGCGCTCATGTTCTCGGAGGCCACGAACAACGCGGCCTCCACCACGCCTCTGTCCGACATGTCCATGAAAAATGGGAATGCGCGGATAAAAACTATTCCACCGCAGCCAGCGGCAGCTTCGCAGCCACCGCGAAAGCCAATGCAAGCACCGCCGGCAGCATCGGCAGGCAGCAAAGTCCCCCCCCTCCTTCTTCAGGCACGGTGGTTGTGGTGGGCTGGGTTGTGGGTGGGGCAGCCAACGTCGTGGCAGTGCTTTCGGTCGTGGTGGTTTCCTCAAACACGGTTGTGGTCGTCGTCTCCGGGCTGTAGTCCTCGTCTATCTCGTATAAGCGGACGTCTGTGCTGTACTCGTTCCCTCTTACGGTGCTTTGCTCCCAGTTCCAGGCCGCAACCACTTCGGCTTCGCCGTCGCCGTCGAGGTCGCCCATGTATGTGGCGACCGCGTTCGCGTCCCGTTCCTCATATGCTTTAGTCAGGCCCTGTATCTCTATGGTGTATTTCCAGCTGCCTATGAGGCTGCCGTCGTCGTCCAGCAGGTACAGGTATTTGGTTGTGCCGACCACCACCTCCATGCGTCCGTCCCCGTCCATGTCGTAGGCGCTCATACTGTATACTGTGCCTTCCACGGGTTCCGTCCACTCCCACAGCATCCTGCCGTTGCCCTCTAATGCGGTCACCCGCGGGGCTGAGCCGACCAGCACCTCCACGCCGCCCGAGCCGTCGAGGTTGACTGCGTGGACGCTGGAGACGATGTTGCCTGTGTCGTAGCTCCAGTCCAGGCTGCCGTCTCCGTCGTATGCGACTACTCCCTGCTCGGCCGTACCCACCACGACCATGTCTGCGGCGGTTTCTATGAGGTTTCCGGCCAACATTGCAGTGTAAACTCCACCCTCGATGTTCTCCTCCCAGAGTATCGTGCCGTCGGAGGATATGGCGTACACGTATGCGTCGCCGTAGCGGTGTGAGAGGGCGACCACTTCCGGGCTTCCGTCCCCGTCCAAGTCCACGGATTCAACATAGTATACGGGGTACTGTCTGGTGTCGACGCTCCACAGCACCGGCTCCCGCTGCTTGGGGTCGTCTTTAAGCACGCACACCTTCTTGCTCTGCGTCCCCATTATGACGTTTAGTGTGCCTGTGCCGTCGAGGTCGGCTGCGTCGACGCTGTGGCTGAGACCGCATTCCTTGTCGAAGTTCCAGTCCTCTATGCTGGTGTCATGTATCACGCGCACGTATTCGCTGGGCGTTTCGGAGCCGGGGTGACTGGACTTCACCGAGTTAACCACCACCTGCTTCCTCCCGTCTCCGTCGAGGTCCGCCACGGCGAAGCTTTTCACGTTGCCGTCGGTGTCGAAGGACCAGCCTCCGCTGGTCAACGCAGTCCACTCGCTGGTGCAGTCAACGCCTTTGTAGACGTAGTTGTAGAGTATCCCGTTCACCGAGGTGCCCATGAGTATGTTGGGTGTTCCGTCCCCGTCAAGGTCTTCTACTTCTATGACGTTGGCGAGGTCGTTTTTCAGGATGGACTGGCACGCCGGCTGAAACAGTTCAGCCGATACCGTGCCTGCCAGCAGCACTATTAAGCCCAGGTAGAGTGCGCGGTATTTCATGTTATAAGCATTACCGCCCGGTTTTATAAACGCCGGACAGCACACACAACGTTTCGAAGAACAGTTTCTCCTCCGCCGCAACCTCCACGGTGAACCCCAGCCTCCCCATCTTCTCCACAACCAAGCCGACGTCGTTGAAGCTTGATATCAGCAGCCGCATCCGCCCGCCCGGCTTCAGGTGCTCCGCCGCACCCGCCAGAAACCGGTCTATGACCTCCCTGCCCGTTCCGCCGCCGGACCACGCCCCGTCCTCGCCTTCCACCGGCAGATACGGGGGGTTGAAGACTATGAGGTCGAATACACCGTCCACGTTCTCAAAGAGGTCGCTAACCATGAACTCTACGTTGGCTATGCCGTTGGATTCTGCGTTCTTCCCCGCCAACTCCACCGCGTCTGGGTTAACGTCGACCCCCAGCACGTACTCTGCCTTCTCCGCGGCAGTCAAAGCGATTACTCCGGTGCCGGTGCCCACCTCCAACACCCTGTCCCCCCGGCGGACGTCCAGGTTTTCTGCCAGCAGGAAACTATCCTCCGCCGGCTTATAGACGCCTTCGGAGGTCTCCAGCTCCATGGTCATTTAATACTGTGCCGCATCCTATATACTCCCATGGAACTGTACCTGGATCGGAACCTGATACTGGAGTCCGCCGCCCAGCTGGAGGACGCGGACTACGTGCTGTTGGGCGTGCCGTTCGACGGCACCTCCTCTTACAGGCCGGGGAGCAGGTTCGCGCCGCTGGAGATTAGGAAGGAGTTTCTGGAGCTGGAGGCCGGTTCCATCAGATTCCACGACCTCGGCAACGTCGACGTCGTATACGGGAACGCCGCCGAAACCGTGAAGAGGGTTAGGGAGACGGTGTCGAAGGCGCTGGAGCGGAACAATTCAGCAGAGTACATTATCCTCGGCGGCGAACACCTCATCACCTACCCTGTGGTGGAGGCGTTGAAGGAACGGGTGGATGCTGTGGTGTGGCTGGACGCCCACCCCGACCTGCGGGACGAATACCAGGGGGGGCGGCTGAGCCACGCGTGCGTCGCCCGCAGGATAACAGAGTTAGGCACTACATTGATCCAATACGGTGTTCGCAGCGGCAGCCCAGACCAGGAGGAGTTCATTCGGGAAAACGGCATACTGTCGCTGCCCCCGACGGCGGACTTCAAGGAGGTGATGGAGGCTGTCAGAGACAAAAGAGTGTATCTGAGCGTGGACTTGGACGTATTGGACCCCCGTGAAACCGACGGAGTGGGCAACCCGGAGCCGGGCGGCCTGTCCTTTAATACCCTGGAATCCATAGTAGAGTACGTGTCAGAGGGGTGTGAGGTCGCGGGCTTCGACGTCGTCGAGGCCTCGCCGGTATACGATTCCACGGCCGCCGTTTACGCGGCTAAGCTGCTCGCAACCCACATGATGAATGATGAAAAGCCATAAGGTAGCTATCGGGGGTTCCTTCTCAGGCAACACGTCGGAGCTGTTTCACAGTTTGTCGGACGAGGACATCCTCCAGTTCTCGCTCTGCGGCCGGGAAGTCACCCTGCAGGTGCGCAGCGAAAACCTCGAATCCATTATAGAATCGCTGAAACGGCACGGCGTCGACAACATCAGCATCCTGGAGTGGAAAAAATACGGCACCACCGTCGCAGGCTCCGGCTCCGGCAACGACGACGGCACCTCAGTCAACGTCTCCTTGATTCCCGCCACACTAGGAGACGGCCTCCGGCCGCTGTCCGCCACCCATAGGGTGCCGTTGGACCGGAAACTATACATAGAGTTGCTGGCGAATCTGGAAGCAGTATTACTCGACGCAGGGGTCACCGACGTCCTGTATGCGGTGCAGATAGAGAAGGAGATGTCCAGACTAGAGTACTTGGATGCGGTGCGGGACGCCGCATTGAACGCTCTGTTCAACACCGGCGGCATCGTCGGCATAGAATAGATTTCCCACGCACTCTCCCCCGTTTTATTGTCCCTGTTTTCCTATGGAATGTGTGGACTGTTTCCCCTACTCCGCCGTCCGCAGCGGCCAGGAGGAGTTCATGCGCGACTGCAGCGAAGCATTCAAGAAAGCGGACGTGCTTGTCGCCCACGCACCCACCGGCATTGGGAAAACCGCCGCCGTTTTGTCCGCCGCAGTCGACCACGCCCTGAAAAACCAGAAGACCATATTCTTTCTGACCCCCAAACACACCCAGCACACCATCGTCGTAGACACCGTGAAGAGGATGCGGAAACGCCACGGAGTGTCGGCGTCGGTGGTGGACATAATAGGGAAGCAGTGGATGTGCCCACACCGCGTCCGCGACCTGAGCTCCCGGGAGTTCAACGAGTTCTGCCGCAGCCGGAAGAAGGACGAGACATGCGAGTACTACAACAACACCCGCAGGAACAAACTGTCCAGGAATGGGTTGGACGCCGCCGCCAAGATACTCGCGGAGCCCCTCCACAACGAGGAAGCGTTGAAAATATGTTCTGAATCAGGCCTCTGCCCGTATGAGGTGCTGCTGGAGGCCGGGCGGAAAGCGGACGTCATAGTATGCGACTACTTTCACGTCTTCAGCCCGTCGGTGCGTCGGGCGTTCCTCAGCAAACTCGACCGCAGCGTAGAAGACAGCGTCCTCATAGTCGACGAAGCGCATAACCTGCCGGACCGTATACGGTCGATTATGTCCAACACACTCAGCACGTACACGCTCGACCGGGCGTCGAAGGAGGCTAAGGCGTTGGACATGCGGCAGCTCGCCGACGACTTCATAGAAACCGTGAAGGTGCTGAAGAAGCTCGCAAGGAGCGTGAAGCCGGGCGGGGAGCGGTTCGTGGACAAGACGGAGTTCGCGGACGAACTGGAGGCTGCGTTGAAGATGCCGTACGACGACTTCCACGGGGGCGTGGAGGCGTTGGGGGAGGAGGTGCTGAAGCTGCCGAACCGCTACCGCTCCCACGCCAAGACCGCCGCACGGTTCCTGGAGTCGTGGCGGGGCCTGGACCTCGGTTACGCCCGCATACTTCGGAAGGAGAGGAAGGGATTGAAATTGTCTTACCGGTGCTTGGACCCTGGCGTATCGTGCAGCGAGGTCTTCAACGCCGTTTACTCGGCTGTGCTGATGAGCGGCACCCTGACTCCATTGAGCATGTACTCGGACACCCTGGGTCTGCCTGGGAACAGGACCATGGAGCGCGCATACCGGAGCCCGTTCCCCAGGGAAAACCGCCTCACACTGCTGGTGCCGGGGCTGACGACGAAGTACGCGCAGCGCGGCGACTTCATGTACGGGAAGTACGCGTCCACGATTTCATCCGTCCTGTCCCACATACCCGGGAACGCGGCTGTCTTCTACCCGTCGTACAGGCTGCTGGCTGAGATCGGCGCGAGGGTGAAGTCGTCGAAGGAGGTGGTTGCGGAGCGGCAGGACATGAAGAAGGCGGACAGACGCCGCGTATTCAACCGGCTGGTGAACCTGCGCGGGGACGGCGGGGGGGTGTTGATGGGCGTGCAGGCCGGCGGCTTCAGCGAAGGGCTCGACTACGCAGGCAACCTGTTGGATGCGGTCGTCATCGTGGGGCTGCCGTTGGAGCACCCCACCCTGGAGACGCAGGCGCTGATAGACTACTACGACTTCCGTTTCGAACGCGGCTGGGACTACGGCTACATCTACCCTGCCATGAACCGCGCCCTCCAGGCTGCCGGAAGGTGCATCCGCAGCGAAACAGACCGCGGAGCCATCATATTGTTGGATGAACGCTTCAAATGGGGTAATTATAGGAAATGCTTCCCCTCCGACTTCGATTTCATTGTCACGGAGAAGCCGGGGAAGTATCTGCAGCGTTTTTTTCAAATAGTTTAGAGTAAACTTTAAACTGTTTATACTTTCTTTTAAACTGTTTCAATTTGTATGGCGCCTTTGTAGACTTCCTCGGCGGGGCCGATGAGGTAGGCTTTTCTGATGTCGTCTTTTTTGCCTTCCAGTTCTACTTTCACGTCTCCTCCGCGGGCGTGGAACAGCAGCGGCCTTCCGATGTCTGCCCTCCCGTTCAATACTGCGGCGACGGCGGACGCGCAGATGCCTGTGCCGCAGGCGAGGGTCTCGTCTTCCACGCCGCGTTCGTAAGTCCTTATCTTGAACTCGTTCTCCCCCGCTTCTTCGATGAAGTGGACGTTGACGCCGTTGGGGAACAGCTGCGTGTAATAGCGTATCCGGGGGCCGATGGTCTTCAGGTCGAGGTTGTCTATGTCGCCGTTGAATATTATGGCGTGGGGGTTGCCCATGCCCACGGCGGTTATCTCGTATTCGAACCCGTGTATCATAACCTTCTCTCCGACGAATTTTTCATCCGGGTCTCCTGTGACCTGGGCTTCCCCGCGTTTCACCTGCGGGCGGTCCATGTCCACCTTCACCTCCAACACCGCGTCCTCCACCACTGTGAGTTCGAGCGTCTTCACGCCCGCCAGGGTTTCGGCGGTCATAGCCGGCGTGTCGACGAGCAGGTGGTCGTGGACGTATTTGGCGAGGCAGCGTATGCCGTTGCCGCACATTTCAGCGCGGCTGCCGTCGGGGTTGTAGAACACGAAGTTCACGTCCGCTTTACCGGATTTCTGGACGAATATGGCTCCGTCGGCGCCGACGCCGGTGTGGCGCCTGCACATTTTCTCCACGAAACTCGGTTTATCCGTGTCCGGGACTACCTTATTATCCCATTCCTCGACCACGATAAAGTCGTTGCCGCTTCCGTGCATCTTCGTGAACCTGACTTCCATGTCCCATCCCTTTAGGCTTACAGATTATTAAAGCTTTGTTTAAGAATACTTTGAGATGGTTAAGTGCCTGTTGGATGCGGACTACGTCACCCGCGCGGATAAGCCGGTGGTGAGGCTGTTCTATAAGACGGAATCCGGTGCTGTGACGGAGGAGGTGGAGGGTGTTGAACCCTACTTCTACGCCCTCCCCAGGGGCGATGTCGGCAGGTTGGCTGATGACGTGAATTCCCTGGGGGGTGTGGCCCGGGTGGAGGAGGTTGAGAAGCTCGACTTCGGCCGCCGGGTTAAGGCGTTGAAGGTTATGTCGCAGCTGCCACATGACGTCCCGAAGCTGCGGGAGGCGGTTGCGCGGTTGGACAGTTCCGTCGGCTACCGTGAAGCTGATATTCCGTTCGCCAGACGTTACATCATCGACTCTGGTGTGGTGCCGATGGAGGGGTGTGAATCTGTAGAGTTGAATGTCGCCGCATTGGACTTGGAGGTTGCTTCTGGCGGGGAGCCGGTCGCCTCCAGGCACCCGATTGCGATGATAAGCTACGCGGACTCCAGCGGCCTCCGTAGGGTGTGGACTTACGGGAAAGACGACCCTGGCGTCGACTACGTGGAGGTGTTGGGCAGTGAGGCGGAGATGCTGCGGAAGCTGGAGGATACCGTACGGGAGCGGGAGATAGACGTACTCACAGGCTATAACACGGACAACTTCGACTTCCCGTATCTTCAGGAGCGCGCCAAACAGAACGGCTTCGAGCTGGCGTTGGGCGTGGACGGCCGCCCGTTCAAACTGGAGCGGCGTGGGATGAATATGGGCGCCCGCGTCACCGGCCGGCCGCACGTGGACATGTATCCCCTCTGCAGGCAGGTGTTCAACCTCCCCAGGTATCAGCTGGAGGACGTGTATGAGTCGTTGTTCGACGAGAAGAAGGTGGATATCAAGGTGGGTGAGATAACCGAGTTCTTCAACTCCCCGGACAGGGAAAAATTCGCCAGACTGTGCGAGTATTCGATGTCGGATGCGGACGCGACGTTGAAGATTGCGTTGAAGATGCTTCCGCTGGCGTATGAGCTGTCTAAGGTGATTAGGCAGCCGGTGTATGAGACGTCGCGGATGGGCAGCGGCCAGCGGGTGGAGTATCTGCTGATGGAGGAGGCTTACAGGCGCGGCATCATCGTGCCCAACAGGCCGTCGGACGAGGAATACGGCTACCGCGACGAGACGCCGTATGAGGGGGCGTTTGTGGTTGACCCGGACAGGGGCATACACGACAACATTATCTTGTTTGACTTCCGCAGCCTGTATCCGAGCATCATCATCTCCCACAATGTGGACCCAGCCACATTGGACTGCAGCTGCTGCGGCGACAGAGCGCCTAAGGCGCCGAACGGCCACTACTTCTGCTTGAAGGAGCGGGGTTTCATCCCCGAGGTTCTGCAGGGGTTGATTGAGAAGCGGGTGGAGCTGAAGAAGCGTTTGAAGGCGGAGGAGGACCCTGAAGTGAAGTCTATGTTGGATGTGGAGCAGCAGGCGATGAAGCTGCTGGCTAACAGCATGTACGGTTATTATGGCTTCCAGCGGGCCCGCTGGTACTGCCGCGAATGCGCGGAGGCGATTGCCGGCTGGGGCCGCGAATACATTCAGAAGACGATTGAGTTGGCTGGAAAGCACGGGTTCAGGGTCATATACGGCGACACCGACAGCGTGTATCTGACGCGGCCGGACATGGACGACGTCGGCGAGATAATGCGTGTGTCGAAGGAGTTTCAGAAATCCATCAACAGCGAGCTGCCGGAGGCTATGGAGCTGGAGTTCGAAGGTTTTTACCCCCGGGGTGTGTTCATCACCAAGAAACGTTATGCGGTGGTGGACACGGAGGGTAAGCTGACGGTTAAGGGCTTGGAGACCCGGAGGAGGGACTGGTGTAACGTCGCCAAGGACACGCAGCGGAAGGTGTTGGATGCGTTGTTGCGTGACCGGGACCCGGATAAGGCGGCGCAGGTTGTGAAGGACGTGATAGAGGAGATTAAGGGCGGCGGCATCCTGTTGGAGGATTTGGCGATTAACACGCAGATGACCCGGAACATCGGCGGGTATGTGAGCGAGGGCCCGCATGTTGCGGCTGCGAAGAAGGCGATGAAGGAGGGTATGGACTTCAAGCAGGGCGACATCATAACCTACGTTATTACTCGGCGTGGCGGGTCAAGCATCGGCGACAAAGCGGTTGTTATCGACTTGGCGGAGGAGGGCGAATACGACCCCGACTACTACGTCAACAACCAGGTGCTGCCCGCCGTGATGAGGATTCTCGAAGCCCTGGGGTTCCAGGAGGATGAGTTGAAGGGCTACGGCCGTCAGATGAGTTTGGGCGACTGGTAGCCTTCACACACTCTATTCTTGTTTGGTTAGTTCCAGCAGTTTCAGGTGGAATACTAGGGTTTTCCCAGCCAGTGGAGGGTTGAAGTCTAATGTTATCTCGTCGTCTGTTACATCAACCACCTTGGCGGGGCCGTTCAACGTGACTATGTCCTGGCCTTCTTCGGCGTTCACCTCTATCACCACCTCCCCTTCGGTGGAGTAGACGAGGGCGTCTCCGAAGACGGTTTCTATGGTGGCGTTGCTGCCTGGGTGGTATTTGAAGGTTATGGTGTCGTTGTACACCTGCAGCACCTCCATGGGCCATGCTAGTTCGTAGGCGGAGGTGTTGGGTACCGTGAAGTTCAGTCCCTCATAGGGTGTTACGTTCACGTCCTCGAGGAACTGCTCTAGGCTGACGTTCTGGACTACGGGGCTGGTCTGCTTCCGGTCGACGGTCTGTATGAGCTCCTCCTGCGGGTATCCGAAGCCTTTCTCCGGCGGTATCGTAACCGTTTTTTCTTCGCCGACCTCCATGTCCATCACGGCCTCCTCGAAACCGGGTATGAGTCCTTCGTATCCTAGTGTGAATATGACCGGCTCGTACGGTCGTGCGGGGTTGTATATGCCCGCCTCCCGTGCGACGGATTCTATGCTGGTGTCGAATACGGTGCCGTTGGTGTATCTGCCCGTGTATTCGACTTCGACGATGTCGTATTGGTCTGCTACGTTCGGGTTCTCGGGAGCTGTGGGCAGCGTGGTGGCTGACGGTGGTTCTTCGGGGCCGCCCTGGCCCATCAGGTAGGCTATGCCCGCTAAAACAGCTAAAACCGCCACTACCCCTATTATTAGGTGTGTGGAGACCTTGAATTCCTCACCCTCTTCATCCTGTTCTTCGGCCTTCTTCTTGGTCTTCTTCTTACCGGCCTTTTTCCTTTTCTTCTTGGCTTCGGATTTCACCTGCTCCGAAGCCGCCTCCCCATTTTTTTCTTCGTCAGCCATCTTACAACGACTACATATTATAGATATATTAATTTAAAAACACAGGATTAACACACACAATGAACTCCACAGTAAAGACACTTATAGCAGCCCTGATACTCCTCTCCGCAGCCTATTCAGCCACAGCAGCAACCTGGGACACCGACTTCAAATGGAACAACAACCACCAGGGGAGGTATTACGTTTACGGAGGTGAGGCTCATCTTACCGGATACGCCGAAGTCACCCCTCAAAAACATATTGTGGGGAATTTCGTCTTACATCGTTGTAACGGGGATGCTGGCGTGTGGGATGATTTCACAGGCAACCAAATATATGTGAGAGTACCTAACACCAACCTCCTACAGGACTATATAATCCAAAATCCAACGGTCTCTGTTACTGGGGATATGATTTCAATATCGTTTGATCAGGAGGCGTCTCGTTTGGGTGCTCTTACCAGTGATGTATGGTATGTACGGTTCGACCTTCTGGTTCTGGAGGGTTCAACAACCCCTGGCTGCTCTGGCTGTAGCGTGCTGTGGCTGCCAACAGACCGAACTTTCGGTCCATACGAGGATTGTAACTTCTACGGCCCCCGTGTTAGGGATTTGGCCGCTTCTCCAAACGAGCTTGCATATGATTCACTATCAGCTGTTGGTGTTTCCTGCTCGGTAACCGACGACACCGGTGTTTTGTCGGTTGATGGTGAGATATCCATACCTGGTGATGGAACCCAGCAGGTGTCGATGGTTCCTGCGTCGGTGGGGCCGACGGGCAACGGCACATACGAGTACACGATACCTGAGAGTCAGATGGAGGTGTGGAACGACTCCGGCTACTGGGGTGTCTACTGGTTCAGAGTTATTGCAGAGGATGTGGACGGTAACGTGAACGACTGGGTGAGGACGTCATTCAACCTTACCACTCCACCGGATGTGACCACCACAACCTCCACCACGACCACGACGATACCGCAGCCCATACCGGACTCCATTAACGTCACATTCGAGTATTTTGAGGTGGAGCGTGACGTGATACAGTGGTGTGAGTTGTGGACCAACATCTCCGGCTCCTGGGGCGTTGACAAACTCAGCTACGAAGTCGAAAACCTGTCAATCAACCGGTTTATCAGGTACTATGTCCCCAACGGTACCTACATCTGGAATGTCCGTTGCAAGACAGACACCAACTACACATTCATAGCGGAACAGCCGTGGCTGTTCCACGTCTGCATAGGCTGCGAACCCTGCTACCAGGTCTGCAGGGGCAACGGGTTTGACTACGGCATATGCCGGTCGGACGACTCCTGCTTGGATTATGAGTCGTTGGGAGGTGGCGTATGTACCTCCGGTGAACTATGCTGTTGTGGCAATGTTCAGACAACCACTACTACTACGGTGACCACTACGACCCTGTTCACCGCAACCACCATGACGATACCGCAGGTCTGCGGTGACACCTTTATCATGGAACCTGAGGAATGTGACCCACCCAGATTTGATTCACCGGAATGCATGGCGGCGGGCTTCCAGAACTGCGACCTCGACTGCATCTGCACCAATTCGCCGATTACAACATCCACAACGTCAACCCCGACCACGACGCCGCCGACTACATCAACCACCACTACGACGTCAACAACATCAACCTCCACAACAACGACGTCGTCAACATCAACCACCACACTCGAAGTAAGCTGGAGTACTGGGTTCACTTGGAATCAGAATCACCAGGGTTCCACATACGTCGAAGGCGGCGAAGCCAACATGGTTGGAATTGTTTCAGTAACAGGTGACAAGCATATTGTGGGGTCTTTCGAGTTAAATAGGTGTTCTGGCAACCCGGACTTATGGGATGATTTCACAGGCAATAGCATCTACATTCGGATACCTAACACAAACCTCTTCCAGGATTTCATCCTATTCTCGCCCACAGTCACAGTCAACGATGATACAATAACCATCTCGTTTGACGAAGCTGCTCATACGTCAAGAATAGGCGATATAACCTCCGATGTGTGGTATGTCCGATTCGATTTGTTGTTGATGGAGGGTACCACCACACCAGGATGCAGTGGCTGCAGCACCATCTGGATGCCCTCAAACTACGATGAACCCATGTGCAATTGAGGTATAGTGCTCTGAAGATGGTTTTTGAGCGTCCCCGCGGTGTGCGGGATTTCGGACCTGATGAGATGTCTGCGAGAGTGTCTGTAGAGTATGCTCTGTCGGATGTTTTCCGGTCGTTCGGTTATCGTCCCATATTGATGCCTACGTTTGAGTTCGTGGAGTTGTTCGAGCTGAAGTCCGGGGAAGACATACGGGAACACCTGTATGTGTTCAAGGACAAGGGTGGGCGGCGGCTCTGCCTCCGGCCTGAGGCCACGGCTTCAGTGGCGAGAATGTATGCGTCGGAGCTGCGGAGCCTGCCTAAGCCGCTGCGCCTCAGTTATTATGGGCCAATGTTCCGGTATGAGGAGCCTCAGCGCGGCCGTTACCGGGAGTTCTGGCAGGCCGGCGTCGAACTCTTCGGCGTGGAGGGGCCGGAGGCAGACGCTGAAATACTGCTGATGGCGTCCGAGTGCCTGAAGAAGCTGCGGCTGAAACACACTCTGCGGGTCAGCCACATAGGGGTTCTGCGTTCGCTTCTTGGGAATCAGGGTTTGGTTGAAGATGAGCAGGACAGTGTCCTACAGTCTCTGGACAGGGGCGACCTGGAGTCCGTTGAATCCAAGGTGGACGAGTCCTTCATTAAGCTGCTGGAGCTCCGGGGTTCGTCGGGGGTTGTGGGTGAAGCGTTGAAGTTGGTGTCGGACAAGGGTGTGCAGGCGTTGTTATCCGCATTCAAACGGTCTCTGGAGCTGCTGGATTCCGCGGGCGTCGACTACGTAGTCGACTTCGGCATGGCCCGCGGCCTGGACTATTACACCGGCATGGTATTCGACGTCCGCGTGGAGGGCTTGGGTGCTCAGGACCAGGTCTGTGGCGGCGGCCGCTACGACAACCTGGTAGGCTTGTTCGGCGGCCCGGACACGCCCGCCGTAGGGTTTGCATTTGGAGTCGACCGCTTGTTGGAGGCTATGAAGGAGCAGGGTGTGCAGCCCGATATTGCTGCCGTTGACGTTTATGTTATACCCGTATCCGATGATGTATCGTCCCCTGCCTTCAATATTGCCGCCGACCTCAGGCGCAGTCTGGAAGGTACGGTTGAGTGCGAAATATCCGGACGTAAACTGAACAAGGCGTTGAAGGTCGCCAGCGACACGGGAGTCAGATACGCGGTCATAGTCGGCCCCAAAGAGTTGGAGGAAGAGTCGGTCGTGCTCCGCGACATGAAGTCCGAGGAACAGTCGAACGTTAAACTGAAGGAGTTAGCCTCAAAAATCGGTTAGCCCACCGGCCCCCATACGACTCCGTTGCTGACGTGTGCTAGCCCTGAGGAGGGGTTGGTGTAGCTTATGGTGACATTGACTCTGTAGTATTCTCCGTTGCTGGCTTCGACGTTGCAGCCGCTGAAGTTGAGCATCCTTGTGGAGGCGGGGCGGAAGTCGTCCATTGGCATGGTGGTGTCGAGGTTGCACCATCCGCTGCCGCCTGAGACAACCGAGGCGTCCGCGTCGCTGACATCCAGTATGCTGCCGGCGTTGTTCTGGACAACGACCACGAAGTCGCCATCATCGCTGAGTTTCCAGTCCAGCGGCGTTATCTGGCTGAAACCCCGTTTGTCGGGGGTTACGTTCTGGGTTATGTTCAACAAACCCATCTGCCACACCAGAACTCCAACAACCATTATGACGAGTATGGCCCACCCGTACGTCATCATGTACTCGACCGCACTCTGGCCTCTAACGGCTCTCATGATAATCTATGGTGTGGGAGGAAAATAAAAAGAAAAAGAGGGAAAAGGAGGCCTTATTCGTAGGGGCCTCTTATGGTTCCGGATTCGGTGTGTCCTACGGTCTGGCTGCCTATGGTGACGTCGTATTCTATTTCAACGTCGACGCTGTAGACGTCGCCTGAGGGTCCTGTCTGGCAGTCGCCTATCGATATCTTAAAGTTGTCTCCCCCGCCAACCGCTATTCCTCCACCATAGTCCCCAGCAACTGGATCAACACCGTCAGTGCTTCCAACGCAGGTTGTTGTGTCACCAGTTATCGTGACCTCGTATATCTCGATTTTGGTTCCTATTCCATTTGTGAAGGTTCCTACAAACAATCCAGGGTTCGGCGCACTGTTCCCCTGTAGTCCTGTTCCTGCTAGCTGCGGCTTTATTTTGGCGAAGCCGGTGAATGTTACGGTGGTTCCGCCCATGTTGAAGATGCCGAGCCTCCACATGGCTATGCCGACGACCATGACCACTAGTATGGCCCAGCCGTATGTCATAAGGTACTCCATGGCACCCTGTCCCTTATTTTTTCTCATGTTTTACACCTCAAATATTTCGATAGAATCCAGCCAAACACCGATGTAATCTATTAAAACGGCGCATTTAAATACTGAGAATCACTCGAATGGGCCGCGGATGGTGCCGAATTCGCTGTGGCGGCTCTGTACGTTACCGACCACCACGTCGTAGGGGATGGAGAACTGGAGGTCGTAGACTTCCCCCGGCAAACCTGTGGCGCAGCCGCTGGCGCTGACCTTGAAATTCCGGCCCGCAGACACCGTCACAGGGCTGATTTCTACGGTGGCGCACTCCGAACCGGAGCCGAGTTCGCGTATCACCGCATTCTCGGTGTCCGCGTACATTAAAGTGCCTAATCCGTTGGTGAATATGCCCTTGAATTCGCCGTCCCTGCCGAGTCCGCAGGCGGCCAGCTGCGGCTTTATTTTGGCCCAGCCGGTGGATGATACGCTGGAGCTGCCCATGCTGAATATCCCCAGCTGCCACATGGCTATGCCGACGACCATGACCACTAGTATGGCCCAGCCGTATGTCATAAGGTACTCCATGGCCGCCTGGCCGCGGGAACCAAATTTCATGTAAAGTATTAAGTTTATCTGTTAATTAATTACGGATATCATGTATCGTGAACGCGTGGTTGGCGTGGTGGTGCCAGCATACAACGAGGGGGCTTTGATAACGCAGACGCTCGAATCAGTCCCCGGCTTCATAGACCACGTGTTCGTGGTCGACGACGGCAGCGAAGATAAGACATCGGAGAAGGCGAACTCCGTCGGGGACGGGCGGGTGCAAATCGTACGGCATGATGTCAACAGGGGGGTGGGCGCTGCCATAGTCTCCGGGTACCAGGCCGCCATAGAAGGAGGATGCGACCTGGTGGCGGTGATGGCCGGCGACCACCAGATGGACTCCAAATACTTGGCTCGGCTTCTGGACCCGCTGGTCGACGGCAGGGCGGACTACAGCAAAGGCAACCGCCTGCTAAGCTCCCGCCGAAAGGGGATGCCGGGTTTCAGGCTGTTCGGCAACTCCCTCCTGTCTTTCCTCACCAAGGTGGCTTCCGGGTACTGGGATGTCATGGACCCCCAGAACGGGTACGCCGCAACAACCCGGGAGGTTCTGGAGGCCCTGCCGTTGGATAGGGTGTACCCACGTTACGGCTACCCGAACGACATGCTGGTTAAACTCAACGCCTACGGGTTCCGGGTCGTCGACGTGGTCATGCCCCCCCGATACGGCGACGAGAAGTCGAAGATAAAAATCTGGAGCTACATACCGTCGGTGTCGTGGCTCCTCATAAAAGGGTTCTTCTGGAGGATGAAGGAGAAACACGTTTTACAGAGCTTCCACCCCCTCATACTATTCTACGCACTTGGCCTCACACTCCTCCCGCTCGGAGTCCTCTCAGGATTCTACATGCTGTACCTCCGCCTGTCCACCGGAGGCATCACCGCAGCGAGCGCAATCATACCAATGTTCCTGCTCATCACCGGCCTCCAGAGCCTGTTCTTCGCCATGCTGTTCGACATGCAGTCAACCAAAAAATGAAGGTACTGATGCTCACCACATCATACCCTAGATGGGAGGGAGACTACGCTGGCTCTTTCATACATTCATTGTCAAAGAAGCTCATTGAAAAAGGATGTTCTGTTGTCGTTCTTGCCCCCCTCTACCAGTCTTCAAAGTCCTCCGAGGTGCTTGAAGGCGTATCTGTTAAACGTTTCAGTTATATGCCACTGTCAGTTTGGCAAAAACTTGCTTATGGCGCGGGCTTCCACCGAAATCTCCGCAACCCATTAAACCTGTTACAGCTCCCTTTTTTCACATTAAACCACCTAATTCGAGCTACTATTATGGCCACCTCCTGCGACATAATACATGCCCACTGGCTGTTTTCAGGATTGATTGCAGTGTTAGCGGGGAAAATAACCAATAAGCCGGTGGTGTTAACGCTACACGGATCCGGCCTAAAAAATATGCCCGATTCTATTATATCCAAGGTCTTGATCAAGTGGATTCTTTCAATGTGCAGTAAAACAATCACGGTCAACAGTAAAATGTGTGAAAGACTCATCTCATCTGGTGTAAATGCTGAAAAGATTACTTTCATACCTAATGGAGTTGACTGCAACCGGTTTAAGGAACCTCAGAAGACAGATAACACAAACAGGATAATATCCGTCGGTTCACTTGTCGAGGTTAAAGGCCACATGTATCTGCTTCAGGCGTTTAAACACGTTTCCAAGGAATATCCTACGGCCCGGCTGGTCCTTGTTGGAGACGGTCCACTACGACATGAACTGGAAGACATTGCCTCCAAACTGGGTATTTCAGTGTCTGTTGAATTTGTTGGAGAAGTGGGCCACAATAGGGTTCCTTCGCTGCTGGAAAGTTCGGACCTGTTTGTACTGCCTTCGCTGAGCGAGGGAATGCCTTTAGCCCTACTAGAAGCCATGTGCGCTTCTATGGCGGTTATAGCCTCCAATATTGATGGAATACCCGACGTCGTGGAGGACGGTGTCACCGGATTAATCGTGGAGCCTGAAGACGCGTCCTCTCTGTCAGAATCTATTAAACGGCTTCTTGGGGATAATAAATTGAGATGTAAAATGGGTTTGGCTGCCAGGGCCCGGGTGATGTCAAAGTTCACCTTAGACCGGGTGTCCGAGGATACGCTGCAAGTATACCAAAAAGTTTACGGTGTGCACGGTGAAACGTGAGGGGATAATACGCGAGCTCGCCGAGGGTAAGAGTGTCCTTGACGTCGGCAGCGTCGGCCAGAGCGGCGAATACTCCCTGTGGAACGAGTTGAAAGAGGTTGCCGGTTCACTGACCGGCATAGACGTGACCGACTCACCCGACGAAGACGTGGTAAAAGGGGATATGGAGTCTTACGACTTTAGCCGAGAATTCGATGTTATCGTTCTTGGTGACGTGCTGGAGCACGTGAAAAACCAGGGCCTGTTGCTTGACAACGTGAGACGCCATCTCTCTGATGAGGGTGTGTTGGTTGTGACGACTCCGAACGCGAAATGGTGGACTGTCTTCCTGAAGCCGAACCCCACACACACCCTATGGCACGACAGTTACACGTTAACGAGGATTCTGGAGGACCGCGGCTTCGCGGTGGAGCGTCTACTATACTACCCCGGCAACAAAAAAACCTACCCCCTGCCCCTCATTCCGTTCATCTGGCGTCAGGGCCTCCTTGCGATATGCAGAAAGCGGCTGTAGAATAGAAATGCTGTCGCCGTAGCAATCTCTGCGAGAATCATCACTGCCCTGCTGAGGATGGAGGCGGTGAAAGACTTCCCCCGGTCTATATTGAACAAGGCCGCGGACTCCGTGAATGCCACCTCCCTAACCCCCAACCCAGCGGGCAGGGGTGAGAAGAACCCGGACAAATAGCTCGTCTGGTCGGAGAACACGGTCTGCATGAAACCTGCATCTGTCTCACCCAAACCATTCAACAGCACATAGTATGACGCTGAAGTGGATACTGCCATCAGGACGCCCAACAGCAGCACCTGCACGGCCTTCCCCGGGTTCACCATCTGTAGCAGCCTATGTTTCTTAATCTCATGCCGCCGCCGTCTGGCGACCGCATACAGTACGGCAGCGAAAACCAACGTCAACACCATCACATACCCTGATTCTCTGGTCAAATTAAATAACGAGATGGATGCTACAGCAAACACAATAGCCCTCGAGGCGATACCTGAAACCGATTGTAGCAAAAACAATGCTGTAGACTTTCTAGTGTCTCCCAACCGCTCCCTGATGAAGGCTATCTTGGGGAGGGAAAACAGAGAAGAGGCTATTCCGAGATTGAGCATCATAGTGTAAACCTCTATCATCACACAGTCCGCCACAGGCAACATGTTGTCGGATAGCGCCCTCAGCATCAACGTCAGGCAAATGAACCCCACCACGGAAAAAAACAACGACTGGAGTAACGCAGCGGGCTCAACCAGCAGGAGCGTGTCAACTATCCCATACTCCCCGGCATACTGGACTATAACATACGCCGCCGCTGCTACCACAACCAACTTGAAAACAAAGAACATGCGCCTCCACAACCCACCCCCTCCAACCATAGTTAATAATACAATCCCCTCCTAATATCTGAGGATGGAAAAACCCGATATCCTACTGTGTTCATACGCCCTCATAACGTTTGTCCTGCTAACCTACACGTTGTCCCCGGGTGTGTGGGTGACCGACGAGTCAACGTATCTGCTTATGGTGAAGTCCTTCGCCGTCGACGGTTCCTTGGAGGTGTGGAACGGGTTCGACGAGATTGTCTCCTCGGAGCTGTGGCTGCCGGGTATGCAGCTGGTTTCTAATGGAGAGGAGGTGCGGATGTACGGGATTCCAGCGCCTCTATATCCGCTACTGGTGTCACCCGTATTCAACGTACTGGGTGTCTGGGGCCTGAACCTGGTTAACGTGGTCGCCTTCTGCCTGTCCGTCGTCGTGGTCTACCTGCTGTCCCTCAGGTTAATGTCGAAGAAGACTTCGGTGTTGGCGGGACTCTTCTACTCCCTCACCTACGCGATCGGGTACTCGCAGATGCTGTGGCCCCACATGGTGTCGGTTCTCATTGTCCTGTCGTCCGCATACCTCATCCTGAGGTATTACCTGTCTGACGCCACAGGCCCTACCCCTCTTTTTCTCGCCGGTCTTCTGTCCGGGCTGGCGGTGGGAGTCAGATACCCTAACGCCGTGTTCACTGCTGTGGCGCTGCTGTTCCTGTGGTTCACTTCTCGGCAGGGGATTAAGCCGTTCGCCACCGGGCTGATGTTGCCCGCTGCTGCATTGTCTTACCTGCATGTCCGACTGTACGGCAGCATCCTGGAGACATCGTATCCTTCTCACGTGATAAAGTATCTTTGGATGCTGCTGGCAGCCTCCACGGCAGCCTTGCTGGCGGTCGAGGTTCTGGGGAAAAAAGGATACCGGCTTAAAGCGTCTCACCTGCGTTATGGTGTGGTGGGTTTTGCGTTAGTCCTCCTGGTTCTCTCTTTTTCGAGCTGGGGGCGGGATATGTTGCTGACCGCGTACGCCAAGTTGTTCGACATGTCCCATATGCCTGACTACCCCGGCTTGTATAAGAAGGCTCTGCTGCAGTCGGTGCCCGCGTTCGCGTTGGCGGCATTCGCACCCTACCTGATGTGGAAAAAAGACGTGAACAAAAATGCGGTCCTCCTGCTGTCCTCTCTCGTGTTGGCGGAGTTCATGCTCACGCCGTTCACATCCATGGGCGGGTTGGACGAAACCTATGGTATGCGGTATCTCCTGGAATCCGTGCCTTTCTTGGCGGTACTCTCCATGTATTCTGCATCAGTGTTCCTGGCTGGCGTGAAGAAAAAACACATGATACTGTCCTTCATGGTCTTCGTTGTGTTCACGGCGTTCATGCTGTCTTCGGGCCATCGGCTGTACAGCAACGCAGGCCTCCACCGGACCCTCCCCCTGCTGCTGGCGGTTTCATTGTTTGTTTCATCGGCTGAGTGGTTCCGTGACCGCCGGGTGAAACTCGTCCTGCTGCTGTTCCTGGCGCTTTCAGCTGGCTACTCTGCGTCGGTGGGCTACGCGGACTTGAAGGTGATGAAGCTGACCCGGGACGTGGTGTGGGGGACGTCGGTGCAGCTGTTGGAGGGGGTGGAGGATGATTCCGTCATAGTGTATGCGAACAAACAGGCTTACCCGTACGTCGTCCTGCCAAAGGTTTACAAAAGGGTTCGGCTGGTGTCGGCGTACGCCGACGGGGGAGCTGATTTGCCTGCCGTCCTCGACTATTACGCTGGAGAGGGGAAGAAAGTGTACGTCAGCAACATGCTGGGTCCCGCATGGTATAACGCCACCATGAACTATGCGGTTGAAAACAACATGTCCAACATGTTCTTCCTCAACTACGAGTTCAGGAACCCAGTCTATGTTATGGAAAAATAAAAAGGAAAAGGGGATGGAGTAAGTTTTACTCCATCGGCCCGCGTACGGTGCCTGATTCGGTGTGGTCTGACTGCACTCCACCAACAGTCACGGTGTACGGTATGGAGACAACCACGTTGTAGATGTCTCCTGCACTTCCGCTGACACAGCCGCTGGCCGTTATCTGGAAGTTCTGTCCGGCAGCGATAGCGGATGGTGTCACATCGTATGCGCCGCAGGTTTCTGTGCCGACTTCACGGATTACCATCCCTGTTGTGGTCACAGCTATGTTGGTTCCGACGCCGTTGGTGAATATTCCCTTGAATACTCCGGTGTGGTCCAGTCCCGTTCCTGCCAGCTGTGGCTTTATTTTGGCGAAGCCGGTTGATGTTACGGTGGTTCCGCCCATGTTGAAGATGCCCAGCTGCCACATTACTATTCCCACGATCATGACCACTAGTATGGCCCAGCCGTAGGTCATAAGGTACTCCATGGCACCCTGTCCTTTTCTTCCGATCACGTTTTTCACCTCAGTTTTTTATAGAAACAGCCAACCAAATGGGTACTGATATCATATTAAAATGGTGTGTTTATAAATAGTGTTTGAGGGGCTATGAGGGTTTTGTCGGATGGGGGCGCAGGGTATGTGTGGCGGAACACGCAGCTGGTGAAGAGCAGGGTACTATTGTTCCTCACGTTGCTGGTGTTGGCGTTCACCATGTTCCTACTTGACCAGGCCCCGTACTCCAGCGTCGGCCTCATCCTGGTGCCGCTGGCGTACGTGCTCGGCATATACTCGTACAAAAGCTACCTCACATGGCGCGGCGGGTCCGTGGGGGAGGAAAGCGTAGCAGACGCCCTCAACGAGCTCGACGACTCCTACATACTGCTGAACGGACTCGTAGTCCCGCCGAACAGGGGGGACACCGACCACATAGTCGTAGGCCCCAACGGATTCTACGTGATGGAGTCTAAAAACTACGGCGGACGCATAAGCTGCGACGGAGACCAGTGGAGTAAAGTGAAGGTGGGCCGCGGCGGCACAGTCTACACCCTCGAAATAGGCAGCCCCAGCAACCAGGTGAAACGGAACGCGAAAGTGTTGAAAGACTTCATACTGGAACATCAGGGTGAAATATTCGAGGATAAGGCGCCGCACCTGTGGGTTCACGGGCTGCTGGTGTTCACCAACCCCGACGCCGAAGTCGAACTACACAACCCCACCGTGGAGGTGGTGGAACTCGACCAGCTCGCCGAACACATACAGTCCACCGACTCCTGCTACACGCTAACGCCCGGTGAAGTCGACTCCGCCGGCAGGCTCCTCATGAAGCACTGCCGCTAGAACACGATAATGCCGGAGAAGAATATGCCCAGCGCATACTTCAACGCCAGGAATATGGCCACCGAAGCCACTATGAACACCGGCGTATTCGGCACCCCCGACAAGACGTTGCCGGTTCGCAGCAGCCCCACCAGCAATGCGCCGAAGAACCCGGAGATAACAAGTATCGCCACGGCGTACATCTGGAAGAACCCCGGGTCTATGCTCAGCGGCGACAACGCAATCATACCCTCCGGCGTCTCCTGAGCCAAGTCGGTGACGTTCAAGTTCTCCATCATCGTCGAGAAAATGGTTATGAACTGCAGCGACACCGCGAACAGCAGCGGCGCACCCACCATGATGGCGAAGATTATGAAGATTGCGTGGGCGTTTGTTTCAGCAGCCATCTGCTTCTTCAGATTATGCTCGCGGCGCATGTCCGTGGCAATACCCTGGAGGACGTTCGGCAGGTCGCCGCCCGACTTCATCCCCTGGATGATAAGGCGGACGCTCCGGGACAGCTTCGTCGAACGCACGTGATTGGTCATACCCACCAACGCGTCCGTCAACGGTATCCCCGTCAACGTCGCCTTGGCCACGTCCTGTATCTCCACCGCCAGCGGTCCGAACTCCGGGCGTGCCGCACTCCACAGCGCGTTATACGATGTCATCCCCGCCGTCATGTTCTGGGACACCATACTCAGGACGTCCGGGAGCACGTTCTCCACCGACTCGCTGCGGCCGTTGATAAGCAGGCTTAATATGATGAACGGCATCATAAACACCCCCACGAAACCAACCAACACAGCCACCCACGCCATGTACTCCGGGAAACCAAGGACATTCGCCGCCAGGTAGGCGACCGCAGCAACCACTATACTGTACACGGCGGTGACGCTCATCACCTCCTCCGAGGTCATGTCCACGCCCGCGTATATGAGCTGCTGGTTCATCCGGTTGCTGGACTTCCGGGGCATGAACCCCGCCATCAGCTTCGGAATGTGCACCATCACCACCTTCACGGTCTTGCTCATAATCTTGAAGAAGATGATGAACACCAATATCACAACGTTAACGGCCCTCAACAGAATCTGCACCAGACCCACCACCAGCTGGGACATGGTGCTGGAGGCCTCCTTCACGCCCTTCGGAACCGCAGGTTTCTTGTCATCAGCCATCTCTTACACCGCAGGCCTCTTGCCTTTAACGTACATTATGAACACCAGCTGGAATATCACCAACCCCACCATGATAATCCAGAACACATCCTCCGTAATCACGCCCTCGCCCAGGAAACTGGAGAGTATGACAAGCAGCGTGACCCCCATCGACGGTATTATGACGCCCAGCATCATGTAGACGAGGCCGTAGAGGTTCAATTCCTTCCCATAGGCTTTTATCCGGTTCTCCTTCTCCATGCGGATGTCGCTGGATATCGCCTCCAACGCCTTCACCACGTCGCTGCCGGTCTTCAACGCGTTCACAATCTGCCACATAGTCTTCCTGAAATACTCCGACGGACTCCACATTCCCACGTCGTCCAACACCTCAGTCATCGACTTCCCCTGCTGCACCTCCTGGATGATGCCCTCGCAGATTAACGAGCATTCCCCGTACTCCCCGCGGGCTATGTTGACCAGGCTGTCGAACAACGGAACGCCGGAATTCAACTGAATCTGTATGTCCTTCAACATGTACTCAAGGTCCTGGTCTATCAGCGTAGCCCTCCTCCTCATCTTCACCTTCGGCAGATAGATGAGGTAGAGTAGGGCGACGGCGGATATGAACAGCGTGAATATTATGCTGCCGTAGCTGGCCTGCAAGCCGTCGGCGAGTACGAACGGCACCACAGCAACAAGCATCACCCCCGTGAAAACCACAAGGGTCAGGTATAAAGCCACCGACAGGTACTGGACGGAGTCGATGGTGTATCCGCTGCGTTTCAAATCCCACTCCATCTGCGGGAACAGCGGCTCCAGGTGGCGGGAGAAATCCAGCAGAGGCTCAGCCATGTGCAGCATGGTCCGGGACTCTAGTGTGGAAGCCATCCTACTGTACCAACTTGTTAATGTCTACTTTACTCTTACTCTTGGCAAGGTCTATGATTTTACCGCGGTCCAGGTAGTATTCCGTCACCATCCTGCCCACGCTGTTAACGTCCTTTATGTCGAGGTCGAGCATCCACTCCAGCACCTGCCTCTTGCCCTGCAGGTCCTCATCCACCTCCTTCTCCGTCATCCCCGTGAACAGCGCCAGCTCGTCCTTCACCCTGATGCTCGGATACATCCTGTTTATGCTGTCGCTGCGGGGGTCCCACTTGTAGAGGGTGTTCAACGTGGGGGTGTCGGATTCGTCCTTGGTGAGCTCGCATATCTCGAACGTCCGCCGCTGCCTGGTCCTGCGGTTCCTGTACTGTATCACAATCAAGTGCAGGGACTTCATCACCGTCGGGGGAATGTCCATGGGCGGACTGGTTATCCTGTCCACCACCTCCTGCGCGCGTTCCGCGTGGAATGTGGAGTAGACGCTGTGGCCGGTGTGCATGGACTCGAACAACACCTCCGTCTCCCGCTTCGCCCGGACCTCCCCCACTATAATCCTGTCGGGCCGCATACGCAGAGAGTTCTGCAGCAGCTCCAGCATCCCTATCCCGCCTTCGCCGTCGGGGTTAGGGGGCCGGATGGTCATGGGAATCCACTGCAGGTACTCCGGCAGATTCAGCTCCCGAGTATCCTCCAGAGAGATTATCCTCTGGTTCGCGGGCATGAACGGCATAATCGCGTTCAACACCGTCGTCTTACCCGAGGCGGTCCCGCCGCCCACGAGTATGCTCATCTCGTACTCCACACCCATCCACAGGAAAGCCGCCACCTCCGGCGTCAGCGTGGCCGTATCCGGGTCTATCAAATGGACTGCGCTCCACGGCAGCCTCGAAAACCTCCGTATGGTAAGGGTGTTCCCTGAAGTGGATATGGGGAATAATGTGGCGTTAACCCTGTCCCCAGTAACAAGGTGGGCGTCCAGCAGCGGGTTCAAATGCGTTATCTCCCTGCCGACCTCACGGGCCACCCGCGACGCATAGTTCTGTATCAAATCCTCCGTCGGCAGTATGATGTTGGTTTTAAGCCAGCCCCGCTCCTTGTGGTAAACCCACACCACGTCCTGGCTGTTGTTGACCACCACCTCCTCCAACCGGTTGTCCATAAGCAGGTACTCTATGTCTCCGAGCCCCAGCATCTCATTCACCAGTAGCCTGCTCAACGTCGCAATATACTCTTCAGACGACTTCTTCAGCACGTTCCGGAGCTTTTCCTTGGCGCGGCTGATGAACTTCACCTTCATCTTCTGGAACTTCATGGTGTCGAACACGTCCCTGGTCTCAATCTGGATTTCACCTATCAGCGCCCGCTTGGTCTCGTCCAGCAGCGCCCTGGTCACGAAGTCGATGTGGGGCATAGACACCATGTAGTGGGGGACGTAGTCTCCGCTGTCCACTACCTTCACGCCGACGCTGAAGTCGTCGCTGGTGAGTGTGTAACCGTCTAATTCCTCCTCTCCCTTTTCAGACGGCCGGGCCTTGGGGGCCTCCGGCGTGTGCATTTCAACCGACTCTGTCTCCCGCTCCTGGAGCTCATTCTTCCGCTCCTTGTAGTCGAGGGACTCCAGGTCAGGCTCCTTCAGGTAGTGGGACTCCACCCGTATCAGCTTCCGCTGCATCAAATCCTCCGCCAACCGGGTGACCATGGTCTTGTCTATTTCGAGTTTGTCTGAGGCTTCGGACACGTTTATCCTGCCGGAGGAGTTTATCAAGTCCAGAAGCCGTTTCCTCTGCCCCGTAACTCCAGAATCAGCGTTCTCCTCCATTTTCCGGTCGCTTTAATTATGCTTTCCGCGCAATAAATACATCCTAGTCCACGACGTCCAAGTGGAAGTCGCCGTCGTGGTCTGCGCACACTACAGTGTATGTTCCCGTCTCGTTGAACAGCCACTTGAAGCTGCTGCCGGCGTGTAATGTTCTGTCGCCCTCCCATGCGTCACCTCCGAAGCCTATGGCCACCAGGTGGTGCTCCACTCCGGCCGCCTCAACCCATGTGACTGTGGTGTCGACGGGCACAGTCATCCTCGGCGGTATGAACAAGTCCGTTCCCCCGTCGTGGGTTACCGTGGCCAGACAGTTCAGCCCCCTCACACCGTATTCGGTCGCGTGTTCTATGTCCAGTCGGAACCCAGGGTGCCGGGTCATCCCCTCCACCGTGCACCTGCTGGAGACGTTGCTCCAGTACAGGTAGTCTACCTGGCTGAGGTTACCGTTCACGGACACGTTGTATTCGCTCAGCAGGTCCAGGTTAACCAGGCTCTCCAGGCTTATGTTTCCGGGCCGGTCGCCGACCATGAACAGCGTGTCCGCCGCCCGGTCAAGGAACTTGCTGCTCAGGTTCGCCCGCCCCTCCATACGGTCGAAGAACGACGGCGCATCGTACTCGGTCGTTGAGGGGAGGTAGCAGCCGCTGTCTATCCAGTCGTCCAGTACGCTGCCGTTCACCACACCCGTATCAGGGCATCTTTTGAAGCCGTGTATGGCCGCCGGCACGCCTGTCGTCGTATAATGCATGGGGTCCTCCAGCGGCTCAATGGACACAATCGACGTTACAGGGAGTCCGCGGCCAATGTAGCGGTTGCCGCTTGACTCATCCAACACCGTCAAATCGATTTCGCTCACTATGGCGTAGTGCCAGGGCTCGTATAATGCGATGCTCATGTTCCTGAACTCCACCGTCACATTGTATCCTACGGCATCCACTCTGTCCGTCCAGTCCAATACGGTGTTGTTTCTCATGTACTTTCTGATGTCTGTTGCCGGCTGGACCGTGTTCTCTAGGGTGCCGCACACCATCAGCTCAGCCAGCGCCGCCTCCACGCCGTCGACGTGGTATCTGAAGGAGGTGCAGTTCTCCATCACGTAACCGTCGAATGTTTCGTTGGTTAATATTACGTGGTTGACGGCGTACGCTGTCGCCCGCTGCCCGGAGATGGCGAACGCCCGCCCAGCGTCCTCCATCAGTGACTCAACGTAGTAGTGGAGTTCGTCCAAGTCCATGCGGTTAGACACGTCCGCGTAGGCGGGGGAGGATATGGCTGTGTAGAAGAACGCTAGGGACAGGGCAATCAGGATAAGCATTGTGGTAACCAGGGTGAAAACGTATCCGCGGGAGCCTAAACCCATACTATCAACCTCATCTCCATCGGCCCCCACAGCGTCTGCACGCCTATCCTGCCTTCGGCGTCGAAGGTCATGTTGTCCCTGTACGGTATGTCCATGACGCCGTCGCCGTCCAAATCAAGCGTTTCGTTGAGGAGGCGGTAGACTGCGTCGTCGACCGCGTCGTCCGTGTTCGGGTGACTGTGCGATTCGAAGGTGTACTGGTGCACCCCCCCGTCGCAGCTGTAGCCCTGGGGAATGGGTGTGTCGGGGGTGAACAGGTCCGGTTCCCTCCCATACTGTATCCTCCAGCATCCGCCGTCGCTGAAGCGGTGGGGCTCCCCGTACGCGACCTCACTCACCAGGGTGGAGCGTGAGAACGTGACCTTCACGTCGTCCACGGAGAGGTTGCCCGCCGCCTCGGACTTCAATACCGTCGGGACAGTGCAGTTGCCTGATGCGGGGTCGTATATGCAGCCTATGCACCAGCACCCACCCCTTACGTAGCGGTTCACGCTGCCGGTGGCCTCTACGGTTTCCGGGCCTGCGAAGGTTGTCGAGGCAGCCCATTCGTAGTCTGTGTCGTTGCCGACGTCCAGGAATATTCCCGACTGGGCGTGTGCTGTGAGCAGTGCCGCGGCGGCCAGCAAACCCGCCAGCAGGTAGAAACCAGACCTCATATCCAATCATATATATGTTCTTTTAAACAAATACCTGTGCATGGTACTGGAGGACTGGCTGTGGGTTCTGCTCATCACATGCGTGCCGTGGATTGAGTTGCGGGGCAGCATACCCGCGGGCATAATCCGGTTCGGCTTGAATCCCGTGCTGGTGTTCGCGTCCGCCGTGTTGGTGAACATAGCGGTCATATACCCTGCGTTCGTGTTCCTGGACTGGTTCTTCGACTTGATGAACAGCACGCCCTTGAGGCACTTCATAGACCGGACGCAGCGTAAGGCACAGCCGTACGTGGAGAAATACGGGATGCTGGGTCTGGCGTTGTTCGTGGCTGTTCCGCTGCCGGGCACCGGCGCATACTCCGGCTCCCTGGCGGCCCACATATTCGGGATTAAAAACAGGCGCGCGTTCCTCTCCATAGCGGCGGGGGTTACTGCAGCAGGTGTAGCCGTCACGTTGATGTCGACGCTGTTCAGGGACACGTTCGGCTGGCTGTTAGGACTTTAGGTCCCGGCGCATGCTCTGGAGGTACTCCTCCACTTCGCGGGTGAAGTCCTCTTTCATGGGCTTCCCCAGCAGGTTCTTCTTCGCCACAGAACGGTAAATCTGCTTCCTCAGCCTCCTGCTCTTCTTCGAATCACCCTCCCGTATCACTGGCAGGTTCTTCATCGGCGGGTAGATGACCTCCACCACCTTGTGTTTGTCGAGGAAACGCACCAGGTCGTTCAGCGCGTAGATGCTGACGTCCAGTTCCGTCGCTATCTCGGCCATGTCTATGGTCTTCCTCCTCTCCAGCAGAGTGAGTATGTGGAATATGAGCAGCTTCTTCTCTCGTTCGTCAAGGCCGCCTTCCTCCTTCTTCCCGGAGGGGCTGAAGGAGCCGGTGAGGTAGTTTATGTCGGAGTCTCGTGTGACGACCGCAATAAGTATGACGGCGACTACTACCACGTAGAGGCTCAGCTGGGAGCCGAAGCCGAGGAGCAGCACCAGCAATGCGGTGAACGCGACTATTACGCCCACCATCGTCTTGGTGTTCTCTTTCACCCTACACCTCCTCCTTCTCCAGGGCGGCGAGTTCCTCGTCTATTTCGTCGCGGGGCATCCGCGGCCGCCCAGTCGAAGGCTTCTTAAGCCTAACATAAGCTACCGCGGCCACGGCCACGGCAAAAGCCAGTATCACGTAGATTGTGTAGTCCTGTCCTTCGCCGCCTCCGCCGTTGACGGGTTTGCCGATGCTCTGGTTCGCCCTCCGCACCAAATCCAGGGCGGTGTCGGAGGCGTTGTGGTAGTCCGCGCGCTCGTATAGTTCGCCGGCGGTTTCCGCATAGGACATGGCCTTGGGGTAGTCTCCGGACTCGTAGGCGGTCAGCGCAATCCTGTAGTGGCGGTCCGCTATCCTGATGACCAGTATGTCCGACCGCACGGTTCCGTTGTAGTCGTCTATCTCGGCATATATCTCCTTGGCCCGGTCTATCATCATCAGCGCCCCGGAGTAGTTGCCGAAGTTACTCAGCGTGACGGCTTTGGTGTAGTATCCGTCCGCCGTAAGTCGCTTCTGCATCCTCATCTCGTCCCTGATGCTGTCCTCGAGTTCGTCGCAGTTTTCCACACCCGTTCCGTCGCCTATCTTCTCGTATATTCTGCGGGCGTCGTCTATCTTCCGCAGGGCGGCCTCCAGGTTGTTCATGGCGTAGTAGCTTAGGGCCTGCGAATAGTGGCGGTCCGCCTCCTCCTTGTTCTTCACCCTGAACTCGTCGTCTATCCTGGCCCTGAGCAGGTTCACCCGGGGAAGGCTGTCACGGTCTCCTATGTCGTTGTAAAGTTCCGCAGCCTTGTCGACGTATATGCTGGCGTTGGTGACGTCGCCGGAGACGAGGTTGTCATAGGCTATGTTGTAGAAGTTGTCTGCCCGGAATTTCTTGATATAGTACTCTGTGGCTTCGAACCGGGTGACGTTGGCCGTGGTGTAGCCTATGAAGTCCGTGAGTCCGTTACCGTCCACGTCAGCCACCCTGAATCCGTAAAGCGACTTGCCCGCGAAGTAGCTCCACTTGAGGCTGCCGACGGCGTTGTATACGTACACGTTGCCGTCCCTGGAAGAGACTATCACGTCCTTGAAACCGTCTAACTCCACGTCCTCCATACGTATGTCTGTGATGGCGTCGTCGACCCTCTGTTTCCACCGGAGTCTGCCGTTGCTCTCATACGTCTCTATGACGCCGCCGCTGCTCCCCGCCGTGACCTCCATGGTGCCCTGGCCGTCAACGTTGGCGGCGTACACCCGCCGCACCTGGCCCCCAAGGTCCGACCCCCACCTAGCTCCCATGGCACTCACGTTTGATGCGTTAATGACGTAGAACATTCCGTTATTGGATGCTATGACGAGCTCCCTCAGGATGTTGCCGTCTATGTCGCCCGCGTATATGTCGCGGACGCTGTTGTCCACCCCCTCCACGATTTTGCCGTCGTCGTCCCTCTTCCACACTTCGTATGTGCCGGCCACGCCACCGGCCTGGTCCAGTACGACTACTGTGCCGTTCATATCCTTGTATTCGACGTAACGCCACCCCAACACATCACCCGTAGACCCCTCCTCGCATATTATCTTCGTGTAGGTGCGGTAGCAGATGTCTTCGGTCTGGTTTCCCTCAATTTCCTCCTCAGACCATCTGCAGCTGCAGTCCCTCAACCCGGCGCAGCATTTGCTGGGGTCGAGGCAGTCTGCTTCCGTCGCCCACCCGGATTCCTCGTCCACGACGTCCTCGCTGTAGCAGACCTGCCCCTCAATGGGCTCGTCGGTTTTCTCGTTGTATACGTATATGACGTTGTCTCCAACTCCGGCGGCCACGTACCTTTTACCCTGCTGCCTGAGGAACGAAACGGATTTTACGCTGTCAGGGGTTATGTGCCTCCACACGGGGCTGCCGTCCGGATTCACCACGTAAACCCCCCCGTGGTACCTTATAACACGGTACAGGACCCTGTTCTTTGGCAACACGCCCATGCCCTCCTCGTCAACCTCGAAGTCCTGGGGCGTGTAGGTGCGAACCTCCTTGGCGCCGCCGAGCCCGAATATAAGCTCTTCGACGCCGTCCCCGTCCACGTCTCCGGCGTCCATGCAGTATATCCTACCTATCATGCTGTGGTTTCCGAGCGCGAACTCGTCCACCAGCCTCCCGAACCGGTCCAGGACCACCACGGTGTTGTTCTGCAGGCCCACGTACACCTCACTGTATCCGTCTCCGTCGGCGTCAGCCAAAACCATGTCCCCCACGGACACCCTGGCGCCGTACGACCACTTCACGTCCAGGTTCATCCGCGGAGAGGCGGCCGACGCATACGACGCCAGCAGCACCACAGCCAATATGGTTAAAACGTGTTTCATCTTCCTATCCCACCGGCGCCTTCACCTTATCCAATACTTTGGAGATTATGTCGTCCGGGGTGATGCCGAAGTCTCTCGAGTCCGGATTCAATATTATCCTGTGCCGGAGCACCGGGAACGCCAGGTTCTTAATGTCTTCGGCGTTGACGCTGTCCCTGCCCTTGAAGAACGCCCTCGCCTTAGCCGCCTTCGTGAAGTCCACCGTCGCCCGGGGGCTGCCGCCAGTCGCAACCTCCCTGCGGGTGCGGGTGCCCTCCACAATCTTTATCAGGTACTCCAGCATGCTGTCTGACATGGCTATGCTGTTCTCTATCTCCTCCCTTATGATAAGTATCTCCGGCGGATTGAATATCTTGCTTATTTTAATCTCCTCGGCCTTCGACTTCACAATCATCATCTCCTGTTCCAGCGTCAAATACTGCATCACGGACTTGAACATGAAACGGTCCTTCTGGGCCTCCGGAAGCGGATAGGTGCCGAGCTGCTCCACAGGGTTCTGTGTCGCCAACACGGTGAACGGCTGCGGCAGCTTATGGGTCGTGCCGCCCAGCGTCACAGCCTGCTCCGCCATGGCCTCCAGCAGCGCCGACTGCGTCTTCGGCTGCGCACGGTTTATCTCGTCCACCAGAAGCAGGTTGGTGAAGATGGGGCCCTTCTCCAAAACCTTCTCCTTCTTGGCTTCCTCGTATTTCACCTTCCCGAGGATGTCGGAGGCGGTGACGTCCGGAGTGCACTGAATACGCTTGAAAACCATGTCCATGGTTTCCGCGATGGTTTTCGTCAGCACGGTCTTTCCCATGCCCGGAACGCTCTCCAGCAGGATGTGTCCGCCGGCGAAGACAGCGATTAATATGTCCTCTATGACCTCATCGTTGCCTATGACGCGCTTGTGGACTTCGTCTCCCAGCTGCCGGAACTGCTGGAACACGTCCTTGTCTCTCTCAACCATCGCTAATGTATTTACTTTACCTTTTAATTACCGGCCCCCGCCTTCACGTTAACGGGCTCGCTGCTCTTGAAATACCGTTTTCCGTCCGGGTCCCTGTAAAACAGCTCCACCAGCTTAGCCGGGTAACTGCCTTCCCGACTGGACTTGAACTTAACCTTCACCGTACGTTCCCCGCCCGCCGGGAGGGACTTGATTTCCTCCGGAGCCTCGGATACTTCGAAATCGTCTGTGGTGTTGCCGAGGAACCGGACTCCGGTGACGTCCACGCCGCCGTCGTTGACGACCAGCCCGTCAACCCCCACCTCACTACCCACTTTCACATCCAAAGTGTCGCCGAAATCCAGCGTCACAGACGGCGTGTCGCCGGCCGGAGCCTTCTCCTCCACGGCCCCTGTAGCTTCCCCACCCCTCGCCTGCTCATCCGGCTTCTCCTCGTCGGGCGCTCCGGTGTCCAGCATGGTCCGCGCCTCCGCAGCTCCGCCCTCCAAAACCTCCAGTTCGCGTCCGCTGAATCCACCGGACTTGACCGCCTCGTTCAAATACTTCAGCGCCTCCTCCAGTTTCTCAGAGCCTCCGGCATCCCCCTCCTTCAGCATTTTAGTTCCCTCGGCCTTCAGCCTGTAGCCGGCGGAGCGGTTGACGCGGTCGTCCATGCGGCTGCGGCGGTAATAGGGTATGGACTCCTGGTAGTGTTGGGCCGCTCCTGCGGGGTCCCCTATCGCATCCAGGGCCTGTCCGATAAACCAGTGGGCGTCTCCCAGGCGTTTCACGGTTGTCTCATCCTCCACTTCACGGCCGGCCCCGATGTAACGTGTGTAGCAGTCTATTGCCTTCCGGTAGTGTTTCTCCAGCTGCTCGTCGGTCCTGAACTTACCGTATGTTTCAGCCATCTGGCGGTAGCCGTCGCCGGCCTGGAACCAGTTGCCGTTCCGCTCCTGCGACTCACCGTATCTCCTGTAGGATTCGACGGCCTTCATGTAGTTTTTGAAGTCGGCCGCCGGCCGTTCAATGACCTCCACGCTGACTTCGCTGCTGGCTTTGACGTATTTGTGGCCTTTCTGGTCCTCGTAGTAGACTTCAATAGGCTTTATCCTGTATTCCCCCGTCCTGCTGGCCGTCAACTCCACCGAAGCCTTCCTTTCGCCGCCGGGCTCCAGCTCCGGCACATCGTCCGGCAGCTTCAGCAACTCCATCTCCTCGGGCAGATGCTCCAGAAACGTTATCCCCTTCATGGTGTAGCTTCCGTTGTTGCTGAGCTTCAAATTCAGCACTACGGGGACGCCGGAGAATGTTACCGTACGCTGGTCCATATCCAATGTGACGTCCGGCTTCAGTTTTATCTTGTTCACCATCGCCCTGCCTTCGTCGACGTTCTCCCCCAGTATCCTAACATACTCTCTCTTCCAGTCGCCGCCCTCGATTGCCTCGTTGAAAAGTTTCTCCGACTCCGACACCAGCTTCTCAGCCGCGTTGTAGTCGCCGCGGTCCAGGGCCTTCACAGCCTCCACGCTCACCCGGAAAGCGGATGTCACCTTCACCCTCCCCTCCTCTCCGGCTTCCCCGTATATCCCCTCTGCCTTGGAGAAGTGCTGCAACGCGTTGTTAAAGTCCCCCAGGGTCTTGTAGCACTCACCTATTTTGCGGTGGGCGTCGCCTAACAGGACTTTGTTGTCTCCGGCTGCGGCGTACTTGCTGAAATACGACACCGCCTTGTCCAGCCGGTTCTTCATCATGGGGTGGTCGTGCAGTCGCCGGTAGCAGTTGCCGGCCTCCATGTAGGCGAGTCCGGCCCCGTACAGGTCTTTCTCCTCCTCTTTGGCGGCGGCGTGCCGGTCATACAGTTCGGCGGCCCGCCCGTAGTCTCCGTGGTCGACGTATGATTCAGCGGCGTCCCACAGCATCCCCCCCTCCACGTAGGCTTCCGCAGCCTCTCTGAAGGCCTCTTCGGAGCCTTCATTATCCCCTGCCTTATCCAGCAGCTCAGCCCGCCTCCTGTAGGTTTCAGCCGACTTCTCATGCAACCCTATTTCACCGTAGGCTTCAGCCGCCTTCCCCATCAAATCCGCCGCATCCCCTCCTCCAGACTTTTCAGCCGCCTTCACGTAAGCGTCCGCCGCCTTCATATAAGCGTCCCGGGTCACCCCATCGTTTTTGGCTAGTTCGCTGGCCTTAGCAGCATCCACGTACCTGTCGCCGGCGGTTTTCAAATCGCCTTTCAACGCATATGCTGCCGCGGCTTGGGAGTAGGACGCCGCCGCCTGCGCCACAGAGTCTATGCCGTAGTATGTCTCCGCGGACTTCAGGTAGTATCCTATGGCGTTGTCCACCTCCCCGCCGTTCTGGTAGACTCCCCCGACCTCCCGGTAGCTGGCTGCGGCTTTGGCTTGGTTGTCGTTCGCAGCTCGTAGGTCGGCGGCTTTGAGGTGATAGTATATCGCGTTTTTCTGGTCGTCCAGTTCATAGTATGCCTCGGCCATCCTCTCGTAGGTGTCAGCGACTTCAAGATATTGTCTGTTGAGGGTGTCTATCTCCACCGCCCCCGCGTAGCCGTCTATGGCATCCTTCCACCTCCCAGCCCGCTCATAGTTTTGGGCGGCCTTCTTGAAGCTGAGGCCGGCGCTGGCCTTGTCCTTTATCTTCAGGTCCACGACCGCAGACTTCTCGTACATCTGGGCTGCGCTGCCGTGTTCTCCGTCTTTCTCATAGTATTCTGCGGCAGCATGGTATGCGTAGCTGGCGTTGAAGAAGTCGCCGACGTCCTCGAACATTATCCCCGACTTTTCATAGAATTCTCCCGCCCGTTTGAAGTTGTCGAGTTCCTCGAACGTTTTAGCGCCTTTCTCATATACCTCCCCCGCCTTCTCGTGGTCGCCCAGCACCCTGTAGCGGTCGGCGCATCGGATATAGTATTCGCCGGCCTTCTCATGGTCTTTGACTCTGTCTTCATGGCTTTCGTGGTCGAGTTTCTCGTAGCAGTCGCCGACCTTCTCCTCGTAGAAGGCCACCTCCCGTTCGTCGCCCCCCTTAAGCGCGGTCTTCAGCAGCTCCTCGTATTTCTTCAATGCTGCACGGAAGTGCTTTCCCTTGAAGCTGCTTTCGGCTTGATGATGCAGCAGCTCCCGCCTGGCCTGCTGGAGGAGGTCCATTGTAATAAAAAAGTATTTGTTATACGGCGGTTAAATAGCGGCTTCCACGGGTGTTTAAACTATTTAAAATTTCTTTTAAACAGTTTATACTTTATTCCAAACAGTTTAATACCTGCCTCATCAAATATTCCATCATGCGCGACGTGAAGGACGAGGTTGCCGGAATCCTCGCGGAGGCGGCTGGCTCGGAAGTCACGGTGGACGACGTTAGGGAGTCTCCGGTGGCGGACTACGGAAGTCCCGTAGCGTACCGCCTCGCCAGCGAACTCAAGAAAAAACCGCAGGACATAGCCGCCGACATAGCCTCGAAGGTGAAGCCGTCGGACCTGGTGAAGTCCGCTTCGGCCGACGGCGGCTACGTCAACTTCACCCTCGACTACGGCGCGCTGACGGAGAAGCTGCTGTCAGAGACCCGGGAAACACAATCCAGGAAGGAAAAGGTCATACTAGAGCACACGTCGGTGAACCCGTCGGGTCCGGTGCACGTTGGGAGGATGCGGAACACGGTCATAGGCGACAGCCTGCGCAGAATCCTCGAACACGTTGGATACGAAGTGGAAACCCATTACTACGTCAACGACCTGGGGAAGCAGATCGCGATAATAGCGGCGGGATTCGACGAGGGTGTGGAACCCAGCGGGGAGCTGGTGGAAAAATACGAGGCGTACGCGGGCCGCGAAGACTACAGCACATTCTTCACGTACGTGGAAGCCAACCGGCTTTATGAGGAGGACGAGGGCTTCCAGGAGAAGGTGCAGTCCCTGATTCAGGCGGCGGAGTCCGGCGACGAAAAAGCGTTGGAGAAGATAACGTCTGCTGCATCCAGGTGTTTGAAGGGGCAGATGAAGACCTTCGGCCGCCTTCACGTGCGGTTCGACGTCTTCGACCTGGAAAGCTCTGACTTACGTGACGGTGGAGTCGACAGAGTATTGGAGGCTGCGAGGGAACACCCCCTCTCCAAAAAAACCGACTTCGGCGAAGGCCTGGACCTGAGCGGTCAAGGCATCGAGAAACGCGGGGGCATGTCGGTGCTGGCGCGCGCCGACGGAACCAGCGTGTATCTGGCTCGGGACATCGCATACCACCTGAGGAAGATTAAGCTGGGGGACCGCATAATCAACGTCTTGGGTGAAGACCATAAGCTGGAGTTCAAGGAGCTCACCACCATACTGTCGGAGGTGTTCGGCGTGGAGAAGCCGCTGGAGGTCGTGCACTTCAGCTTCGTCAGCTTCGAGGGCTTGAAGTTCTCCACCCGCAGGGGGGAGATTGCGGCGGTCGACGAGCTGTTGGACGAGGCGGTGGAAAAAGCGCGCGAGGAAGTTGAGAAGCGAAAACTCGGAGACGAGTCCACGCCTCCGATTGTGGGTGTGGGTGCGGTGAAATTCCACATAGTGAAGACCACACCCAACAAGCAGATAACGTTCCGTTGGGATGACGCACTCAGCTTTGAAGGCGAGTCCGCCCCGTACATACAGTACGCGCACGCCCGCAGCTGCAGGATACTGGAGAAGGCCGGCCGCGGTTCCAGTGAAGTCGACTACGTCGTCGAAGACAAGCATGAGAGAGCTTTGGTGCGGAAGCTGCTGGAGTTCGAAGATGTGGTGGAGGACGCAGCCCGCCAGCTCCGCCCCGACTTGGTCGCCACCTACCTGATTGAGTTGACCGGCGCATACGGCCGCTTCTACATGAACTGTCCGGTCCTGGATTCCAAGGGCGGAGTTCGGGGGAGGCGGCTGAAGCTGGTGGAGAAACTAAGGGACACCGTGAAAACAGGACTGGGTTTGCTGGGGATAGAGGCTCCGGAGAGGATGTAGCTTATTTCAACACACCCCATATATTACAGTATGTCCAGGCTTAAGCAGCCATCTGACGGCGACAACCTCCTTCCGCCGATGCACATACGCAGGGTTCTCGCCAACAAGGAGATAGTTGACGCGGGCATCACATACTCTGGTGTCAAACCGGAGGAGCACGACATCCTCGGCGAATCCCTGCTCCGTTACGTAGAAGCCAGGTTTCCGGAGGAATACCGTAGGGAGCACCTGGGCGACGCTGACCGGCCGTTCTCATTCCACATCGGCCCCGGAAGAAGCTCCCTGCCGCGCATCGACGCGTTATGCGGGTGCGAAGTCATAGTGTCCGAACCCGACCTCAAGGCGTTGGGCGTTCAGGACAGGCTGCGTCGTTCCGCCGAGCCTGAAATAGCTTCCGCATGCGGGCACATGTTCCTGTTCCCCGAGCGGGCGGCCGGCATACTCATGCGCTATGACTCCCGCATAGACCACCTCACCGCAAGGAACGTCTTCGACAGACACCCTATGCCGGAGGTCGCTGACATGATACTTAATGCGGTGAAGCACGGCGGCACCGTGTTGGTGGACTCCGAGCACGGGCGGAGCGGTTTCACGGGCACGCGCTCCACAGGCGGGGAGCGCACGCTGTTGAACGCGGCGGAACGAAACCCCCGCGTGCGGCTGGAGGAGCAGGCCGAGCTGGCGATACCAACCGGATTCAACGTGCCGCGCGACTGCAAACTATTCAAGGTAATAAAGGATTGAATTTAATCTTCTCTTATGCGTTCAACACTCCTGATCGTATTTGTGCTGTTGTGCGGGTGCGTGGAGGAGAAGGCTCCGGTGGAAGCTGTTGAGGTTCCGCCGGATGTGCACTTCAGCGAAGACTTCAGCTCCGGCCTGGACGGTTGGAGCATCAGTTCGCAGGGCGGCGGGAGCATGACCGTATCCAGTCACGAGGCTTTGGGTGTGGACGCCGCTGTGGAGATGCGGAGCCCCATGTTCCGTTCCGTCACCGCGGAGGCCCCCGCATTCGACCTCGACTATGACAGCGACTACGCTGTTTCCTTCGATTTGATGCTGCCGCACCGTGAAAACTACGGCTTCACGGTGTTCCAGAACCGTCAGGTGAAGCTGGTGCTTGAACACGGCACCGGCATAGCGTGTTTGGACGGCGACGAAGTGGACTTCCTCGGCCGGTTCAGCAACAACGAGTGGCACACCATCTCCTTGAAGGTTCAGCCGGAGTGGAGTGAATACGACGTCTACCTGGACGGGGAGCTGAAGAAAACATGCGACTTCCACGACAGCGACGTCGAAACCTTCCTGTTCGGCGACCCGGACCCCACCGACAAAGTATACGGCGACGGCTTCTGGGACAACTTCAAGGTAACCGACAGGTTATAAAACCTCCCTTCCCCTATTGTTTACGATGGCTGACAAGAAGCACGGCATCCGACCCGTCGGAAAACACCGTAAAATCCACGTGCGGGAGGAATGCGAGAAATGCGGCCGCTTCGAATGTGTTTCAGTGTACGAGGACCAGGTGGAGGGCGCCGACTTCAAAGTCTCCTTCTACGAGTGCCCTGAGTGTCGTAAAACATTCTGCGACATCTGCGTAGCGGACCAGGGGGGCGACCACATAGAATGCCCGTTCTGCCATCGACTGAAACCTGAAAAAGTTAAGCCGTTCGACATCTACGTCTGCGGAGTCTGCTTCGAGGAATGGTGGCGTGAAGGCGGATTCTGCCACGAATGCAAGTACCACCCTGCACCAGAACCGTCCCCTCCACACTACAAGGGGCCGGAGGAGTAATAACGCGTTCACAGCCTCTTCTGTTCCCCGACTACTGTGTCGAAGCTGAGGCAGTCGTCTGTTTGTTTGATGGTGTATGTGTTTTTCTTCAATAGGTCGTCTATCCGGTAGAAGCGAGGGTGTTTGCGGTAGAAGCGTATGGCGATGTAGCCTGTGCCGCCGGAGACGCGTGTGAACTCCGCAAGCTGCTGTATGGCTGTCTTCAGACTCAGCCTGTCCTTCTTCGTCGTCTTGCACTCGACCACAATCACTTTACCGTCTTTGACGGCGACGACGTCTGGCACCGGCTCCTTTCGGGTGCCGCTGCCCGCCGCCCTTACAGCAGCCCAACCCCTGCTCCAGAACATCGAAACAAGCTTTCGTTCGAAGTCCGCGCCGCGGCTGTAGATGCTCATGCGACTTAATTATTTGTCTTACCCCTTATTTTATTGATGAAACAGCATTCTGCGGAAAAAGGCCATCTGGAGGGGCCGTTGAATCCTCATGAAGGCCTCCTTGACCCTATGCCCTCCACGGCCGCCAACGTTCCTGAAAACATATTCGGGCGGGTGGTGGATAGGGGGGGTGGGTGTGTCTTCACAGAGTCTGGGGCTATACTGGTTCCGGCCAGAACCGTATTGGCTGCTGAAGGACGGGACAGGGGATTGCTTAAATCGTATCTCGGCTGGGATCCGGCAGTCATCCGCGACATGGTTCAGTTCCCGCCGGACCCTCTTCAGATCACCCAGCGTTACCTGACAGAAGACCCTCATGGGCTGAGGGTGCTGCCGCAGCAGCTGCGCTCAATGTCCGTCGGCGTTGAGGCGGCGGACGGCTCCGTGAAACGGCTCTACACCAAAGGCAACATGATAGCGTTGTCCCGGGATATGCTGAAGGGGATGCAGGAGAAGGTTTTCGTGCGTAAAATATCCGGCGGCCAGTTAGGTGAACGCGCGGTAAAACAGTTCCAAAACGCAGCGACGATACAGGAAATAGCTTATGATGTCCTTGGCAGGCCAACCTACGCGCCCATCCCCCTGCAGGTGGTTGAATACGACAGAGTGTACGTTCCCGGCGCAGGGTTGACGGGCCTGGTCGAGTTCTTCGGGAAGGGCGAGCACATGTCACACCAGGCGCATGAATTCCTTAAGACTTGGGTGAGGGGGAAATTCCGCTTCGACGAACAGTGCAGGGGCGTCAGAGACGCGTTCAGGAAACAGGGGATGTCCGACGAAGACGTGGCATCCGACCCCGCCGCATTGGGTGAGGCTTATGTCCGGATGACCCGGCCTGCAGTGTTCAACTACCTGGCTGGAGCAGACATGCGTGTGGGCCACGTGCACTCCGACCTTAACACGCCCGCCGCGGTTCTGAGGGTGATTGGCGCCGAAGTAACTCCTGAAAGCTCTAGGGATGTGGTTGAGAAAGCGTTATCCTACATCTTCAACGTGCACGGTCTTGACCCGGCACTGCCAGGCGAACCCGATGTCTTCACCGACTCCGGAAGATTCAACCCCCCGGCTTACATGGACGCCTTCAGGTCCGGGAACAGCCAGTCGCTGGCCAACGTTGTTGAGAGTTTCTGCGCGAGGCATGGTGAGGTGGTGGGTTTATGCCATGGCGCGGGGTACGAGTTGGGTGCCGCGTTCGTGAAAACGAACACGGGCGGGGCGACGGCCGCCCGCAACGTCGCCGTCGACGGCTCCATAATGGATTTGGACCCGATATCCCATGAACGTGATTTCGTAGGATCTGAAAGTCCCATCACCGGCGAGCATGTTTCATCGTTAAGCGCGAAGTCGGCTGACATACGGTTTTCTGTGGATTCCATACGGACGTTCGCCTCCATGTTGGGTGTGTCGGATGCTTCCGCACACGCGTTGTCTGTGGCCGCTGACTCCTACGAAAAACACTATGTGCTGGCTGCAGAGAAATACGCGGGCCTCGGCAGAAGCCAGTACGGTGACGAACTCAGTTATCTAGTTGAGAAATTACGGTCTGGAAAGAATTAACTTATTTGATGTCCAGCATCCGCTGTATTGCGTCCCTCGCCTTCCCAGCGATGTCTTCTGGTACGGTGACTTCATACTGCATTTTGTCGAGGGCGTCGTACACGTGCTGGAGGGTTATCTTCTTCATGTTCTGGCATATGGCTGTTTCGCAGGCTGGGTAGAATTTCTTCCCGGACGTCTCCTTCTCCATGCGGTGTATCATCCCCGGCTCCGTGCCTATGATGAACTCCTGGTGGTCTGTTTCCTTAACGTATTTTAGCATCTGACTGGTGCTGCCCACGTGGTCCGATATCGCCTGCACTTCAGGAGGCACTTCCGGGTGAACGGTCACCAGCGCGTCGGGGTGTTCTTTCTTGGCTTTTTCAACATCCTCCAAACGTATTTTGTTGTGGACGACGCACACACCCTTCTCCGGCACCATGATGAGTTTCTTGCTGGTCTGCTGTTGCACATAGTGTCCGAGGTGGCGGTCCGGCGCGAACAATATGGTGTCGGAGTCCATGGCCTCCACCACCTTCAACGCATTGGATGAAGTGCATACGCAGTCCGCATAGGCTTTTGCTGCGGCGTGGGTGTTGATGTACATCACCACCTCCGCCTGTGGGTGCTCTTCCCTGGCTTTCTTAATTGTCTCCGGCGGGAGCAGAGCCGCCATGGGACACTGTGCCGTGTGCTCTGGCAGCAGCACAGTCTTGCCGGGGTTCACGATGGCTGCGGTCTCCGCCATGAAGTCGACTCCGCAGAACACTATCACGTCTGCTTTGGTTTCACCGGCCTTCCGCGACAGCCCCAGACTGTCTCCGAGGAAGTCGCCTATGTCCTGAACCTCCCCCCGCTGGTAGTTGTGGGCGAGTATGACTGCGTTACGCCCCTCCTTCAGCTCCTTTATGGCATCTACCAGCTCCTCGTTGTCCACGGTCTTATTATATGCTCCACATACTATAAATTGTCATGAAAGTCCTCGTGGGCGTGTGCGGCAGCGTAGCCGCCGTCAGAACGCCGGAACTGGTCCGTGAGCTGGTCAGACGAGGCCATACGGTGGAGTGCGTGATGTCCGAGGCCGCGCACCAGATAATCCACCCGTATGTGCTGGAGTGGGCGAGCGAGAAGAAGGTGGTTACGCGGCTGACGGGGATGATAGAGCACGTGCGGCTGCTGGGCATCGGAGGTGAAGCGGACGTGCTGCTGATATGCCCCGCCACGTCCAACACCATAGGCAAGATAGCTAATGGAATAGACGACACGCCGGTGACCACGATGGCCGCCACCGCGTTAGGCTCCGGCAAAAAAGTGATAATAGTGCCTGCGATGCACTGGAGCATGTACGACAACCCGTTCGTGAAGGAAAACATCGAAAAACTGAAGAAGGCGGGTGTAGTATTCGTCGGCCCCCGCAGGGAAGAGAGCAAAGCGAAGATAGCCGACGAGGAAGAGATAATCGAAGCAGTGGAGGCGCTGAAGTGACGTTGACGCTGGAGCAGGGCGGGGATCTGGTGAAATACGCCCGCGCCGTAATCGAAGGATACTTCACCAGCGGGAAGCCGGAGCCGCCCGGCAGCCTCCGTGAAGTGTTCGCGGAGAAACGCGGGGTGTTCGTGACACTGCATAAGAGCGGGGGCCTCCGCGGATGCATCGGACTGCCGGAGCCCACCCATCCTTTGGGTTTGGCGGTGGAGAAGGCTGCATTGTCCGCTGCGTTGGAGGATCCACGGTTCCCGGACGTCAAACAAGATGAATTAGACGACATAGTGGTGGAGGTGTCGGTGCTCACCCACCCGAAGCTGGTGGAGGTCGGCGACCCCAAGGAATACATGGAGAACGTTTGTGTAGGCAGGGACGGACTGATTGCTGAGAAGGACTGGGCTCGCGGTCTGCTGCTCCCGCAGGTCCCGGGCGAGTGGGGATGGGACAGCGAGGATTTCATATGCCACACCTGCAGCAAAGCCGGCCTCCCTTCGACGGCGTGGCTCGACAAAGGTTTCAGGTTATACAGTTTTCAGGCGCAGGTGTTCAGCGAGGAAAGCCCCCGCGGCGAAGTGGTTGAGAAACGGCTCACCTGACTTCTACCACGGCTTTGTCGCCGTCCCGGATATTGTGTTTGCGGCGGAGGTTGTGTCCGGCTATCAACTCCAGCTCATTCTGATGGTGTGTCCGCTCCGGGACTATGGCGTAGCAGTCCAGGGTTTTTCCCCGGACCTTCAACGCCACGGCAGTCAGCTGTATGCCTCCGAAGCTCCGCCCCCCGGAGGTGAAGGATTCGATGTCCACGGTCTCGCATGCGGTGAGTTCCGGCCGCCCCTCTTCGAAGCTCACGTTCAACGTCCCATAGTAGGGGTGGTAGCCGACCGCATCCTTTATCCTGTCCGCGTACTCCTTCACGTAGTATGCGCCCTCCCCGATGCCGGACACGATGACTCCCTCAAAGGACTGCCTGGCCTTGCCATCCAGCACGCGGTTGAGTTGGGATTGAATGCTCTTCAGCACACCCACGCCCTTCGGGGTGAGCTTCACCTCGAAGCCTCTTCCGATGCGCCGCCGCGTAATCAGTCCGTCGTCCTCCAACTCTGTTAGGTACCGGGAGGTGGTCTGCTGGGACACGTCGAGCAGCTCGCCCAATTCCGTTGTCGTTAACGTGGTGGAGTCCGACGGCGACTTCAGCCGCCCCGCCAACGCAATCAACACAGGCTCCAGAGAAACCATACTCAAAAATAAGTAAGACGGGAATATAAGGTGGAGGGCATCTATATTTCGATGCCCAGTTCCCTCGCTATCTCCTCGTAGCGGTTGCGGATGGTGACTTCCGTGACGCCCGCTAGCCGGCCGGCGATGCCCTTCTGGGTTTGTTTGTCGTTGGTTATCTTCCCAGCCAGGTATATGGCGGCCGCGGCGACGCCGGTGGGGCCTCTCCCTGATGTGACGCCCTTCTCCCGCGCCTTCTCCAGTATCTCAATCGCCTTCGCCTCCGTTTCACCCGACAAACCGAGTTCCGAAGCGAACCGGGGGACGTAGTCCATGGGCGTGGCCACCGGCATCCTCAGCCCCAGACGCCTGCACGCGAACCGGTAGCTTCTGCCGATGTCCTTCTTCTTCACGCCGCTGGCTTCCTCCAGCTCCTCCAGCGTCTTCGGAAGCTGATGCTTACGGGAAATCAGGTAGATGATTGCAGCCACCACGGACTCGATGCTGCGGCCCCGGACCAAACCCTTGTTGACGGCCTTCCGGTACCACATCGCGCACTCCTCCTTGATGTTGTTTGGTATGTTGAGGTACGCGCACATCCTGTCCAGCTCAGGCAACGCGATGCTAAGGTTCCTCTGCACGCTGTCGCTCATCCTGCTCCTGCGCTGCCACTTCCGCAGACGGTAAAGCTGGGCCTTCCGCTCCGGCTGTATGGCTCCGCCGCGGATGTCGCGGTCGTAACGGTCTATCTCTGTTGTAAGTCCCTTGTTGAGTTTCGCGAACTTCACAGGCCCGCCGGTTCTCGCGCGCTTGCTCTTCTGCTCCTCGTCGAACGCCCTCCACTCCGGGCCGAAGTCGAACATCCCAGCCTCCAATACAAGGCCGCAGTCCTTGCACACCAGCTCCCCGTGTTTGTAGTCTGTAATAAGATTCGCGCCGCCGCAGTCCGGGCACCTGACTTCTCCGTCGCCGCCGGACGGTGTCCTGTCCGCAGACGCCTCCTCCGTATCGTCCGACTTTTTCCCGCCCGTTGATTTAACCATGATGCGTTCCTCCCATTAGTTATCTTGAAGTGAGCGTGTCACCCACAGATACGCCCGAACCCGGCTGCGCCTTGACCACCAGGTACGGGTCATCCACCCTCCCGATTACGTCCGAGACCACGCCCGCCTTCAGCTTACCCCTGTACACCGGGGACCCTATCGCAGGGGGATTAGGGTTCGACTTCACAACCACCTGTTCCCCCACTATAGAAGCTACTTCTCCGGCAGTCAATGCAGCACCTGTATAGAATCCACGTCAAATCTTAGGGATAATATACGCAGAAGTCATTTAAATACTGGTGTACAGGGTGTTCAAGCCCTTAAAGCGATTTACGGGGTGGTTTTGTCCAGGGGATGCCGTCGGCCGGCCCATGCTCTGCCGTATTTATTACGGCCTCTGCCTATTCTTTAAGGTGAAAGTCACGCTGCTCAGGATTACGGACGACCCGGAGGACTTGATTGCTGCGAGCGCCCGCATATGCTATGCGTCTGAGCCTAAGGCGGAGGGCGCCAACGAGAAACTGGTTAAGAACCTCCGGAACTGGGGTCACTTGAGCACGTTCGAGCACGCGTCCGCGACCTTCCTCATAGAGGGTGTTTCGAGGGCGTGCACGCACCAGCTGGTGCGGCACCGCCTCGCATCCTACAGTCAGCAGAGCCAGCGTTACGTCAACGAGGAAGGTTTCGACTACGTTACGCCCCCGACGATAGAAAAGGACGACGACGCCAGGACAAAATTCGACGACGCGGTGGAGCACGCGCGGAAGGCCTACAAGGATTTGATAGACTCAGGCGTCCCCAAAGAGGACGCCCGGTTCCTGCTGCCGAACGCGGTGTCGTCCAAGATTGTTGTGACAATGAACTTCCGCGAACTACGGCACTTCATCCAGCTGCGGAGCGCCAAGGGCGCGCAGTGGGAGATAAGGGAGCTGGCTAGGGAGATTCTCAAGCTGCTTAAGGAGAAGGCTCCCCACGCATTCGACGATTTATGAAAATGGACTTGCTTGAGAGACTATGCAGGGCACCCGGCGTGTCAGGGTTCGAAGACGCCGTAGTGGATGTGATGAAGGCTGAGCTGAAGAAGTCATGCGACGAAGTTGGTGTGGACAACTTCGGCAACCTGATAGGGCGGAGGGGCAGCGGTCCAAAGAAAATCATGATTGCCGCCCACATGGACGAGGTGGGGTTGATGGTGAAGCACATCACCAATGAAGGCTTCATCTACTTCGTCAAAGTCGGCGGCATAGACGACCGCGTATTGCTGGGGCAGCGGGTGATAGTGAAGGGGAAGAAGGGGGATGTCCCGGGGGTTATAGGGTCTAAGCCTCCTCACCTCCAGAAGCAGGAGGAGCGGAAGAAGGTGATAAAACACGACAGCATGTTCATAGATATTGGCGCCGCGTCGAAGAAGGAGGCTGAAAAGCAGGTCAGGATAGGCGACCCCGTCGTGTATGAGCCTAACTATGGCGCGTTGAGCAAGGACGTGTACTACGGTAAGGCTGTGGACAACCGCGTCGGCTGCTACGCCCTGCTGAAGGTGATGGAGAAGCTGCCGAAGAAACTCAACGCCACCGTTTACGCGGTCGGGTCCGCGCAGGAGGAGGTGGGGTTGAAGGGTGCCAGGGTTGCCGCGTACAAGCTGAACCCCGACTACTCGATTGCGTTGGACACCAACTTGGCGGGCGGGACGCCGGAGACCAAGGAGACCGAAACCAATTTGAAGCTGGGCGGGGGTCCGGCCATAACCATCATCGAGGCGTCGGGCCGCGGAGTAATCACCCACCCGAAGGTTCGGGAAGTCATGATGAAGGCTGCGAAGTCGGCGAAGATACCTGTGCAGATAGACGTGCTGGAGGGTGGGATGACCGACGCAGCGATAATATATCTGACTCGGGAGGGCATACCGTCCGGCGTAATAAGCATCCCCACCCGCTACATACACAGCAGCACCGGCGTGTTCAGCATGAAGGACGTCGACAACGCGGTGAAGCTGACGCTGGAAACAATTAAGAGAATGTAACATGGTCGTCTGGAAGACTATCCTGCGTTCGGCCGCTTCGGTCGCGGTCGGCGCCCTCCTGTACCCTGTCTTCAACTGGGTTCCCATACTGGGGGCTCTGGCTGTCGGGTTGTCGGTCGGCTACGCCGTGGGCGGCGGGTTCAGACGCGGGTTCAACCACGCCATAGTGTCGTCGCTTCTTGGTGCACTGGCGCTCGCATACGTGATACTGTATTCGAACGTGCTTGCGGGCTTGGGCAACGCGCTGACGCTGTTCATCGTATGGGTGCTGGTGGTGTGGAACACCGTCTCCATAGCCTTTGCCGGGGTGGGTGGAGGATTCGGGGCGGTGGGGAAAGAAATCCACTCCCTGATTCCGTGGGAGATACGTGAGTTCATGTTCCCCCGGCGGGAGCGGTCGGGCACGGACTACATAATATGTCCCATATGTGGGCAGGGCAACGTGCAGTCAGCCACCACCTGTGTGTCATGTGGCCACCAGCTAAGATGAAGTCGCTGAAACAGGTTCTTTCGGAGAATAAACGGCTGTTCGTGGCGGCGGCGGCCGCATTCCTCGTCGGGGTTCCGGCGGGAATGCTAGCCTATCCTCTGGTGGAGGACCAGCTTCCAGCCCTGCTGGAGGAGGCGTTCGGGGACGTCATGGACGGCTCCACCCTCGACGTTGTCGTTAAGGTGTTTCTGAGGAACACGTCCGCGTCCCTTATCATGTTGTTCCTGGGCATGACTGTCTTGTTGGCGGTGGCTTCACTGTTCCTGAACGGCTTCGTCGTGGGGTTGGTGTTCATGCTGTCGCTGTCCAAGGGCCTGGGGTTGTCCACCATCTTTCTGGGGGTGGCCCCCCACGGCATCTTTGAACTGCCCGCGATATTCCTGTCCGTGGCTGCAGGCATCCGCGTGGGATTGGCGGTATTCCAATCCAAGGGCAGGCGGGTGGCGGCGGCGTCGCAGGCTATACGGGAGGCCGCCGCAGTCTACCTCACCGTGGTCCTGCCTCTTCTGGCGGTGGCGGCCGCGGTCGAAGTCCTGGTTTCCCTGGCGTTGGTCAAGTAGCCTTCAATGTAGAGAGCTTGCAGTTAATGACCCCCCGTATGGCGCTCAAGCCCCCGTAGAGTTTCTGGATTTCAGTGGATGAGCCCTCAACAATCAACACCTCTATGCACAGGCTGTGTGTGATGTGGCTGTGCATGGTCGAACGGATGTTGTGTTCGAAGCCGTGCTGCAGGTCCACCAGTCTGCCGTTGACGTCCGGCACGTGGTGGTCGTACAGGTAGGATATGGTTCCCATCAATTCGCAGTCTTCAACTTTTTTCTGTGTTATGAACTCGGTCACCGCGTCCCCCAATGCTTTGCTCCTGTTCCGGTACCCCAGTTCCGCTATGACGGCGTCAAAGCGGTCCAACAGACTTTTGGGCAGTGAAACCCCGAATCGTGTCACCCGCTCCACCATGTTGTGTCACCACACTTATATAACATGTGACACAATACTAAAAAAGGTGTTACTATGTGGCTGATTACATCCTCTGCGGCGGCGGTCATCGTAACCGCCATATGGGCTTATGCTCCGAAGAAATACAGGCTAAGCAACCTGGCGTTGATGCTGTGGGGCCTCACCCTCCTCGTGTTCGTGGACCACGTTCTGGGCTACGAGGGCGGGCCGTTCATCGAAATGGAAACCGACGGACTCATCGAGAACGGGACGGTGTTGGGGGTTGCCATGCTTATCCCGGTCTTTATAATCTGGGAAATCCAGTTAGTAATCTCAAAAATCAAAAACGAGGTAAGTTAAGATGGCGTGTTTTACAGCACCCGCCGCCGCGGCGGCGGTGACGACAGTGTTCAGGAATAAGATACCGGCTAAGTACCACATCGAATGGTTCAACGCCCTCGTATGGGGCGGCAGCGCAGGCCTGCTTCTAGAACATTTGGCCAGCGGCGAAATAGTCCCCTACCCGCCGTTCCTCACCGCGATGGCGTCTCCCGCCGAAACAGCGGTGATGGTGGCTGAGATAATTTCCATAGGGGTGCCGATGCTTCTCGCATGCGCCACCGTGTGGGCTGTCATGGTCGTAGCCGTTAACAGGATAGGGCAGTCGGCGAAGACCGTGCAGACCGCGTGAAAAGACTCTCCGAAGCCCGTATGCCTTATTAACCCTGGGTTTCTATTGGGTAAGGCAAATGGATTCAGAGGCGGAAGACTCGGGGAGCGTGTCCCTGGAGGAGTTCATAACCTCCAACTGGCAGATACTCACCATATTCGGGGTGTTCGCAGGCATAACAAACTACATGAGCGGCCTGGGGAGTACCTGGCTGGTGACATCAGGGGTTCTACTCACGTTCATCGTGGGGTTGGAGATACTGCAGCTGCTCCTGAGGATAAAAAACCGCAGCATCACGTTGAACGCGTTCACAGTGTTGTCGGTGTTGTTTATCGTGTTGTTCGCGGGCTTCATATACTCGCAGCATTTATCCGACATGCTGGAGGGCTTCGGACTCGCCGTCTACCCCTGGGTGAACCAACACCATGTGCTGCTGCTGCGCACCATATTCTTCGCATCCATTATGGTGGTGCTGCTGGGCCTCTACCGCCACCTCCGCTCAGCGGTCACCGCGGCGTTGAAGATGCTGGGCAGGGACAAGGTTATTATGGCGGGGTTCCTGTCCACGGTTGTGCTCGCAGCTGCAGGAGTCGTAGTCCTCGCATTCCTCAGCCTCGCACCCGAAGGCACGGTGCCGGCTGAGACTACCACGACCACGTTGGAGGCTCCGACGACAACCACGTCTTCAACCACGACCTCAACCACCGTCACGACGACCTCATCAACCCTCCCTCCTACAGCCTGCACCACAAACAGCGACTGCGGCAATCAGACGTCAGAGAGAATATGCTACCGCGGCGACGTCTACGTCCAGGTGACTACGCCCCTCTGCCAGCGCCCGGGCACACCCGAAGCAAGGTGCGTGTACCGCACCCGCCTGGAAGGAGAAACCATAGCCCAGGAAGCCACGCCCGAGGAACGCTGCTCCCATGGATGTGAGAACGGGGAATGCATCTGATATCCGGCATTTTTATGTTGTCGTCCCTCTTTTACAGTGGGGTCTACTCCGGGTGTTTTGGAGTTGGTTACGGCGCCGTTCCTGTTCGCAATAGTATTCCCGCTGGTGGCGGGCGCGTTGCTGGTGGTTGGTGAAAAAGGCTCGTTCGAACCATTGGGTTTCATTTTTGCAGCCACCAGTATATCTCTACATGTGGGAAATACACCTCGAGAACCTAGTGCAAAACCCATTTCAGAGTACCTTTAGCGGAAACCGGTTCAGGGGGGTCTCCATAAGCTCCGTGGCCGATGCTTTGGTGGGGGAAGATGCACTTTTTAGACGTCTTTTTCAGGCTTCCTGTTTTTGCATTTTTAAGTGTTGGATACGTGTAGTAAACAGATTTTTGCCTTATTCGGCATAACCGTCGGAGATGGAATATAACAACAAAGTCGGCAGGCCCAAGTGCCTGCGCAAAGTCCAGGAAACCCCGGAATTCAACTACTTCAAACCCAGGGGCATCCCGGTGACCGAACTGGATTCGATAAGACTTAAGGTAGAGGAACTGGAGGCCATGAAGATGGTGTGCTATGACGGGTTAAGCCGTGTGGAGGCTGCTGAACAGATGGGCATATCCCCCAGGACGCTGGGGAGAGAACTGAACTCGGGTCTGGTGAAAGTGGTTGACGCCCTTTTGAACGGAAAGGCTATCGAAATAAGTGGCGGATACTATGTGTCAGAGGGGGAAATCGTTTTCCGATGCCTGAACGAAGGACACCAGTGGAAGGCCGACAAACTCATGGGCAAACCACTGGAATGCCCTGAATGCGGAAGCCAAAGTATCACGAAAGTGGGATGATACTAAACCATTAATCGATAAAACAAAGGAGGTGAATAAAAATGGAAGTACTGACCTTATGTGATGGGCCTGGACCAAACCCCAATTGTCCGCAGTTGGTTGTGAACGACGACGGCAGCGCCATAATAGGTGAAGACAAGGAAGGCATTGGACTATGCAGGCTGGATAGAGACCAGTTCGAGAAATTGAAGGAGGCCATAAACGCTTTCTGAAAACAAAGAGAGTGGATGTGATGCCTATATCGTATGGGACGGAGCCTATGGCAGGCGAAGGATTAGGTTACTGCACCGGTTACGCAACCGGGGGTGAACCGCCTGCAAGGCCGTCCGGGTTGGGGTGGGTATTTTCCAAGAGAGGATTATAAAACGGAGGATTGACGATGTTCAGAGGAGATGAAGAAGACTAATCTGGGTCTTTGATCAGGGGTTAGAGGCCGCTGACAAGATTTATTATCCAGCGGCCTCGGCAACATATTTGCCGTAGTTTAACTAAACGTTATCAAACGATAGACGGGAGGAGCGAAAAATGCCAGACGGAGACGGTACCTGGCCACGCGCCAGGAGCCCCAGACCCTCCGGGAAAAAAGGGGGTCGAGGTGAAGGAAACTGCTGAAAAAAACTAGGGCATACATGAGGAGGCGTATGTAGGTTGAGTACACTAGCATGGGTTATGGGAGGCACGCTCGCCATGAGTTTTCTGGCGTTCACCGGAGTGGCCGCCCTGTCGTTGAGGGAGAGGACGCTGAAGAAAATACTTTTGCCTCTGGTTGCGTTTTCAGCCGGTGCGCTGCTGGGCGGAGCGTTCCTGCACCTGATACCCGAAACAACCGCCAAAAGAGGGTCGGATGTGTCAATGTTCATCTGGGTTCTGGTCGGATTCTCCATATTCTTCCTGATGGAGCAGTTCCTCCACTGGCACCACTGCCATAAGGTGCCGTCGGAGCATAGAAGGCCTGTAACCTACCTGATTCTACTGGCTGACGGACTGCACAACTTCATCGGGGGATTGGCTATAGGGGGCAGCTTCATGGTCAGCGTTAAACTAGGGTTGGTGACCTGGATTGCGTGCGCCGCCCACGAAATCCCCCAGGAAATGGGAGACTTCGGAGTACTGGTCCATGGCGGCTGGGAGAAGAAGAAGGCGTTGTGGTTTAACTTCCTGTCAGCCCTCACAATAGTCCCCGGGGGACTGCTGGTATACCTTGTGTCACCCACCATCGACACCACCTTCCTGCTGCCGTTCGCCGCGGGAAACTTCATCTACATAGCATCCAGCGACCTGATACCTGAGGTGAAGCACGGGGAACTGAGGAAAGGCCTGCTTCACTTCACCGCCTTCGTATCTGGCATACTGCTGTTACTGGCAGTGAAACTGGTTTTCGGAGGCGGATAATGGGTGTGCTAACAATCATTTCATTGATTTTCGCCGGACAGACGGTGGGGGCGCTCACCGGGTTAATCTGGAAGCCGGGGGAGAAGTTTCTCCGTCTCTCCCTTTCTTTCGCCGCAAGTATGATGGTGGGAATCTCGCTACTGCAGTTGGTGCCCGAAGCTCTAGGTCTTGTTTCAGCCGAGGTCGCGGTCGCGGCTTTTTTCTCTGGCGTGCTCATCATGTCGGCCATCAACTGGGTTATCCCGCACATGCATCCGGGGTTCGGCAGAATGGATTCGCTACAGAAAACCGCTTTAATGCTCACAGTGGGAATAGCATTGCATAACCTGCCTGAAGGCCTGGCGATAGGTTCGGGTTTCGCCGTCACGGGTTCGCTGGGGCTTGTGGTCGCGTTGGGGATAGCGGTTCAGGACGTCCCCGAGAACATAGCAACCATAATCCCATTGTATGCTGTGACCAAAAGCAGGGTTAAATCCTTTGCCATAACGTCTCTGACCATAATGTTCGAGTTAGCGGGCTTCATCGTCGCCTATTTCATACTAAAAGACGTCTCCCCGGGGATGCTGGGGGGTTCGTTGGCTATGGCGGCTGGGTTCATGACGCACATATCATTCCACGAGCTGATACCAGAAGCACGGATAAGAGAATGCCCTGCGGCTTCCGCAGCAAGCATCTTATTGGGGCTGGCGTGTGTGATGTTAACGGGTTTGTTGCACTAGTATTTAAAATGATTGGACTGGAAGCAGGTCATGTGGTGGTGGGTTGTGGCTGACTTGAAGATAGAGGTTTTCACGGGGCCCAGGTGCCCTCACTGCCCCCACGCAGTTAAGGCTACGAAAAAACTGCTTAAAGACAACCCGCGTCTGCGGGAGAGGGTGAAGTGGGTGGAGGTCAGCACGGGAACGAAGAAGGGGAGCAGGAGAGCTCAGAGATACGGCATAAGGAGTGTGCCCACGATAATCCTCACCAACAAGGAGGGGGATAAGGGGGGGATACGTGGAACTCCATCTCAGCGAAAGTATCTGGAGTACGTATACGAGATGCTGGGGGAGGAAATGCCGGCGGAAAAATCCCGCATAGAAAACGGAGGTTTAATCGAACGATTGTTTAAAAAATGGGGGAGTTGATTAGAGAATTCCTGGATAAGGGGAATGTTTTCGCGGTGGTGGGAGCATCCAGGAATCCGGATAAATACGGTTATCAGGTATGCCGGGAACTAAAGGGGGCGGGCTACGGCGTATACCCTGTTAACCCAAGCAGCCGCGAGATACTGGGGGATGAATGCTATCCGTCTCTAACCAGTCTGCCGGTTAAACCGGATGTTGTTGACTTCGTGGTGCCGCCGGCGGTCACGGAGAAAGTGGTCAGAGAGTGTGTGAGTCTGGGCGTGGATAAGGTGTGGATGCAGCCTGGTTCGGAGTCTGTGGCATAGCCTTTAACGCAGACGAAATCCTGGAAGACAAGGAAACCCTGGATTCAACAGCAAAACTCGGCGAACGAATACTAGGGCTAATGAAACAAAAAAGACAGCCGCCGGCTTAGAAAGCAGCAGATTCACGCACGGAACCCCTCACCCTGACTGCATGTTCAAGCATCTTAAGCCCCCCTCAGTATATCCTGAAGCCCCAAATCCAATTGCCAGTGGCACATGATGTTCTTATCAATGCTTGGGTCAAACACCAAAATCCTTGTATTCTTACCGACTTTGATAGCACAGTGTATTAGCTAATAACGGTGTTATCCTGTTGGTGTTTTTCTGCTTGCTGGTTGGTTTTTTATAGGTTTCCGAATATGAGTCCGGCGGTGGTTGCGTAGATTACGACGAATGTTACGTATACGATTGTTTTTTTGGTTCCCAGCACTGATTTTATGACGAGCATGTTTGGCAGGCTCAGGGAGGGTCCTGCCAGAAGGAGTGCGAGTGCGGGGCCTTGATTCATGCCTTTGGATATGAGTGTCTGGAGTATGGGTATTTCGGTTAGGGTGCTGAAGTACATGAAGGCTCCGAATATTGCCGCCGTCACGTTTCCTATTACATTGTTCTGTCCGACCAGTCTTTCAACCAAATCGCGGGGGAGATATGGGTCTATGAATCCGGCTATGAATACTCCGGCGAACAGGTAGGGGGTCAATAGTTTTGTGAACCCCCATACTTCAGTTAGCCATTCGTTTCTCTCCTCCTTCTTGAATTTCGTTGACACGGTTGCCAAGGTCACCAGTGCAAACACCCCCATCAACAAGTATTTTAGGGTTGTGTTAATCTGCAGTCCGTTTACTACTAAGACTGCTATCATGCTGCCAAAGAATAACGCCATGACCGGTTTGGACAGTTCGAAGCTGCCGTCACCCATTACTAGCTCTTGTTCCTTGTGTTTTTCCCTGAAAACCAGCTCCATCGATAGCCCCGTGATTAATGCCAACACTATCGCAGCTATCGCCCGTGCCAAACCAATCTTGACTCCCAGCACGCTCCATGTTAGGAATATTGCCGCGATGTTTATGGCAGGGCCGGAGAAAAGGAATGTTACGGCCGGACCAAGCCCTGCGCCTCTTTTGTATATTCCCGCAAATAGCGGGAGGATTGTGCATGAGCATACTGCGAGTATTGCCCCGGATACGGAGGCTATCGCGTATGCCAAGGCTTTGTTGGCTTTGCCGCCCAGGTATTTGAGTACGAAGTCTTTTTTTATGAATACTGCTATGCCACCTGCTATGAAGAACGCGGGTACAAGGCAGGTGAGGACGTGCTTTTGGGCGTAGTCGTTCAGAAGATACACTCCGTTCTGGATTGCCTGCTGGAATGTTTGACTTCCAACCGGCATGAAGTATATGCCGATGAAAAACAACAGCAGCCCGATTAGTTTCGTCCTCTCCTTCACTTTCTCGCCCTTTCAATCAGCTTCTCGATTTCTTCAGCATCCAATACTTTTCCCGCAGACACGACTTTCCCGTCTATGACTAATGCGGGCGTCATCATCACGCCATAAGAGAGTATCTTGTCCATGTCCTGGGTCTTAACGACATCCACATTTTCAATTTCTTCCACCGCTTTTATTGCATTCTCCTCAAGCTTCTTGCATTTCGGGCAGCCTGTCCCCAGTATTTCAATCTTCATTTTGTTTCTCCTCCATTAATTTTTTCTTTACCGTGGAGAGCAATGAATTTTCCCGTATAATATCCCGTACATACTCTTTGTCCGGGAAGCTTATTGCATCCTGTATGCAGGTTACCTGGCAGGTGGTACAGCCGACCATGCAGTTTTTAGGTCTTGCCACCGTCGGCTTGTTTTCTTCAAAATCAAAGTCATAGACGTTTCTGCCACAGCCTACTGCACACATGCCGCATCCCACGCACTTATCTGTGTCAACTGTTGGGTTCCAATCTATCTTTTCCCTGGGTATTCCATGCCATTGAGTAAATTTTTTATCTGAATCCATTTTTTAGAGTTTTTTCATAACGTCGTCCACTATCTTGCAAACATCTTCTTTTTTGACTGGTTCGGATGATTTCTCCACCCCTGCTTCTGTGGCAACACAGTATAAGTCTGCTTTAAGCCCTGCCTGCTCTAACGTCTTTAAAGCGCATTTCACCGGGCAGCCGTCCAAGACTATTCTTTTTTCCGCGTCCCTTGCACCAACTATCATGCCTTCCACGCCCCCGCCTATCCCGGCCAGGCAATACATCCTCCCCGCTCTGTTTTCTGCGAGTTTGAGGGCTGCTTGGTTTGTCGCCTGCCCGCAGTTTGACGCACCGCTGCACGCGAAAATCAGGGTTTCGCCCCCAGAGCAACTACATTGCGCACACATCTTCACCACATATATATTGATACATTTGAATATAAAAATTTAGTGGTTACATGAACATTATTAGGGTATAGTATATCCCGACTGCCAGGAAGACGTAGGCTACTAGTCTTCTGACTGTTTTCTCCACCTTCTGGGCCTTATTTATCATGCCACCGATTTTTGACGCGCTTTTCACCAAGAGTATTGAGGATAATATGACTGGCAACCCGGTAGCGAACGCGAATATCGATGGCACGAGTATTCCGTCGTTTGACTTTAAGGCAAGGGGTATGAGCATTCCAAAGTATAATACTGCGCTGAACGGGCAAAACGAGAGTGCGAATATCACTCCCAGAAGGAATGCGCCGATGTATCCTTTCTCGCCGAGTTTCTCCTTCAGGCCCTCTAACTTGCCTTCTCCACTGATGTCAAACTGTATTATCTCAAGCATCACTAAACCGATGACAAGAAGTAGGGGTCCCAAAATCTTTTCCCCATATGCCTGCAGAAACAATGCTATTTCCTGGCTGTTCATACCCACATAGACAATTAGGCTTGCCAATCCCGCATAGGACACCATCCTGCCAAAGGTGTAGACTAGGCCGACAAGTATCGTATGCCTGCTGTTGTCTATTTTCCGGGATATGTAGGCTACTGCAGTAATGTTTGTGGCAAGGGGGCAGGGGCTGAATGCCGTCATCAAGCCGATGAAGAATGCTGCAACAACAGGTATGTTGCTTGAACCCATCGACTCCATAAAAGACATCAAATCCATTTTAGCTTAGGTCTCCGTTGAGTCTCTTGTCCAGTATGCCCTTCAGATAGCTCATATAATCTTCTTCGTTGTTGAGCTTGTACCAGACTTGAACGTTCTCCTCCTTGTGGAATTCCCCATTGACATAGGTTCCTATGAAAAGAGAGGAACCCCTTGCACCGTATTTCATCACCAAATCTCCGTTTTCAGCTTTCTGGCCGTCTATGTGCCCAAAAACCAGTTTCCCAGAGGCTAACTCATCCTTGTAGTATGTGTCCACCGTCTTTTCCGCCAGCTCCCCCAGCCTGATACATGACCAGCACTGGTTTGTGGCATGAAAATGAATGACTTCCACCTTCACGCCCAAATCATCCTTTTTTTCCAAAACCGTGGTTGATGGCGAAGGCTGGGGGGTTGTCGGGGTTGTTTCTTGTGGTGTTTCACTGTTTTTCAAAAGCGGCATCGCCGCCACCGCCAACACCATCACCGCCATCAACCCTAACACAGCGTATCCCCTTTGTTTGTCAATCATGATTTTCATCTTATCCAAAATACTATGTCACCTATATTTATATATTCAAATACTTAAATCTATATCTTCTGTGCCTGTTCTTAGCAACAGCCCCCTGGTGGATTAGTGCTGTTGCATCCGTAGCTTGAAGAATTGGCTTTTTGAGAGCACAATTTTTCAGCAATGCCAAGTATGGAATTTGCAGGCATTTGCTTCACCCTGCAGGCCATATCCACTGCCAGCCATATATATTCTTTGGATACTCCAAGCTGCATTGCCTCATTAAAATGATATTTCAGGCACACGTCACAATTACATCCAATCGCGGCTCCAATCGCAACCAACTCTCTTGTCTTATCATCAAAAATGCTTTCTTTTGCGTCTCCATTCATTTTTTTTTAACCTCCTGAGTCTAACCCCTGCATTAATTCTTCAAGCTCTTCCCGGGCTTTCTGTAACACATTATTTTTCTTGATAAAATTCTTAACAATCTTCTTGTCATGAAAGTTTATTGCGTCAAATATACGCCAAACCTCACAGGAACTGCAGCCCATCATACACTGCAAAGGACTTGCCGACATACCTATACCTCCAAGTCCTGGATTTTCTCTTGATTGTAGGAATAAATGACTGGGATTCTGAATTTTTCTATCTTGTTTCCTGCATCATCAACAGGTATGACCAGCGCAAGACCGCCTGCATAATCTCTCCAGTCAATCAATACAATCTCGTTTATCCCCTCCCTGATTGCGGATTCTACCGAATCGTAGAACAGGATATTCTCTGTATCTTGAAGGTATTCCCTGGCAAGCTGTTCATCTACTGATGTGTGAATCCTGTTGTTTTTCAATCGAGAAACGTGTATCAACCTCTTTTCTCTGCCTGCCAGCGTCAAACCTTGCCTTAACCTTTTTTCAAAAGCATTATCTAATTCATCATTTTCTGCAAGCCGTCCAACAAGAACTAGATCAACAGAACCTTTATTTAACTCATTGAGTGCTTGGGCTGTATAGTCAAATGCTTGTAATGAAACATGACTGTTTTTTGACGCAGTCTCCTTGGCCAAGTCAGCCATTGTCGGGCAGTAGCCGACAGTCACCCGCTCTTTTACAGTAACATTTACTTCAAGACCTTCTTTTGCTCTAACATTTCCTTCAAAAGTGAGTCCACCCAACAGCAGTAATAGTATGATTGTTGGCAGGCTTAAAACAATGATTGTTTTCTTCATTTTTTTAGATTGTCCTCAATGCGTTAGTTAAATCCACGGCATTAAAACCAACAAGTTTAATATGGTTTTCTTCAATGAACTTGTTTACGACATCAGTTACATCATCCCTGCTTTTTCCCTCAAGCATTTTTTCTATCTGAGTGATTGCTGTTTCTGGATGCACGAAAAAATCCCCTGATATTTTTATGGATTTTATGCTGTCTTTTTTCATATCGACTTCGAGCCTGAGCAGTTTTCCGTTTGGCACCTTGTAATCAATATCTTGTTTCATCGTAGTTCCATCCACCCCGTTGTAGCGTATTTTTCCCGGCATAATTTCTCAGCTAATTCCCACTCTCCTTGAAGTAATCCACTTTCTTCAAGCTTGATGTTAAATACATCTTCAAACCCGGTTATCATAGAGTTCCTCAGTTCATCAAAGGATGGTTCCCGGCCTAATTCTGAAGCTAGAGACGTGACTCTTTCTTCAACAGCCTTTATCAGCTTGTCTTTAATCTTTTCATCAGGCACTTTCAAGAGAGTGAACATTCTCTTTACATCGACATCAATAAGAATAGTCCCATGCTGCAAGACGGCTCCTTCTTTTCTTGTCTGGGCGTTGCCCGATATTTTCTTGTTATTAACGACAATATCATTTATCGGTTTGAATCCTGAATGAACACCGATTAAATCCAAGCCCCTTGTGATAGCGCCACAGATTATTCTATAAGATTCGATTATGTTTTGGGGGACATCTTTTTCAGAGACCGCTAATGAATAAGTCAGTTCCTTATCATGGAAAACCGCCCCTCCGCCAGTATATCTCCGCACTATATCCACTCCCTGCCTTTCTGCAGTTTTAGCATCAACTTCTTTTTCAACTGACTGGAAATACCCAATTGTAACGCACTTTGGATTCCATGTGAAGAATCTTAATGTGTTTGGCACTTTATTTTTGATCCTATAAGTCAGTATGGCCTCGTCTATTGCCATCTGCATCGCCCCGTTTGCCTCGATTGTATTAATTAATCTCCATGTTTTCATTTTCTGCATTAATGATCGACCAGATTTATGGTTGTGCTGGAATTGACAACCAGCCCCCCAGTTATAAGTATTTCCACGTTAAGGTCATAAGGGCCTGGATAGACGCCTCCACAGCCTGAAGTACAGTAAGGCGTTTTTGCATTAAACACTATCTCGTTTTCGCCCTGGGAGAGATTCACGATTTTTGATTCTTTTACATAAGCGCGGTTGTATGGCTTTATTCCAGACAGACTCACAGTAGCCTTTTCAAGGCTTTCTGAACTTCTGATAAGAACCGAAACCCTCATGTCTTCATGGGAGCCGTAGGTGTTTTTGTCCGTCGTGAGCATGGCGATTTCAATGCCTGGAGTTCCGTTTTCGAATGTGTTTGTATTCTGAATGCACCCAGAAATAGAGGCCAAGACGGCAAGCATCAATGCCAGAGAAAATAATTTGCAGATATTTAACGCCTTCATATAACATCCCCTGCCTTGTATGAGCTTCTCACTAAAGGTCCTGCAATAACCTGCTTTACCCTCATTTCTTTCGTTCTTTCCTCGATTTTCTTGAATTCTTTAGGAGTATAATACTTTTTTACCTCAAAATGTTTTTCGCTTGGCTGTAAATATTGCCCGATTGTCACGATATCACAGCCAGCATCCTTTAGATCGGTTATAGTCTGGACGACTTGGCTCATTTCCTCTCCAAATCCCAGCATAAGGCCTGATTTGATTTTCATATCTGGATTAAATTCCTCTGCCTTTTTTAACAGCATCAAGGAAATAGCATAACTTCCCTTAGGCCTTAATGTAGGGAACAAGTCCCTTACGGTTTCGATGTTGTGGTTTAATACATCCGGTCTTGCATCGATTATTTCCTTTAGTGAATTCCAGTCTCCATTAAGGTCGGAAATCAACACCTCGATTCTGCAGTCAGGAGTTAACTTTCTGATTTCTTTTATTGTATTAACAAATTGTTTGGCTCCTCCGTCTGGAAGATCATCCCTTGTAACACAAGTGATTACCGCGTATTTCAGGTTTAGTTTCTTAATTGCTTTTGCTATCCTTGCTGGCTCACCAGCATCAACCTCTGCAGGTATGCCGCTTTTGACGTTGCAGTAAAGGCAGTTTCTTGTGCACGTATCCCCCAGTATCATGAATGTAGCTGTCCTTTTTGAAAAGCATTCATATCTATTAGGGCAATTCGCCTCAACACACACCGTCGTCAAATTATTCTGTTCAATCAGCTCCTTTGTTTCCACATATGCTGTTCTGTCATATTCAGGAATCTGAATATTTTTTAGCATAAGCATCTTTAAGAAAACACCTTCTCGGTTTCTATCAATTCAACAAAGCCCGGATAATCAATAAGCTCGACCCCTGCATTATTCTGGATTCCCCGAAGCTCCAAGTCTTCTTTTAATGCCGATACTTCAACGTTTTTCTCTGTGAGTGTTTGGATGCCGGACTCATCTTTATTCAATATCAGCACTCCATCCTGTATCAGCAGCACCTTGTCTTTAGGATTCAAATGCTTAGTCATGCTAGGTTCTCCTTTCAGCAAAGATTCTTTTATTATGAATAACACCATTCTTTCACCTCAAAAATTAATGATTGCTTCAGCTTCATCGATGAAGCCCCTAATCTGTTGTTGGGTTGCCTGTTTTACGTCAATCAAACTATCGTTTTTAAGATTCCGCTCGGATACGGACTCTGCATCGGCAAATATTTTCAGCCCGAACTCTCCAGCATTGCTAAATCCTTCTGCCAAGCTGGTCATTTCAGCAATTTCCGGGTGCTGGTTTTTTGTAAGGCAAAACACCCCCTCGTCTGCAAAAACAAGCTTTGCCTCCAAGTCCATGCCCGCGAAAGCAATTCCTGCCCTCAATGCTTCTGCCGCAAAAACGCTTCCAAAAGGAGCCTTATTAACTATCAATAATACTTTTTTCATTTTAACACCTCATATGTTCACGAATTTGTCGCAATCCTTTATCATATCTGCAAGTCCTGGAAGGCCTTCAAGCTCTCCTTTTTCGATAAGCTGGTCTCTTCTTATCCCCCGGTATTGGACGCAGACTCCACAGATCTTTACCTCAACCCCTAATCTTGTCAGTTCATCAAGCTTTTTTGCAAGGTTTCTCTCACTGCCGGAGTTTATCTCTTTATTTGCTGCTATTACGCTGTCTACATAAAGAAATATTTTAACTTCATGTTTTTT
>CAZPLO010000003.1:0-85659 GCA_964587725.1 uncultured archaeon
TTATTCCTCCTTGAAGTCCTCGGGCACAGGGCATACCCCATCCTCCTCTGAAGACTTGCATCTGCCTTCTTCCACGCCCCTGAGACACTGGGGGCATACGCTGTCGAACCGCCCCTCCCTCATGAGTTCGTCGCACCTGCAGACGCCGTCCTCCCACATCCAGTGGCCTAAGAAGCACATGTCGCATGCGGGTTCGATGCAGCACTTGTATTCGCCGGCTTCCACGCTCTCCTCTATGAGGGAGTTCATGTCGCCGATGACTCTGCTCCTCCGCCCTTGATAGCCTTGGAACATGGGGTACGCCGCCGCCGCGGCCGCCCCGACGATGAAACCCAATACCAGCGTTATCGCATACGCCTTCCTCATCCTTCCCCCTCCAGCTTCGAGTCTATGATGTCTGAGAACACGTTGTATGGCTGGGCTCCGACGACCTTCTGCCCTTCTATGAAAAAGGTCGGGGTTCCTGTGACGCCCAGCTGCCCGCCTTCCCGGATGTTCTGCTGCACCAGCTCGCGTTTGCTTCCGGAGTCCAGGCACTGGTTGAACGCTTCCGCATCCAATCCCAGCTCCGCCGCCGCGTCCTTCACCACGCCGGTGCTGCCGACGTCGACGCCGTTGCCTGCGAGGTCGAACAGCCGGTCATGGTATTCCCAGAACCTGCCTTGGTCGCGGGCGCATTCTGCAGCTTCCGCCGCCTTGTCGGCGCCGCGGTGGAACGACAGCGGATAGTGCTTGAACACGAACTCCACCCTTCCCTCGTAGTTCTGCCTGAGTATCTCGACCGTGTCGGCGGCCCGCGCACAGTACGGGCACTTGAAGTCGCTGTACATGACGACACGCACGTTCTCGTCGCCCGTCAAAGAGTCGCCGGTGTAGACTTCAGCCGTCCCCGACCCTCCGGTCAGCGCCTGGTATGCTATCACCGCAGCAACCGCTGCCAGGATGGCCACTACCACGTATTTTGCACTCACCGGCCCGCAACATCTTTTGTCTTTCATCTTCTTCCTCCGCAGCCGCATGTTCCGCCGGCTGCCGCGCCGCATGTGGGTGTTCCGCAGCTTCCGTCGCAGGACCCCCCCTGCGGGACTTCGACGGTCTCCAGCTGCTCCTGCACCTCCACCGGGTTGTTGACGTCCACGTCGTCTGAAACGACGAATGCGCCTGGTATCATCCCCATCCAGCAACTCCACGGTATGACGCCTTCCTCCTCAGGGGTGAACTCTATCGTCTGCACCCCCGGCGTTATGTCGAACTCCAGCCCCAGCTTCGGAACCTGTATGGCGTTGTTGCAGCCGTTAATCTCCTTCCCGTCTATTATCCACTTCACCGGCACCCCCTTCTTCAGCACGAACCGGTCCGGCTCCCACCCGTAACGGTTCACCTCCATCCTGATTTCCTGGAACCCGTCTTCACCCAACGTTATGGGTTCGGCTTCGCCGTCGACTTCAGCCGGCTGCGCGGAAACACTCAAGGTGTTCAAATCGTATCCCGTGCCAGTCAGCGCGAGGCCGCGGTTGACCATAATCAAACCCAACACAACAACCAGTACGCCGGAGTAGCGGACTATCTTGTGGGTGAGCCGGGAGCTCACCATCGACGTCAGCACCCCGAACCCTAGCAGCACGGGCAGCGTCCCCAGTCCGAATGCTGCCAGATAGAGGGCGCCGTAGTATGCGCTGCCGGTTGCCGCAGCCAAAATATATATCGCCTGCAGCGGCCCGCATGCTATCATCAGCCCGTTCAACAGTCCGATGGAGGCGGGCCCCAGGTCCTTCGAGAACAGTTTACTTACTACTCCCGGGGTTTTGAGCCGGAATCTCCTGAACCACTTCAGCATGTCCAGCATGTTCAGTCCGAACAGCACCAGGAACAGTCCAGCCAGTACGGCGGCTAGGCCGCGCATCATGGGCGTGAACGTGAAAAATGACCCCAAGAAACCGAATACCGCGCCGAAGAATGCATATGAAAACGTCTTGGAAACGCCGTATGTGAGGTGGCTGCCGTAGTCTACCTTCCCCTCCGACGCCTTTTTGGCGCTGTAGCTGACCACGAACCCCCCGCACATGGCCACGCAGTGGAATCCCGTGAACAATCCTATGGTGAACACCAATGCAAGCGACGCGTTCTGGTCCAAAGCGGGCATGGTGAAGCCGAGGCTGTCGTGTAGTATGAAGTATCCGCCCGCAAGTATCGTGAGTGCGCCTAGGAGGAGCGATACGTTTTTCACGTCCTCTATCCTGAATGTGAGACGGCGGCTGAAACCCTGGCTTCTCATCCGGGGCTCGTAGCCTGCGTCTTCAACCACGTCGAATATTTCATCCAAGTCTGTCTCGTCCGGGTCGTATTCGACGGCAGCCTCTCCAGAGACGTAGTCTACTGTGAAGTCTTCGACTCCGCCGAGTTTTCCCACCCTCTTCACCAGTATTTTCTCGCAGCTGGGGCAGGTCATGCCATTGACATTGAATTTACTCTTCATCTGCCTTCACCCTGTACCCCAAGTCCTCGATGGCTTTTTTGACTTCGTTGAAGTCGACGCCGCCTTCGTATTTGACTTCCACCACCCCCTTCTCATGGTCTGCAGTCGCTCCTTTAACGTTCCTTATCCCGCCTACTTCGTCCACTACGAGGGTTTCGCAGGCTGCGCAGTGCATCCCGTCCACCAACAGTTTCTTCTGCTTCATGTGTTCACCTCTCACCGTATTAAGTTGAAACAGGTTAAGAGAATATGGGTGAAACTAGTTTCACCTAGTGTTCCAGGGTCTCCCGGTCCCCGGCTATTCGTTTATGGGCGGCCTCCAGCTCGTCTGAAACCGGTTTCCCGTGTTTCTTGCGGTAGTCGTAGACGGCCTCCTTGAGGGCGTCCGCCGCCAGCAGCGAGCAGTGTATCTTCATCGGCGGCAGCCCGCCGAGGGACTCCACCACCTCGTCTTTCCCGATGTCCAACGCCTCATCCAGTGTCTTCCCCTTAGCCAGTTCGGTGACCTTGCTGCTGGTGGCTATGGCTGCCGCACAGCCGAGGGTCTTGAACTTGATGTCTTCCACGCGGTCGTCTTTGACCTTTAAATATATCCACATGAGATCTCCGCACCGCATGTTCCCCGCTTCTCCGACCCCGTCCGCATCCTCTATTTCACCCACGTTCTTGGGGTTTGTGAAATGCTCTATAACCTCTTCAGAATACATGTCATTCACCTCTTCACCGGACTTATGGCCCTGAGTTTGCTGATTTCCTCCTCCAGCTTCTCGACCGTGTAATCCACTTCCTCGGCCTTATTGTATCTGCTTAATGTCATCCTTACGCTGCCGTGCGCCTCCTCAGGCTCCAGGCCCATGGCCGTCAACACGTGGCTGGGTTCGAGCGTATGCGACGAGCATGCGCTGCCGGTGGAACACGCTATCCCATGGCCGTCGAGACGGAGTATTACTGCCTCTCCTTCGACTCCGTGGAATGTTATGTTGGCGTTGTTGCAGAGCCTCCTGCTGGGGTGCCCGTTCAGCCGGGTGTCCTCCACGTTCTCCTGAACGTCTTTTATGAGCCGGTCCCTGAGTCCAGCTAATTTTTCCACGTCCTCCTCGGCTTCGGCCGCCTTGGCGAACCCCACTATGCCTGCCACATTCTCCGTCCCGGCCCGTTTGCTTCCTTCGTGGCTTCCGCCGTGCAGTAGGGGCGTGACATTCACCCCCTCCCGTATGTAGAGTGCGCCCACGCCCTTGGGGCCGTGTATTTTGTGAGAGTTCACCGTGACCAGGTCCAGGTGCTGTTTCTCCACGTCCAAGTCTGTTTTGGTGAAGGACTGGCAGGCGTCGGTGTGAAAAAGCACATCGTTTTCAGACGTTATCTTGCCTATGCCGGCGATGTCCTGTATGGTGCCGACCTCGTTGTTGGCGTGGCCCACGGAAACCAGTATCGTGTCGTCCCTAACTGCGTCTCCTACGTCGCCGGGGTCCACCAGTCCATACTCGTCCACCCCCACGTACGTGACTTCATAGCCTTGTTTCTCCAGCCATTTGCAGGTGTTGAGTATGGAGCTGTGTTCCACGGCGGTTGTGATTATGTGTCCGCCTTTGTCTCGCAGCGCGTATGCCACACCCTTCAACGCTAGGTTGTTGGATTCCGTGCCCCCTGATGTGAGGATTATGTTCCGGGGTTCAGCCTTCACCCGTCCCGCTACCGTTTTTCTGGCGTCTTCCACAGCCTTCCTAGCCTCCCTGCCCCGCTTGTGCAGGGATGATGGGTTGCCGTAGCTCACGCTGTAATACGGCTCCATAGCTTCAAGAACCTCTGCAGACGCCCGTGTGGTGGCTGCGTTGTCCAAATACACATCCATGGTTAGTTAACAATTGTTAACACAGATGTATTAAAGTATGTACGTAACCAACCAGTTACTTAAGAACCACCATGTTGGTGAGCCCCCGCCGTCTGCGCTCCAGGAAACGCATGGACTCCAGCTTGTCCAACGTCCTCGTCACCTTCACCTTAGACAACCCGGTCTTCTCCCCTATCTCGCTCTGGAACAACGCCCCACCAGCGTCCGTTATGAGTTTGTACACCGTCTCCTCGTCGCCGTCCAAGGCCGCCAGCTTCTCAGACCACTGCTCCGACGACTCAGCCCTGAACGGCACGGGCTTGAATGCAAGATACACTCCAGTCAGCAGGATGAATCCCGCGCCTCCGAGTCCCACGTAGAACATCGGCGGCACCTTGAAATGAACCATGTCGCACGACTCCCCGCAATCGCAGGACGCGGAGCTTACGTCACTCAGCATGTTCAGGAACCACACCATGGTGAAGCCCATCACCAACGCCACAGCCACCATCAAATAACCTACCCCCTGCAATCCAACGTTCATCGTATCCTCTCTGCGACCGTGCGGCCGCCCACGTCCTTCAAACGGATGCCTTTCTCCAGCAGTTCGTCGCGTATCCTGTCCGCTTCAACGTATTTTTTCTCAGCCCGCAGCCGCTTGCGCTCCTGAATCAATTTCTTCAACCCGTCACTTAACTCTTCCCCTGTGAAATCGAACCCCAATACGCAGGCGACTTCATCGAACACCTGCAGGGCATGCTCCACCGACTCGTCGGACTGCTCGGAGAGCATCCCGTTGACGTCCCGCACGGCCTCGAACAACGCCGCAACCGCCTTGGGCGTGTTGAAGTCGTCGTCCATCGCCTCGGTGAACGTTTCCTTGAACGAGTACATCTGTTCAGCCGCAGTATTGCTCCCTCCGCCTCCCGCGGACGACAGCGCAGCCCGGAAGTTCCGCAGCCGCTCCACGGCCTTACCAGCCTCCTCCACGAGGCCGCCGTTATAGTCTATCTGGCTCCTATAGTGCGTCTGCAATACGAACATACGCAGCGCCTCCGCACTGTACTGTTCCAGGAACTCCCGCACCGGCAGTATGTTGCCGAGGCTCTTGCTCATCTTCTCCCCGGACGAATACAGGAATCCGGTGTGGAGCCAGTATTTCACGGCCGGCTTCTCCCCAGTCAAAGCCTCGCTCTGCGCTATCTCGTTCTCGTGATGCGGGAAAATCAGGTCGAGGGCGCCGCCGTGTATGTCGAACCGGTCTCCCAAGTATTTGCGTGACATAACAGAGCATTCGATGTGCCAGCCGGGGCGGCCGCGGCCCCATGGGCTGTCGAAGCCCAGTTCGCTGTCGCCGGACTTCTTCCACAACGCGAAGTCGAGGGGGCTGCGTTTCCGGCCGTCCTGCTCAACCCTGTGTTCAGTGAGCTCGTCCGTCTTCTGGTTGGAGAGTTTCCCGTAGTCCGGGAACGTCGACACCTCAAAGTACACGTCCCCGCCGGATTCATACGCATGGCCTTTCTCTATCAGAGTCTTAACTGCGTCTATCATCTCTTCGATGTTTTCGCTCACCCGCGGGTATGCGTCCGCCTCCAGCAGGTTGAGCCGCCGCTGGTCCTCCAGCGCTGCTTCCGCGTACTCCGCCGACAGCTTCAGCGGCTCCACACCCTTTTCGGAAGCGCGCTTGATGATTTTGTCGTCGACGTCGGTGACATTCTGTATGTATCTGACGTCGTAGCCCCTGTAGCGGAGGTACCTGAAGATGGCGTCGAACGCCAGATACGTGCGGGCGTGGCCGATGTGCATCCTGTCATACACCGTCAGCCCGCACACGTACGCGCGGACCACACCCTCCTCAACCGGCTTGAACTCCTCCGTCTCCCTTGAAAGGGTGTTGTACACGCGCAACGTCATATTGAATGTTAGCGAGGGGAGGGATTCGAAATAAGGGCAGGGCACCTACGGTTCCCCGCCCTTATCAACCCTACCCCTCCCTTGAATCCGCTACGCGGATTCGTGCCTCATCTTCTGGTTGTTTAGCGAGGGGAGGGATTCGAACCCTCGGATAATGGCTTGCCGCATGCTTCAGGGCGTTGGAGCCCGTCCGCTTTTTTTTTTGCAGGCCACCCCATTAGGCCGCTCTGGCACCCTCGCAAAAAAATACAAGTAGTTTCTATATCACCCATTCGGGTTCCTTGGTGCAGGCGTCGCACGGGTCTTTCAGGCGCATGTAGCAGCCTTCCATCACCCGGAGCCTGCCCTTCGGGCACACCACGGTGGAGTCCTCGGGTATGTCGTCAACGATGACCGACAACGCGCCGATGCGGCTGTTTTTCTTCACCGTCACCGGCCCCAGTATCGTTGCCCCCACGCCCACTATCACGTTGTCTTCGAGGGTGGGGTGGCGCTTCTCCCCTTTTTGGTCGCGCCACCACCCGTGTCCCCCAAGGGTTACGCCGTGGTAGAGCATGACGTTGTCCCCCAGCTTCGCCGTCTCGCCGATGACCACGCCGGTGGCGTGGTCGATGAAGAAGTTCCTCCCTATTTCGGCGGCTGGGTGTATTTCCGCGCCGGTGAGGAACCTCCCCAGATACGACAGTGCCCTGGGGATTATCGGAACTCCAAGCTTATATAATGCGTGGCCCACCCTGTAGACGAGTATCGCCTGCACCCCCGGGTAGAACACCGCCTCCAGGTGGCCGACTCCGCCCTTCAGCGCGGGGTCCTTCTCATAGGCTGTCTTGAACACGTCGAACATCATCACCCCTCATACAACGGCGTCGACAGGTAGCGTTCGCCGGTGTCCGGCAGAATAACCACCACCCGCTTGCCCTTGCCCAGCCGTTTCGCAACCTGCAATGCAGCCCAGGTGTTCGCGCCGGCTGAAATACCCGCCAACAGCCCCTCCTCCCGCGCAAGCCGTTCGGAGGTTCTGAAGGCGTCGTCGTTGGACACCAGTATGGTCTCGTCTATGAGCGAGACGTCCAGGATGTCCGGTATGAAGCCCGCGCCGATGCCCTGTATCATGTGGGGTCCCGGCTGTCCGCCCGAGATTACGGGCGAGCCCTCCGGCTCCACGGCGATGAACCTCGCATCCGGCAATTCCTCTTTCAGCGCGGATGCGACCCCCGTTATGGTGCCGCCTGTGCCTACTCCTGCGACGAACGCGTCAAAGGTTTCCACCTCGCGCAGCAGTTCCCGGGCGGTCGTTTCCCGGTGGGCTTTCACGTTCGCCTTGTTTTTGAACTGCTGCGGTATGTAGACGTGCGGGTCCTCCGCATCCAGTTCCGCCGCCTTGTCTATCGCACCCTTCATGCCCTTCGCCCCGTCGGTGAGCACGAGTTCGGCGCCGTAGGCCTTCAGTATCTTCCTCCGCTCCAGGCTCATGCTGTCCGGCATCGTCAGCTTCAGCCGGTAGCCTTTCACGGCCGCGACCATCGCCAACCCTATGCCGGTGTTCCCTGAAGTAGGTTCGACGATGACGCTGCCTTCGTTCAGCAGCCCCTGCCGCTCCGCCTCCTCTATCATGTAGAGTGCTATGCGGTCCTTGACGGAGGAGCCTGGGTTGAAGTACTCCACCTTGGCTATGACCTCCGCGTCTCCTGTTCCTGGCAGCCGGTTAAGTTTCACGTGCGGCGTGCCCCCGATTCTCCCGATTATGTTGCCGTATATCATGATTGATCACCTCATTGTTTTTGATTTGGTTTCTGTGGTCCGTGTGTAGGATTAGTCTGTTGGGGTCGTCAGACCCTACATTGCATGCAGTTCTTTTCCTTCCGCCTGCCCAGGAGGGCGTCGACGTCAACAACCATCTTTCTTAACAATTGTTAAGGATATGTAATACTAGTATAAAAACTTAACGATTGTTACTATTTTTAAAGGTTAACGCCGTTAATGTTATCATGAAGCTCCCATGCGAAGAGGCGTTGTGGTATATGCTGCCGCGTATACGCGCGGACATTGCCAAAGAGCTGGTTAAAATGGGTTTGAGCCAGAAGGAGGCCGCCAAGAAGCTGGGCGTCACCCCATCTGCCGTGTCACAGTACCTTCACAAAAAGCGCGGCGGAAAGGCGAAGATGCCGAAGGACTACGGCAAAATGGTTGAGGCGACGGCGGAGAAGCTCCTGGAGGCGGACGACGAAGCGGTCGTACTCGCGCTGCTGTGCAGGTGCTGCAGCGCAGCCCGGCGTTAGGAACGCACCATAACCAGCATCATCTTAAAACGCTTCACAGCGTTCAGCGCGTGCGGCTTGTCGGCGGGCATGATTATGTATTCTCCGTCGCACACGCGGTGCGGCTCACCGGCTATGATTACCTCTGCTTCGCCGTCGAACACGTGCACGAGGGCGTCGAACGGCGCGGTGTGCTCGCTCAAACCCTGTCCCTGGTCGAAGGCGAACAGCGTCACCGTGCCCGTGTCTTTTTTCACAACCTCCCTGCTGACTATGGAGCCCTCCTGGTAGTCCACCGCAGCCTTCAGTTCATTCACGTCCGTTTTCACCCCGTGTTGACCCACTCCTCCTTCAGTATGCCGCCCTGTATGCCGACCACCACGGATTTCACAGGAATCCTCCTGCCGGCGTCGGATGCCGCGGCCTTGGCTATCTGCAGCAGGCCGCCGCAGCACGGCACCTCCATGGTCATAACCGTAAGCGTGTTTATGCCCGCGTCGTCTATCATCGCCTTCAACTTCTCCACGTAAGCCTCCTTGTTGGTGTCGAGTTTCGGACACGCTATCGCCACCGCCTTCCCCTTAAGATGGTTTGAATGGAAGCTGCTGAGGGCGTATGCTACGCAGTCGGCGGACAATACGACGTCCGCCCCACGGTAATACGGGGCGGTGGGGGGCACCAGGTGCAGCTGCACGGGCCACTGCCGCAGCTGCGAAATCACGTCCCCTGCTTCACCGCCTTCCCGGGCGAACTCCATCATTTTGGTGCCCGGGCACCCGCCGCCGCATGAGCCTCCGCTCTCCCATTTCACCGGCATGTCCAAGCCCTTCTCCCGCAGCACCTCCACGGCCTGTTTGAAGAAGTCGAATTCCCCGTGTTCCTTCAGGTGGCTCAGGTGCGCCTTGATTGTGTTCGGCCCCGCTCTTATTATGTTCTCCATCACCTTCTTCTCGTCGTAGGGTTCTGCCTCCCGCTCCTCAATCTCTATCGCGCCCTCCGGGCAGTGTCCTATGCAGGCGCCGAGGCCGTCGCAGAACAGGTCGCTCACCAGCCGCGCCTTACCGTCTATAATCTGCAATGCGCCTTCGGGGCAGTTGGGGACGCAGAGTCCGCAGCCCGTGCACCTGTCCTCGTCTATGCGTATTATCTCCCTTTTCATCCCCAACACTTAACAATTGTTAACTATTATGGTATTGGGTTATAAATACTCCCCCCATCATCGAGGATAGCCTGTTACCTTCCCCCGTTGTCTTCCAGGAACTCCACCAGCGTGTTGCCTAAGGTGTTGTTGTAGACGAGGAAGGCGTCGTGGCCGTACGGCAGGTCCAGCTTCCTATAAACAACGGGAACGCCGGCTTCGGCGAGGCCTGCGTACACTTCCTCCACCTGCTCCGGCGGATACAGCCGGTCGGAGGTGAAGGACACCAGCAGGAACTTCGCCTTCACGTCTTTGAACACGTCCCTCAGCTTCCGCTCGCCTTCGGTGAGGTCGAACTGGTCTATGGCGTGTGTTATGTACAGGTAGCTGTTGGCGTCGAACCGCCGCACGAAACTCCTGCCCTGGTAGTTGAGGTAGCTCTGCACCTCGAACTCGACCCCGAACTTCCCGTTCTTCCGCTTCTTCCGCTCCCGCCCGAACTTCCGCTCCAATGTCTCCTGGCTCAGATAGGTTATGTGCGCAACCTTCCGCGCCAAAGCCAGTCCGTTGCCAGGCTGCCTGCCGTATCTTCCGTTGTTCCAGTCCGGGTCGTTCAGTATGGCCTGGCGGCCGATTTCATGGAACGCTATGCCTAGCGGATACTGTTTGGCGGCTGCGGCCACTGACATGGCGAGGTTCACAGAGTCAGGATAGCGCACGGCCCATTCGAGAACCTGCATGCCGCCGAGGCTGCCTCCGACCACGCAGTGCAGTTTATTTATGCCAAAGCGGTCTATCAGCTTCTTCTGAGCGCGGACCATGTCCCCCACGGTGATGAGCGGGAAGTCGAGGCCGTACGGTTCCCCCGTCTCAGGGTTTATGGATGAGGGTCCGGTGGATCCCCTGCATCCTCCGACGATGTTGGAGCATATGACGAAGTATTTCCGGGTGTCGAATGTCTTGCCGGGGCCGACGGCGATGTCGTACCACCCGTTTTTCCTGCTGTTCCTCCGCCGCTTCCCTGCTGCGTGGGCGTCTCCGCTCAGCGCGTGGCAGACGAGCACCGCGTTGCTTTTGTCCTTGTTCAGCCGGCCGTAGGTTTCATACGCTATCCTCAGCGGGGAAATCGTTTCCCCTGAGTCGAGCCGGAGCTCGTCGAACTCCTCATACTTCGTCTTCACGACCCCCACTGAATCCTGCATTTTAACCAATTCAATCACCTAAATCCCGGCGCCCCATTCCAGGTGTTCGTCATCCCTCAGCAGTGCCTTACAGTTCCAGCATCTCCCCTGGGTCAGGGCGTAATGTCGGAGTATGCATGTCCTGCAGTTGCTGCATTCGAAACCGCACGGCAGTTTGCCCGGGTGCTTGATTTCGTCTGTCATCTACAGCCCCTCCAAAGCCTGGTCTATGTCGTCCAATATGTCGCCGATGTTCTCCAACCCTACGGACAGCCGTATCAGCTCCGGCGTAATCCCCGATGTTTTGAGCTGTTCGTCGGTGAGCTGGCTGTGTGTGGTGCTCGCCGGGTGTATGGCAAGGCTCTTCGCGTCGCCGACGTTGGCGAGGTGGGAGAACAACTTCAGCGACTCTATGAATCGTCTGCCAGATTTTTTCCCACCCTTCACGCCGAACACCACCATCCCCCCGTACCCGTCTTTCAGGTACTTTCGGGCGTTGTCGTGTGTTGGGTGGGTGTCCAAGCCGGGGTAGCGAACCCACTCCACTGCATCATGCGCTTCCAGGTACTCAGCCACCTCCAACGCGTTCTCCGAATGTTTCTTGATCCTCAGCGGCAGGGTCTCCAGTCCCTGGAGGAAAATCCATGAGTTGTCCGGCGATATGCAGCCGCCCAGGTTCCTCAACGGCACCAGCCTCATCCTCAGAATGTACGCGAGGTGGTTCAGCCCTCCGAGGTCGGTCGCGTATCTTATGCCGTGATAGCTGCTGTCAGGTTCCGTGAGCAGCGGATGCTTCCCCCGCGTCCAGTCGAATCTCCCCGAATCCACGACCGCGCCTCCGATGGCTGTTCCGTGTCCGCCGATCCACTTGGTGAGGGAGTGGCAGACGATGTCTGCCCCGTGTTCTATCGGCCTCAGCAGACAAGGGGTGGTGAAGGTGCTGTCGACTATGTATGGTATGCCTTGGTCGTGCGCGACCTCCGCTATCGCATTGAAGTCCGGAACACTTAATGTCGGGTTCCCTATGGTTTCACTGTACACAGCCTTCGTCTCATCCGTTATCCTTTCGGCGAGTTCGTCCGCGCGGGGTTCCGCGAAGCGGACGTTGATGCCGAAGTCCGGTAGTATGTTGTTGAACTGCGTGTAGGTTCCGCCGTAGAGGTGGTTGGATGACGCGATCTCGTCGCCTGACTTCGCGAGGTTGACGATGCTGTAGAATATCGCGGTCGTCCCGGATGAAACGGCCAGCGCCCCGGCTCCGCCTTCAAGGTCGGCGAGCCGTTTCTCCAATACGTCGGTGGTGGGGTTCATCAGCCGCGTGTATATGTTCCCAAGTTCCTTCAATCCGAACAGATTCGCGGCGTGTTCCGTGTTTTTGAACACGTAGCTGGTCGTCCTGTGCACTGGAACCCCTCTGGACAGCGTCGTGGGGTCCGGTTCCTGGCCCGCGTGCAGGGCCTTGGTTTCTGTCTCACTCATCTGAAAACACCATTACTAACAATCGTTAAGTCTAATATAAATACTTGTCGCATATTTTCATGCAAATATGCATAGAATATCCTTAAGTGAATATCCGGGCCGAGATAACGGGGAGGAGCAGGTTGATTATAGTGTAAGTCAGCACAACGTATGTTGTTATGGTCACAATCACCGTCATCCGATGCTGTTTCACATCCTCTATGCTGCAGGTGCCGCCGCACTCCTTCCTTATCTTCAGGTAAAGCGACGTGAGCATGAACAGCGCGCCGGCGGCGATGAAAAACCACTTGTACCTGGGTATCTTGAAAGCGGCCGTGACGCTGCCGAGCCCCAGGACGCTGAACAGCAGGGCAAGTATGAGCGGCAGGGTGCAGCAGCTCGACGCTATGATGCTCGCCTTCAACCCCGTGTAAACATCCTTCAAGTCCATCCTTAAATCTCGCTGTCGTTCAGGAACACCGCCCCACCGCCGGCGAGCTCCACAATCCTGTCAATCCTCACCGCATCCGGGTCGTATATGGCCCAGCTGACGGTCTGCCCCCAGCTCATGCTCTTCGACTTCACCCCAGGCTCCCTCGCCAGGTTGTCGGCCACTGCCGGAACGCAGCTGCGGCAGAAGTAGCTGATGTTCATGTAAACCCGGTGGTAGCCCATGCCCCCGTACCTCTGCAGGTAATACGGGGGAGTTGAAGTCGTTGTGGACGAGGTCGTGGTTGTAGTGGTCGACGTTGTCGTCGGCTCCACCACCGCACCAGGCAAAGTAGTGGTTGTGGCGGACGTAGTAGTTGTGGTCGTCGACGTGGTGGATGTCGTCGTAGTCGTAATAGTCGGCCGCGGAGCCGTCTTCTCGCCCACATACTCTGCGAAGTATATGGGGGCTGCCGCGGCCAGAATAACGGTTAATGCGCCCGCGAAGACCGTGTTCTCTCCCACGTTCATTCAAAAAACCACCCAAGGTTACTTTTAAACACTAAATAGTTTATACCTACTGCCTTATTTAAGGGCCCGGTAACCCCTGGGTTATCACATATAAAAATGAAGGACAAGGTTAAGGAACTGTTTCCGGCGGAACTGTATTGTCCCCTAGTGCAGGCCATACGGCTGCTGGGGAAGCGGTGGACCATACTCCTAGTGAAGGAGCTGTACTTCACCAAGGGGAGGAGGATGGCGTTCATGGAGCTGAAGCGCTCCCTGGAGACCATAAGCACCAAGGTCCTGTCCGAGCGCCTTAAGGAGATGGCGGAAGACGGCCTCATCGACCGGCAGGTGGACTCCAAGGCCAAGCCCGTCCGCGTATACTACAAGCTCACCAAGAAGGGCGAAGACGTGTGCCACATAGTCAAGGAATTCCGCGAATACGGGCTGAAGTGGGGCGGCGACAAAACCTTCGACTGCGGCTACCTCGACTGCGAAGTATGCACAGCCAACAAACGGGAGTCAATGAAATAGTCGCCGGTGCTCCGCCCTCATGCACCTGTCCTGCACAAACATTATGTTATTTTCCTCGGCCAGCTTCCCAGCCTCTTCGCTGACTATGCCCTGCTGAAGCCACACAGCCTTCGGCATGGGATCCATGGACAGGGCGGCATTTACTATATCGTATGCCTCCTCTGAAGGGCGGAACACGTCAACCACGTCCACCTCCCCTTCGATGTCGGACAGGGACGGATATGATTTCTCTCCGAGTATCTCGTCTGCGGAAGGGTTCACTGGAATGATTCCGTAGCCGTGTTCCTGCAGGTACCTGGGAACGCTGTGGGCGGCCTTGCCGGGGCTGCGGGAGCACCCCACCACCGCAATTACATGAGATTCCTCCAGAAGCCTCTTCAACTCTGCGTCGTCCACGCCTACCATGTCAGCTTGCTGAACCGCTTCTTCGGCTTCTCGTCCACGTAGTATATCCTCTTCTGGCCGAATTTCTCGCTGAAGTCCATGAAGTAGATGGCCTCAGGAGTGACCTCTATGAATGAGTGGTGCGCAGGTATGCCTCCGAGGTCGTTTATGTGGGGGAACTTTTCCAGAAACATCTGCTGCAGCCTCGGCGTCTCTCGCTCGTCGGTGAGTTCGGCGCGGCCGAACAGCTCTATACCCTTTATGTCGCGCCAGTCGCTGTAGTCCTCGTCTATGGTCAACGCCATCTGCGGGTTGGCCTGGAGGGTGTGGACCTTCTTGGAGTGGGGGTCGGACTCCATGAAGATGTGGAGGCCCTCGCTCACGTAGTACATGGTGTGGGCGTAGGGTTTGTTGCTGTCCGAGATGGCTATGGTGCAGACGTTGTGTCCCTCTATGTACTCCTGTATCCTCTGCTTCAACTCCTCCATCCAAACACCATCTACGCTTCAGGCGCGGTCTTGACCTGGAACGCTATGAACGCGGTTATGAGGATGCCGTAGCCGAGCAGCACGTACCGGAGGGGGATGACGTCTCTGACCACCAGTATGAGGCCGGCTATCAGCGACAGCAGGCCGGTTGTCAGCAGGATGGTTTCGACGACGCTGCGGAGGAACGCCTTCTTCACCGCGTAACCCGTGCGCACCGCCTCCTCCCGGATTTCATCCACGGTCTCGGCGGTCTCCACCTTCAACTCCTCCACACGCTTCTCCACCTCGTAGCGTTGGGCGAGGTATTTGGCCAGCAGTCCGCCGACTCCCTCAACCACTTCAAGCGCTCCGCCCAGGGGAATCCCAGGGAACGGGTCCGCATCCTTCTTTTTTTCCCCGACCACTTTCTTTCCTTTACGCGCCATCCTATTTTCTCTTCAGCATGGACATCAGGAACGCGCCCGCTATCGCGCCCACCGCCGTAGCCGCGACCGCGGCGCCGGCGGGGTTCTTCCTGACCTCCGCCTCTATCTGCCGCTGCGCCTTGGCAACGTCCCTTTTCACGACCTTCTCGTATTTCTTGGACTCCTTGCTCCAGTCCTTCCCCGCCAATTTCACGGCCTTCTTGTAGTTCTCCATCATCTTCTTCTCGGCCTGCTTAATGGCCTTCTGGACCTCACGCCTCTGTTTGGCGGTCAACACCGGCTTCTTCTTTTTAGCCTTGGTTTTCTTCTTCGGAGCCTTCTTTTTCGTCTTTTTCTTGGATTTGCGCTTGCTAGCCTTCTTCTTTGTCGATTTCCTGCTGGTCTTTTTCTTGGCCTTCTTTTTAGCCGTCTTCTTTTTCGCATTAGACTTCTTCTTACTCTTCTTCACCGTCTTCTTTTTTTTGCTTGAGCTTTTCTTTGCCACTTCAGTCACCTCGGAATAGGATGTATATGAATTACTAGCCCCTTTAAATAAGCGTGTGACTCCACCGCCACCGGGTGTTGTTGAACGCGGTCTTCAGCTCCAGCCGAACCATGTCCCCCTCATAAACAGGCGTTCGTTTCTCCACTGGCAGGAACACCTGCTTCCAGTGGGTCAGCGGCTTATGGGGGTGGGTGGACAGTGTCACGTTCTCCGACAGCTTCGCGTCGAAGTAGAGTACGAAGCCGTGCAGTTCCCCGGCGGAGTCCATATTGAACGTCCCATCCCATTTCAGCCGGCCGGGGGTCCTCCCCTTCAGGTCTATGGTGAACGCCTTCACCGGCTCCGACAGGAACCGTGAACCGCTCATGTCGTGGTTGCGGACCTCGTGAGGGACTTGCTCGACCGCCGAGTAGTCTATGCCGTACAGCTCCCGCCAGAAGCCGAGCCCGGCGTCGGGCGACTCCACAGGCGCCACGTATATGTCCATTTTCTCCGGAATCACCGTGCCCCCGTCCTTGAGCAGCCGCAGGGCGTTCTCCACCTTGTAGGTTATGCCCTCGTCCAGTATGTGCATTCCAAGGAGTTCGCAGATGATGCAGTCCACTGGTTCTATGTCAAGGTCGCGTATGTCCGACCTCGTGAACTCCACGTTCTTGATTTTGTTTTTCTCTGCGGTTTTCCGGGCGACGTCTATTATGCCGGCGGAGTCCGCACCTATGACGTGCGCCCCCCGGCGTGCGGCTAGGAACGCGAGTATGCCCGTTCCAGTGCCGAGGTCCAGGACGCGGTCGCCCTCCTTAACCGTTTCCTCCAGGGCCTTTCGAAACGCCTCAACCCTCACCTCATCATCCAGCAGCGTCCGGTGGACGTCGAGCTTGGACCAGATGTACTGGTATCCCGTGTCAGCGAACAAATACGCGGCCATCCACTCGTCCAACAGTATGGTGGCGTCGCTGACCCACATTATGGCGTCCCGCCACAGAATCCTCAGGAAGGACCTCAGCCTGCCGAAGAGCATTTTAGCTTATCACTGCCCTGTCCCTGCCGCCGTCGACTTCGCGGAGCTTCAACCGGATGTTCTCTTTCACGGAGGTCAGCACCTCCGCCCCCACGTAGTCCGCGGATATCGGGAGCTCGCGGTGTTTCCTGTTTATGAGCACCGCAGTCTTCACGTTCCTCGGCCTGCCGTAACGCAATACGGCGTCGAGTGCGGCCCGCATGGTCCTGCCGGTGGACATGACGTCGTCTACTATTATCACGTCCTTGCCTGTGAGGTCTTCCGGAAGGTCTGTCCTGTCTTCGACTACCTCGTCCACCTTCACGTCGTCTCGGTACGGCCGGGTGTCGAGGGCTCCGATCTCCACGTTGACTCCCTGCATCTTTTTTTTCATGCGTTCCGCGAGTGTGACGCCCCGGGTTATCACGCCTACCAGCACCAGCTCTCCGGCGTCTTCGTTGTCTTCCAGGATTTCCCCGACCAGTTTGTCCAAGCCCCCGGCTATCTCCTCCTCGTTGAGCACCTGCTTCGTCATTTTCTCGACCTGTTTATCAGCGACCTAACTATGCCGACCGCGTTTAGCGAATCTTTTTTGTCGACTATGAGGAATGTTTTGTCGTAGCTTGAAGTGACCTCGACCACGTTTATGCCCCGCCCCCCCAACGCCATCATCAGATGGGCTACGACGCCCGGGGTGTCGACTATCTCGTCGGGGCTGGTGATGATGATAGCGCTTAAACCGCTTATCTTCTTTAGCATGTCGCCGCTTTTATATTCTATTTTCCCGAGGCCGCGGTCGTCGGTGAGGGCTGTGGTGGTTCCGATGCCCTGTATCTTCACGTAGAAGCAGTCCTCGTCCTTCCCAGGCTCCGTGATGTCGGGGCTGCCTTTCATGTATAGTATGCTTATGTCGTCGCGCAGCTGCAGCTGGCTTCTCCCGAATATGTCGGAGTACTTCGTGTCCCCTGCCTTAATCCTGGAGCCGAGCCGCTGCAGCGTCACCGCTATGGTGCCGACCGCCGGCTTGTTGCATGTTATCCTGCCTACGTCGGCCTGGATGTGCTGGGCGAGGCGGCGGTTGTTGGCTATGCCCATGCGGACTGCGTCGTGTATGCGTGTGTCTGATTTCACAACCTCCTCCACCGCATCGACAACCGAAACCATATTGTTAAATATAATACATTTTATATATAAATGTTACATATGAAACACAGGGTTATATTGATGTAACATACTATTCTGTAGTGAGCTGATGCAAGATGGCCGAACCAAAAGCGAAGGACCTGATAAAGAAGCTGGACGAAACACCGAAGCCTAAGGTGACGAAGACCTGCCTCGCCTACTCCGGCGGACTCGACTCCGCACTGGGCGTGGAGTTCCTGAGGAGAACATACGGCGCCGAAGAAATCGTGCCTGTGATGCTCGACGTCGGGCAGGGCGACGAGGAAATGGAGGGCGCAGTCGAACGCGCAGAGAAACTAGGCATAAAGCCGATAACCATAGACGTGAAGGACGAGTTCACCGAAGTGTGGCTGCCGAAGGCGATTAAGGCCAACAGCGACTACAACGGCTACCCGGTGTCGACGTCGATGACCAGGCAGCTCGTCGCCGCCGTAGTGGCGGAGCAGGCGGTGAAGCACGGCTGCGACTCCGTACTGGAAGGCTGCACAGGAAAAGGCAACGACCAGTTCCGGATGCACAACGTCATCACATTCCTGGCGCCCGGCCTCCACATACTTCAGCCGGTCCGCGACTTCGACCTCACCCGCGGAGAAGAAGAAATACTGGTGAAGGAGTGGGGCGTCCCCACCAGCGAGAAAATCGCGGGCGGAGACGACAAGACCATGTGGTGCCGCAGCATAGCGTCCGGTGCGGTGGACCTGAACCAGGAGCTGCCCGAGGACATTTGGATGTGGCTGACGCCGCCCGAGAAGGCTCCGGACAAGCCGGAGATAATCGAGCTCGAATTCGAACAAGGCGTTCCCGTGTCCATGAACGGGAAGGAGATGAAGCTCGGCGACCTGGTGATGGGGTTGAACGTCGTCGCAGGCCGCAACGGCATCGGCAAGATAGACATGTTCGAAGACGGCATCATGGACATGAAGAGCCGTGAAATCTACGAGGCGCCAGCGGCTCACGTGATACTGAAACTGCACAAGGACCTGGAGCAGTGGTGCCAGACAAAGCACGAGATACAGTTCAAGAAGATGGTGGACGCCCGCTGGGCCTACATGGTCTACCACGGCGAATGGTACCACCCATTGAAGGCCGATTTGGACGCGTTCATTGACAAGAGCCAGGAGCACGTCAGCGGCAAATACAAGGCGAAGCTTTACAAGGGCAACATCGACATACTGGAGCGGCACTCCGACTCCGGGCTGTTCAACAAGGAGATGCGCTCCATCAAAACGCGCGGCTACAACCAGCAGTGGGCGATAGGCGCCACCAAGATAGCCGGGCTGCCGTGGATGATTATGGCGAAGGCCGGCAGAACCTCGAAGGCTACGTCGACCGAGCCCGAACCATCCCCTGCTTAGACCCTGGAGGCGGGCCCGGCGGCCCGCCCATTCTTAATTTAAAGCTCACATATTAGAAGGTACACACGATGGCGAAACTATGGGGAGGACGGTTCCAGAAGGACTGGAGCGAGAACGTGGAAGACTACCTGCAGTCCGTGGAAGTCGACCGCGAAATGGTGCTGGAGGATATCTGGGGGAGCGAAGCCCACGCCATCATGCTGGCGAAACAGGACATCATCTCCAACACCGACTTGAAGAAGATACTCACCTGGCTGGAAAAGGCCCGCCAGGATTATATCAGCGGGAAATTCGTCCTCAGCAAGGGGGACGAGGACGTCCACATGAACGTGGAAAAATACGTGATAAAAGGCGCCGGGCCGGAATACGGCGGCAAACTCCACACGGCGCGGAGCCGCAACGACCAGGTTCTGACCGACGCCCGCCTCCACATACGGTGGAAGATACTGGACGTGAAGAAGAAGGTAATCGCGTTGCAGAAGGTGTTCCTGAAGATAGCGGACGGCAACCTGGAGACGGTGATACCCGGGTACACGCACACCCAGGACGCGATGCCCGTGACACTGGCTTTCTGGGCGACCGCGTACGTGAGCCTGCTGATGCGGGACCTCCGCCGCCTCGACAACGCATACGAGATAGTGGACTTGAACCCGCTGGGCTCCTGCGCCTTGGCGGGGACGTCGTTTAACATCGACCGCCGGATGACCGCCAAGCTGCTGGGCTTCAGCGGAGTCCACGTACACAGTCTCGACGTAATAAGCTCCCGCGACTTCATAGCGGAAACCCTCTGCGCATTGGCGCTGCTGATGAGCAACCTGAGCAAGCTGGCGGAGGAGATGGTGTACTGGAGCACCTACGAGTTCGGAATCCTCGAACTCGACGACGCATACACTGCAGGCTCATCTATTATGCCGCAGAAGAAGAACCCCTGCGTGGCGGAGCTGGCCCGGGGTCGCACCGGCCGCGTATACGGCTCATTGATGCAGCTTTTGACGATGATGAAGGGCATACCCATGGGCTACAACCGCGACCTCCAGGAGGACAAGCCGCCGCTGTGGAATGCGCTGAAGGTTGTTGAGTCCACGCTCTCGACGACCACCGGCATGATTGAGACGATGAAGGTGAACGAGGAACGGCTGGCGGAGCTGTCGGGGGCGAACTTCACCACGGCCACGGAACTCGCCAACCATTTGGTCCGGGAGCACGGGCTGAGCTTCCGCGAATGCCACCACATAGTCGGCAACCTCGTCGGCGAACTCCACCGGAAGGGCAAGAACTTCATGGAATTCGACGAAGTCCATGCCATACTGAAAAACCACGGCGTGGAGGTCAGCTTCGACGAGATGCGCACGGTATTCGACCCACGCAAGAACATCCACACCTACCGGAGCCTCGGCAGCACCTCCCCCAAGGAGGTTGCTAAGATGATAAAGGGCTTCAAGAAGCAGACGGCGGCGAACGTGCGGAAGATTAAGGCTCAGGAGAACCGCATCGGGAAGGCGGAGAAGAAGACCCAGGCCATCGTCAGGGCCGTGTTGGGCGGCAAAGACATAAGCAAGGTACAGGTAAAATGAAGAAGAAGATTGTGTTAGCGTACTCTGGCGGACTGGACACCAGCGTGATACTGAAGTGGCTGATAGACAAAGACTACGACGTCGTAGCGTATATCGCAGACGTAGGTCAGAACGAAGACTACGAGGCCGCCAAGAAGAAGGCCCTCCAGATAGGCGCATCCAAGGTGTACATAGAAGACCTCAAGGAAGAGTTCGTCAAAGACTTCATATACCGTGCGTTGAAGGCTAACGCAATCTACGAGGGCAAGTACCTGCTCGGCACCTCCATAGCGCGGCCGCTGATTGCGAAGCGGCAGATAGAGATTGCGCGGAAGGAAAAGACGAACGTGGTCGGCCACGGCGCCACCGGCAAAGGAAACGACCAGGTCCGCTTCGAATTAACCTATATGGCGTTGATGCCGGACGTGGAGATTTTCGCGCCGTGGAAGGACGAGGAGTTTCTGTCCCAGTTCCAGGGCCGCAGCGACATGATAAAGTATGCGGAGGAAAAAGGCATCCCTGTGGAGGCGACTTTGAAGAAACCATACAGTTCGGACGAGAACGTCATGCACAAGAGCTATGAGGCGGGCGTGCTGGAGGAGCCGGGGAAGCCGCCGTCTGAGGACATGTTCACCATGACCGTGTCGCCGAAGGACGCGCCGGACAAGGAGGCCATGGTCTCCGTAACCTTTGAGAAGGGTGTGCCGGTGAAGGTGGAATGCAACGGGGAGGTGAAATCCAAGCCCCTGGACATACTCCTGTTCCTGAACAAAATCGCGGGCGAGAACGGCGTAGGCCGCATCGACCTGGTGGAGAACCGTTTCGTGGGCATGAAAAGCCGCGGCGTATATGAAACGCCGGGGTACACGGTGTTGCGTGCGGCGCACCTGGATTTGGAGGGGCTGACCATGGACCGCGAAGTCGTGCACCTCCGCGACACGCTTACGCCGAAGATTTCAGAGCTCATGTACTACGGATTCTGGTATGCGCCGGAGATGGACTTCCTGATGGCGGCGGTTGAAAAGAGCCAGGAGCACGTGTCCGGCACAGTACACCTCAGCATCTACAAAGGCAACGTGATGGTGAAGTCCCGGGAGTCCCAGGAGAGCCTCTACGACCACGACGTCGCCAGCATGGACGTCCACGGAGGATACGACCAGAAAGACGCGAAAGGCTTCATAAAACTGAATGCGCTGCGGCTCCGCACGTGGGCGACCAAACACGGTAGATAGTTCAGTTCCCCAGTTCGTGGCGGAGCGGCTTGGATATCCTGTCATCCAACCCCAGCAGGAAACGCTCCACCCTCTCCGACTTCGTCATCCGCTCGAAGTGTTTCTCCTCAGGTTCAACATCCACGCCGGACCTTATGAGTTCCGCAGCCTTCACCCCTGCAGGGGTCATGGTCTTCACAGTGTCGCTGCTGGAGGCGGCATCGGCGAGCGGCTGCAGGAGATGGTAGTGGCGGAGGTCTCCTATGAATTCAACGGCGTTGGGGATCCAAACAGCCAGTTCCGTGAGAAGCCTGAACTCTTTGTCGCCACACCAAAAATGTGGCCGGTGGTTCGCCAGCTCTGCTTCCGTAGCGTCGTCGAACCTGTGTCCCCACTTGTACTTGGGGAATAATCCCCGAACGGTAGTCTCATAGGTGAGGGTGTGAGACTTGGATGTGGAGACCCTGTGGGGGTTGTCTCTCATGTAAAGGTCGTTGGTATAGTCTAACCTAATCCTGTCGTCCAGCATGTCCCTGACGCCGTCGTAGGGGTCCACCATTTCCCCCGTATTCAGCATTCCCACGTAGTCGAACGTATACTGTGCCGCCATGATGTGTTTCCTGAACGCCCACCTGCCGTCGTCCGTCTTGGAGAGGAAGTGGGGGGAGCTAAGGTGCATCCTGTCCGCCAGCGGCTGGCCTCTGTAGTCTCCCTCAAAAACGCTCCTGTTGTTGACTATTATGTCCATGAAGACGTCTTCGTGCATCCCCAGCTGCCTGGCCCCGTTTGGCCTGCCCACGGCAACGTCTATGTCTCCTAACTGGCTCTCAAAACCCATTATGAGGTTGCGTATGCTGCTGCCGGCTATCCCGAACATCCAACCCTCCACCGTCCTTGAACGCAGGAGGAATTCTCTGACCGCGCAGTCCGGAAGGTCCCCCTCCACGTCGACTTTAACGTCCCTGGCGGCTCTGCCTTCCCCGAAGGCCTTACGGAGCATGTCGCCGAACGGGTTTCTCTCAAACTCTCGGACGGTAAGTCCATCCTTCAGAAAACTCAGTTGCCTATGGTTTGGCTCCCGCTCTACAGGCATAGGATACTATGCGAAGGATAAAGTATTAACTACTCTTCGTCGTCTGTTTCCTCGTACATGACGCAGCCTTCGTCTGAGATGCAGCGTTCGTCGTCTGTGCAGGAGCGTATCACGTTCTGGGTCTGGGTGACCTTGCAGCAGCCGTCATCGCAGAACGGCTGGATGTAGTTGCGGTACATCTTCTCGGTGCCCTGGATGCTCCGGCACCGGGTGACGTTCTCATAGTGTGCCGCGCCGCAGTCTTCGTCTGACGTGCAGGCTTCGCAGGTCGGCACATACAGTGTGGTGGTGGTCACGTTCGCGCCGCCGAACCCGCAGGATGCGAGGCACTGGACGCAGTCACATCTCCTGTATGGGTTGACTGTCACGTCGTCGCATTCGCAGGGCGGGCACACCACACGCGTGCTCCCGTTACCGCCCTCTATGACCGGGCACTCGGAAAGCCTGTCCTTGACTGTTCCGTCCGCGCAGACGTATTTCTGAACCACCTTGTCCACCACCATGGTGTCGCCGCCGGGCTTAAGAAACCATATGGTGCCTCCGCCGAATATGATACCCAAGAGTATGCCTATGGCAATCAGCACCGCAACCAGCATAATCTCCACGCGGGTCATACTTCATAGATATAAGCCTCAACCCTTAAAAACGTTGGATACAGTATGGTAATGTGGACCAAAGACTCATAGCGGCGGCGGGCGTTTTAACGGTTTTGGCCGCGCTTTTATTGGCGTCCACACACAATCCTACTGGAGGTGGCAGAGTGGCTGAGACACCGGAAACCGATGTGGTGGAATTGTCGGAGCCCTCCACGGGGGGCATTTCCGTCGAGGCTGCGCTGGCGGAAAGGAGGTCTAGAAGAGAGTATAAGGATCAGCCGCTGACGCTGGAGCAGCTGTCGCAGCTATTGTGGGCCGCGCAGGGGGAGACCAGTCAGTGGGGCGGCCGCACCGCCCCGTCCGCGGGCGCAACCTACCCGCTGGAACTCTACGCGGTCGTCGGCGACGTGGAAGGACTTCAGCCGGGGGTGTACCGTCACATCCCGTCGGAACACCGGATGGTGAAGACCGTGGACGGCGACGTCCGTGAAGACCTGGCTGCGGCGGCGCTGGGGCAGGAGTTTGTGGCCGAAGCCCCGGTCGTGTTCGTCATCGCGGCGGTGTATGAACGCACAACGCAGCGTTACGGAGACCGCGGCATAATGTACGTGCACATGGAGGCCGGCCACGCAGGCCAAAACATATACCTGCAGGCGGAGTCGCTGGGCCTCGGCACCGTGGCGGTGGGCGCATTCAACCTGGAACAGGTGAGTGGGCTGCTTCAGCTGCCCGACGGCCAGGAGCCCGTGTATTTATTCCCCGCCGGCGTAGTGTAAGGGATGCGTATCTGGGATTTGCCTCCGGAACGGCTGTGCAGGAGCCACCTGCTGGGCGAACACCGTGAACTCCATGCACTCTGGACGATACTAACAGAGGACAAAAAGGGTTACCGTTGTCACCCGGAGACCAGGCGGTGGGTGGGGAAGCTGAAGGCGCTGCACAACCGCCACCGCCTGTTAGCCGAGGAGATGATGTTACGGGGGTACCGGCACAAAAGCCCATTGGATGAGTCGCTCGCTGCGGGAGAACCGGTTCAGACGGAGTACGTGGACACCGTGGAGGAGCAGGTGAAGAAACTCCGCATGAAAGGCTGCGGCTGCAGGGTCTGATTATTTATTGTCTCCATCGTAATCTGTGTCAATGCTTCAGGAGCTCGTGTTCGGGGTGTTCGGGGGATTGGGCCTGTTCATCTACGGCATCCACGCGATGAGCTCCGGCATGCAGAAGGTGGCGGGCGACCGCCTCCGCTCCATCATAGCGAAGTTCACCAGCAACCGTTTCATGGGCGTACTCGTCGGCGCCGGAACAACCTCTGTCATTCAGAGCAGCAGCATCACCACCGTCACCGTCGTAGGCTTCATAAACGCGGGGCTGATGACGCTGACCCAGGGTATAGGCGTCATAATGGGCGCCAACATAGGAACCACCATCACCGCCCAGCTGATAGCATTCAGGCTCACCGACTACGCCCTCCCAATAGTCGGATTGGGGAGCCTGCTGTTCGTTCTCGGCAGGAGCAAGAGGCAGAGGGACCTGGGGGAGGCGGTGTTCGGCTTCGGCATACTGTTCCTGGGGTTGAGCATCATGACCGGCGTCACCAAGCCCCTGGGGGGTACGCCGATGGTCCACACACTGTTCGCGTCGCTGCAGGGCAGCCCGCTGCTGGCGCTGCTCGCCGGCCTGCTGGTGACGATGATGGTTCAGAGCAGCAGCGTCACCGTCGGCCTAACCATAGCCCTGGCCGCGGCCGGCCTGCTGGATTTGAGGACGTCCATCTTCATAATATTCGGCGACAACATAGGAACCTGCATCACGGCGTTGATTGCGAGCGTTGGCACCAACCTGTCGGCGAAGAGGGCGGCGCTCGCCCACGTCATGTTCAACGTCCTGGGCGTCTGCATGGCCTTCATACTGCTGCCGGTCTACTACTCTGTGGTAACCTCCTTTTCCGGAGACATCGCCCGTCAGATAGCCAACACCCACACCCTGTTCAACGTCGTAAACACCATGATATTCCTGCCCTTCGTTCCCTTCTTCGCGGCCATGCTCAAGCGGGTTCTCCCCGGCGAGGACGTGGCGGACGTGATGAAGCCCAGGCACCTGGACCGGCACCTGCTGTCTACGCCCACGGTCGCAATCGAGGCGGCGAGGAAGGAGCTGGTGCACATGACGTCGATGGTGCGCTCCATGTTCGACCAGACCATGGAGTCGTTTTTCGACGGCGGAGACTCCCTGATGAAGAAGGTGGTTAAGACGGAGGTGGGGGTGGACTCCCTCCAGGATGCCGTAACCCACTACCTGGTGGACTTGACCCAGGAGGAACTGTCTGTGCAGCAGTCTGAACGCATTCCCCGTCTACTGCACAGCGTCAACGACCTGGAGCGCATAGGAGACCACGCCGTGAATCTGATGGAGCTGGTGGAGGACAAGAACACCAGCAGGTGCGTGTTCTCCGACAAGGCCAGGGAGGAGCTGCGGAGACTGCAGACGGTGCTGTCGGAGATGTTCGACGACACCGTGTTGACTCTGGGGGAAGACGACATCCAGGCCGCCCGCCGCGTGCTGGTGAACGAGGAGGAAGTGAACGCACTCACTTTAAAGTTCAGGGACAACCACGTGAAACGCCTGGAGTGCAGGGAATGCAACATCAACGCCGGCGTAATCTACACCGACATACTCATGAACCTGGAGAAAATCGGAGACCACCTGTCCAACATCGCCCAGGCCACCCTCGGGTCCCTGGGCATAAGAACCTAAACCAGCCGTATGCTGTCCAGGGGCTACCGACATAGCATGGACGAGTCCCTAGCCATACCATGTCACATCCAACATCGTTTCTCTGTGGTTGGTTATTTGTATGATTTGTACCATCGTTCGTATTCTTTGTGGTTTTGGAAGCAGCGTATTATGTGTGTAGTTTCGCCTTCGTGGTGGTAGATTATTCTAGCCTGTCTGGTGACTTTTTCGACGTGGTGGGGTATTCCGTGTCTCATGTGTCGTCTCGGAGGCATGGACTGGATTTTTTCGAAGTGTTTAAGGAAAATCTGTTTCAGGTCCGGGGGCATTGCCTTAAGCTGTTTCTTGGCTGTTTCAGAGAACAGTAACGCCATCCTATCCATTGAGTTCGTCCCTTACTTCGTCGAGGGTGTATGTCTTAACCCTGCCGGCTCTTATCTCGTCCATCTCCACTTCAACGGCTTTGTGGACCAGCCTTAACTCCTCCTCCTCGAGCATTCTGTCGTAGGCGGTTATCGCCTGCCTAATAACCTCTGTCTGGTTGCCGGCGTATCCCTTCTCGATAATCCTCTGGATGGCCGACTCATACGGTGCACCCAAATTGACGTTCAATGCAATCACCTATGTATACTCAATGTGCATTCAACTATATAAATAATGTGTATCTGTTCACTTGCACCTGATTCATAGGATAAGAACCTAAACCAGCCGTATGCTGTCCAGGTTTCTCGGCGCGGTTGCTTCGTAGCCGAACATGTCGTATAACGTCATGGCGAGGTTGTTTGTTTTGCTGGCTTCACCGTGCATGATGATCGCCCTCTTGGGTCGTGGATTAATCTTTTTCGCGTACCCCAGCAGCTGCCGGCGGTCGGCGTGTCCGCTGAACCCGTCCACCGTCTTGACGCCGATGTTCACCTTCAGGCCCTTGGTGCGGCCGTTTTCTTCAATAGCGATTTCGTTCAGCCCGTTCTGTATCCTCCGCCCTAAGCTGCCTTCGGCCTGATATCCTACGAAGGTTATCATGTTCTTGGGGTCATCCGCCCACGCCTTGAAGTATTCTACGCTGGGGCCGCCCGTCATCATGCCTGACGTCGCCAAAACCACGCAGGGGTCGTCGCTCTCTATTATCGCCGGCCGCTCCTTGTGCTCCACCTTCTCGAACGCGTCCACGAGGAACGGGTTGTGGCCGTTGAATATCCTGTGTTTGATGTGCTTCTTCAGATACTCCGGGTAGGAGGTGTGTATTGCCGTCGCCTCCCATATCATCCCGTCCAAATACACGGGAACGTCGAGTTCGCCGTAGCGGTACGCGTTCTCCAAAACCATCATCACCTCCTGGCTGCGGCCGACGCTGAACACCGGCACCAACACCTTCCCCCCTCTCTTAACCGTCTTCTTTATGGTGTTTATGAGGAGGCTTTCCGCGTCCCTTCTCTTAGGCTGCGCGTCGTATCTTCCGCCGTACGTCGACTCCATAATCACTGTCTCAACCCGGGGGAAGTCGTAGTTTGCCGCCTCCAATAATCGCGTGTCCCCGAACTTGAAGTCTCCAGTGTACACGAGGTTGTGTAGTCCCTCTCCCACGTGGAAGTGGCATACGCTGCTCCCCAGGATGTGGCCCGCATTGTATAACGTCAAGTGTATGTCCGGTGTGATGTCCGCCACCTCCCCGTACTCCAAGGGGATGGTGTGCTTTATCATCTCCCGCACCTCCTTACTAGTGAAGGGGAGCTCGTTCTGTCCTTTAACTCCTATTTCAACGGCGTCCAAAACCAGCAGAGCCATAAGGTCTCTGGTAGGCTCCGTGCAGTATATGGGTCCGTCGTACCCGTACTTGTACAGGTACGGTACGAAGCCGCAGTGGTCCAGGTGGGCGTGCGATATCACAACCGCATCCAACTCGCTTATCGCCAATTTCACGGCGCGGAAGTCCGGGAACCGGTTCGTGTCCTGCGCCGCAACGTTTATGCCGCAGTCTATCAGCACGTTGCTGGCGGGCGTCTGCAGCAGGACCGAAGAACGGCCGACCTGCTGTGCGCCTCCCAATGGGGTGACGCGTATCCAGTCGCATTCAGCGTCCGGTTTACGGTAAATCTTCTTCCCCACGTTTTTGAGTATCTTCTGCCGCTCCTTCGCGTTCTCGAACAAAGTCTTCCGTATGGTTCGGACGGTGTCGGACTGCAGCGGCGGCTTCCTCAGCAGTTTTGGGTTCCAGTGGGTCGCCTTGGTTATCTCGTCGAGGGTGCTGCCGTGTTTGCCGATGACCAGGCCGAGCTTCTCCGCCTCTATCCTGACTTCCCCGAAGTATTCGTCGAATTCGATGTCTACGATGTTGGCTTCCTCTGGTATTATCTCCTCAATCATCCGCTTGGCTTCGGCAGGCTCGATGAGTGATTTGGATGTGCTTCTGACGATGACCCGCTTCTTCAGGGAGGTGGCGAGATTCCGCACTTCGTTGCTGTTCTCCACGAAATACGGCATGTCGTCTGTGTACAGTATGACCTTCGGTCCTTCCACGTCGACCTTGGCTATTTTGCCGTCGGGCGCCGTCTCCTCTACGATGCTCTGTATCTCCTTAAATTCCATTTTTCAGCTAGCAACCGTTCGTTCAGTTAGAAGTTGCTGTCTTTATTTTGCCACGGCCTTTTGCGTCAGGCTTTCGACTTCCTCGTCGCTGTATCTCCTGAAGCCGTCTTTGGTGATTGTGACCAGTTCCATGCCGTCTCCGGTGTACGCGTCCCTTGAAAGGGCGCTCTTCAACGCCTTCAACGCCACGGGAATGTTCTCTTCGACCGTTTTGTCTTCGCTGTACTCCATCTCCAACACGCCGTAGGCCATGGGGCTTCCGCTTCCGGTCGCGGCCATCTTCTCCTCGATGAGTCCGCCTATGGGGTCGAGCGTGTACAGCCTGGACTCGCCCTTCAGGTGGCCGCCTATGAGCAGCTGCACCAGGTAGGGGAATATCTTGTTGCCCTGCAGTATGTTCGAGAGCAGGACGCTCACGGCCTTGGGGTTCATTTTTTCGCCGTTGTTCATCTCGTACAGCTTGGCTTCGGCCTGAATCAGTCTCATCAGGCTTTCAGCGTCTCCCACGCTGCCCGCCACCGTTGCCCCCACGTAGTCGTTTACGTTGAAGCTCTTCTGCGCCCTCTTGCTGGCTATGAAGCCTCCCATGCTCGCCCGCCTGTCGGTGGCGAACACTATCCCGTCACTGCACGTTAACCCGATGGTCGTAGTGCCCTTCAAAGTCTTAGATTCCAAAGAAACCGCCTCCAGTAGAAAAAAGGCTTTTCTAAAATTCTTGTACATCTATATGTCAGCCATCCTTTAAAAGCTTGCGGTAGTGTAACGGAAAGCTAAGGCGGCTCAAATAGACAAAATTGTATCTTTCATGTAAAAAATCAAGGAAAGATAAACATTTGTCTATCTTTCCTCATATCTTGCATTCCTTGGGTTTCCTGCTGAACACGTTCCTGGTCATGCACACGAGCCAGTTCCAGTGCAGTATGAAGTGAACCAGCATCAAAGCAACCATCAGTATGCCGGTCCAGTTGTGTACGCTGGTCCACACCGTCTTCTGCACACCCACGAACTCCTGCAGCCCGCCCTGACGCACACCCTCGGGCATGAACAGGAAAACCGCCAATCCGGTCACGGCCACGACTACCAGGCACACGGCCAGCAGCACGTCCACCACGTAGTTCACGTTCGTCATCTTCACTTCCACAGCCACCCCAGCAGCCCCTTGCTGTTCTTCTCCTCTTGGGCCAGCTGCCGCAGCCGGTTCTGTTCCTGCTGGAGGTTCTGCATCTGTTCCTGCAGCGCCTCCTTCACTCCCTCGCTGCAGTCGCAGGAGTCCTTAAGCTGGTTGAGTTCCAGCAGCCGCTCCTGATTCTGCTCAACCTCCTCTTCTATATCGTCGGCGGCTTCGTCGTCGCCTCCGAAGAAAAACCGTGTGAGGCCGCCCCTCTTCTCAATCTTCTTCTCCGCATGTATGGTCTTCTGCACGGAGTTGTTGAACTTCCTCGCTATTTCTGAGATGTTTCGGCCTATGCCGCCTGTGAGGTTGTCCACCGCCAGCATGGCGTGAACCGCCTCCCTCACCCTGTTCTGGTTGCGGTAGACCTTCCGGTCGTCTTCGCTCATGTTCTCGAGCTCCTGTTCCATAACCTGCTTTCTCTCCCGTATCATCTGCTTCAGATGGGTGAGGTTCGCGGCGTTCAACCCCGGACCCACGCCTTGTCCCTCGCCGGTGCCGATTCCCAGACCCCTGCCGGTCTGGTTTCCGCTGAGGCCGGGCGCGGTCTCCCATCCAGGGGACTCGTTGCCTGTCCTGTTCCCTGCAAGTCCGGGAGCGTTCTCTCGGCCGCTACTGTTCTGCAGCCCCGGCGCGCCTTCACGGCCGAGCCCATTCAGGCCGCCGTCCACGGCACCCCGGCCGTTCCCCTGCCCTGTCTGCACGCTGCCGTCGCCGGGGTTCTGAAGGTTCCCCAGGCCGGCCGCGTACGCGGTTGAAGCGGTTAAAGCCAACACCACGAAAACCGCCGAAGCCTTCGAATAATCCATGTTACATCCTACTATCTACTAGATTAAAAGCGTCAGGACGCCGGTGAGGATGAACAATATCCCCCCGGCATTGGATACCGTGTTCCGGTCGACTTTCTCGGAAACCCAGCCGCCTAGGTAAACCGCCGCCGCCGACAGCACGCCTAAACCCAGCAGCGAGCCTGCTAGGACCGCCGTCGGCTCGTATCTGGTGGCCAGCAATGCGGCCGTCAGCTGGGTTTTGTCACCCCATTCGGTCAGAGATATCAACGCGAACCCGGACAGGAACGTGTTCCGCCGCAGACTGGCTCCCGTTCCCTCCTCTCCTCTGCCGCGCAGAATCAGCAGTCCGAATAATATGAACAGGAGAGAAGCAGCGGCCTTCAATATGTTCTCAGGAAGCACGGTGGTCATCCAGGCGCCGAACAGCACGGCGGCTCCGTCCACGAGAAGGAAGCCGGCCATCACACCCAGCAACAGCCGCAGCCGGCTTTTGGTATTGGACGCCAGCAGTATCACGGCCAGCTGGGTTTTGTCGCCGAGCTCCGCCAACCCCACCAGAGTCAGCGAGGCCAGCACACCCTCTAAGGCCGCCATGGTATTACTCCGTCAGACGTCTTTAATAACGTCGGTTCACACTCAATAACAGCATGTCTCGCCCCCCCAAGAAGCGGTCTAAGAAGGCGGGGTTGCCGCCAGGCTCTCCCGTGCACATCGGAGAGAAGCGTTCTGAAAGGGTTAAGATAACCGTCATAGACTACGACGACAAAAAACACACGGAGAAGGTCGTGGGGAAGGTCGAGGACTGCTTCCCCTTCAAGGACAAGCCCACCGTCACCTGGATTAACGTCGACGGCATACACGACATAAACGTGATAGAGGGGGTTGGTGCGCACTTTGGGCTTCACCCGCTGCTGATAGAGGACCTGGTGAACACCGACCAGCGGCCGAAGATGGAGGACTTCGACGAATACCTGTTCATCGTGTTGAAGATGCTGACGTGCTGCGACAAAGGCAACCTCATAAGCGCGGAGCAGGTCAGCCTCGTGCTGGGTCCGAACTTCGTCATCAGCTTTCAGGAGAAGGAGGGTGACGTATTCGACCCCGTCCGCAGCAGGATACGGGAGGGTAAGGGGAAGAGCAGGAAGGGGGGCGCCGACTACATCGCCTACTCGCTCATAGACGCGGTAGTCGACAACTACTTCGGCATAATAGAGGATTTGGGGGAGAAGATTGAGTCATTGGAGGAGAAGATTGTCGCAGACCCGTCGCCGAACACACTCCGTAAAATACACGCTCTGAAGGGGGAGATGATTTTCCTCCGGAGGAGCGTTTACCCCCTCCGTGAAGTCGTCAGTTCCCTGGAGAGAACGGAGAGCCAGCTGGTGAGGAAGTCCACTAAAATCTACCTCCGCGACGTATACGACCACACCATACAGGTCATCGACATGATTGAGACGTTCCGGGACATGATGTCGAGCATGATAGACATCTACATGTCCAGCATCAGCAACCGGATGAACGAGGTCATGAAGGTGCTGACGGTCATCGCAACCGTATTTATCCCGTTGACGTACATCACCGGCTGGTACGGGATGAACTTCCGCTACATGCCCGAACTCGAACATCCGTGGGGGTACCCTGCCGTCATACTGATAATGGTGGCTTTGGCGGCGGTGATGTTCCTGTACTTTAAGAGGAAGAAGTGGATTTAGCCGCAGACGCAGCCGGGGGTTATCCCGCAGCACTGGGTGTTCGATACCGTGAATTTGCAAGTCAGCCCGCCGTCGCACGCCGCCTCCGCGCACGCCTTCGGGCTGGGGTTCTTCACCGAGTAACACGACACCCTCTCCACGGTCGTCGTCGTGGAAGTTGACGACGTCGTTGTGCTGGTGGAGGTTGTTGGCGTCGTCGTTGTCGTAGTGGATGTTGACGCGGCCGCCGTCGTGCTAGTGGTTGACGTCGTCAGCGTAGTCGTCGTTTCCTCAACGGTTTCATGCACGCACACGCAACCGCATAGTGCCGCCGCCACCAGCACCAGAACTCTTTTCATCCCCCGCTCCTCTGCCTCTTCAGTTCGTCGTAGAATTCGTCCGGCTTGTCCTCAGCCAACGGTATTAGTTCGTCCGCCGTAAGGGAGAGCTTGTACCTGCTCCCCTGTTTGGTGCCCCGGGCCTTCAGCTCCTTCTCCACCCGCGGCGTCACAATGTTGCGGTAGGTGTTCCATTCGGGAGCCAGCTTTATTTCGAGGCCGCAGTCTTTGGACATCCGCTGTATCAACACGTAGGGGCTGAGGTGCTCGAGGAAGTCCGCAACTAGTTTGACGTACTGTCTGAAGCCGAGGCTCTTGTACTGTCCGGTCCTCCACATCTCCGCCAGCCGGGTGTCCTTCATCACCACCAGCGGGTAAATCTTCACCGCGTCGACTCCGATGGCGGAGATCATCCGGGCGGTCTCCATCATCTCGTCATGGGTCTCCCACGGCATACCCAGTATTATGAAAGCGAGCAACGGGATGTCCCTCGCATGGCATTCATCCACCGCACGTATCAGCTCCGCCACCCCGTGCTGCCGGTTGGTTTCGCGGAGGGTGTGCTGGTGCATGGTCTGCTGCCCCGCCTCCACCCACACCTCATACCCTGATTCACGGTATTCTCCGAGGAGGTCCAGCACCTCGTCCGGCAGGCAGTCCGGCCGCGTCCCCACGGTGAACCCTATGACGTCTTCGTGGGCGTTCACTGTTTCGTCGAATATCTGCCGCAGCCGGTCCAACGGCGCGTACGTGTTGGTGCCGAAGGCTATGTAGACGAGGCCCTTCTCGCCGGCGCCTTTTTCCTGGTAGTGCTGCACCTGCGTTTTTATCTGTTCAGTGAACCCCTTGTCTATGACCTCCCGGAAGCTCTGGTACGTGAACTGCTTCGCGTGGCTGGGGCAGAACACGCACCCGTCTTCGCTGAGGCGACCGTCCCAGTTGGGGCACACGAACCGCGCGTTCAACGGCACCTTGAAAATCTTGTATCCGTGTATCCTCCTCTCGTACATGCCGTAAGCCGAATACAGGCGGCTTTCGTCGTAGAGTGCGTCAACAGCCTTCCGGTCCACTATCTGCTTTATCATACTGCATACCCTACTACAGAATCAGGCCTTATAATTCCTTGGTCCAGCCGACGCCCCCTTCCTCGGTCGCGTTCGGGTGTTTCTCCCGTATTTCAAGCCGGTGCTGGGTGCAGTGCGTCGGCACAATCAGTTTCAGGCCGTCGAGTGCGCGGTAGTCGTCGAAGCCGTGCAGGCCGCCCACGAGGCCGTACAGTCTGCCTCGTTCGCGGGCCGCTTCGAGTATCTGTCCGACCCCCGAATGCGAGCACCCGGTCAACGCAACCACTCCCTCCTTGGTTTCCAATGCGAGGCTCTGTTCCATGATAACTCCCTTGTATTCTCCCGCCAGTTCGCCGGTCGAGTATGCGTTGTCGGATACTTTCACCGGCCCGCCGACTTCCACCAGTTCCGCGTGCCTGCCTATCTCACCCTTCAAGTGGTCGCTGAAGGATTTCGGCGCATACACCCTCACATCTGCGTTGTTGAGCACGCAGGTGAGTCCGCCGGTGTGGTCCCAGTGGTCGTGGCTGAGGACGACGGCGTCTACTTCACTGATGTCTTTGCCGAGCGCCCGCATGTTGTGGAGTAGGTCGCTGCCCTTCCACCCCGTGTCGAAGAGAATATTTTCCCCGGCCTCTATGAGGCAGCTGAAGCCCCAGCCCTCTCGCAACCCATCCTTCAATACGGTGTTGTCGTAGACGATGGTCAGCTTCATGTTCTTCTATTGTGTTTTGGTTTTTAAACCCTGGCTTCTGTTACGTATCTGATGAAGACGCTGGAGTCTGTCGAGGGAAAGGATGTCGTGGACGGCGCCGGCGAGAAAATGGGTGTCGCGGGCGGCATAGACGTGGATTTGGGCGACTACGATTTGTTCCTCCGCGTGACCGGCGACAAAATCAAGTCGGTGCGGGGCCGGGAGACGGAGTTCTTGGAGTTGAAGGAGATAGACTACATAGACGACGTCATACACCTGTACAAGGACCTCGCATCATTGGAGCCGGAGATTGTGAAAACCCACATGGCGGAGGAGAAAACCTATCGTTCATCGGAGTTCATAGGCAAGGACATCACGTCATCCGACTCCATGGTGTTCGGCAAGATAACGGACGTGGTGTTCAGCGAAGACTTCAACGAGGCCTTCCTGGTGGTGGAAGGCCCCAAGGTGAAGGAGATACGCGGCAACGACCGCGAAGTACTGTCTCTGCTGATGTTCATCGACGTGGACAAGACCGTCCACCTCATACACGACTACGAAACCATATCTGGAAGACTACAGGAAAAGGCCGATAAAAGATAAACTACTCTTTATTGAGTAAATCATCATTTTTAAGTATGCCCGTTTAATATCTTCGGTGATGATTGAAGGGGCCGTTGAAGCTTTGAAACGCGGGGATATTGTGCTTCTACATGATTCCAGTGGCAGGGAGGACGAGGTCGACATGGTCGTTCACGCATCCCACTGCACCCCCGGAATCATTCGGCGGATGCGCAGTGAAGGCGGCGGGCTCATATGCCTGGCGATAAGCGGAGAGGTTGCGAAGAGGCTTCAACTCCCCTACATGACCGACTTGATGAGCAAGGGCAACGAGGTCGTCAAAGCTATGGTGCCTGAGAAGACGCCGTACGGGGACCGTCCAGCGTTCAGTCTCTCCGTCAACCACCGCAAAACATACACTGGAATCACAGATAACGACCGTTCACTCACAATCACGGAGTTCGCCAGGCTGGAGTCCCCCGAGGATTTAACGAAAAACTTCTACGCACCCGGTCACGTCCACCTGCTGATAGCGAAGACGCTGGAGCGGCGGCGGGGACACACGGAGCTGTCGACGGAGCTGGCGAGAAGAGCCGGAATGAAGCCTGCGGCGGTGCTGTGTGAAATGATGGCCGACGACGGCAACGCCCTAACGGTGGAAGACGCGAAAAAATACGCCGAACAACACGGTCTCACACTGTTGGACGGGGGTGAACTATGAAAGTAGGGGTCGTCGACACGACATTCGCCCGCGTTAACATGGGCAAGATAGTGGTGGATGAAATACGGGACAACTTCCCCGTCATCGTGGTGGTGCGGAAGACGGTGCCTGGGGTGAAGGATCTGCCCGTCGAATGCCTAAACCTGCTGGAGGAATGTGACATCGTGGTCGCATGCGGGATGCCCGGCGCCGAGGAAATAGACAAGGTATGCGCCCACGAGGCGTCAACGGGACTGATACAGGCGCAGCTGATGGCAGGCAAACACATTATCGAAGTGTTCGTCCACATGGACGAGGCCGAAGACGACAAAGACCTGAAGGATGTTACGGCGGACCGGTGCAGGAAACATGCGAGAAACGCCGTCTACCTGCTGAAGAAGCCGGAGTGGCTGGTGAAGCACGCCGGCGAAGGTTTGAGGCAGGGGGGGCGGCACATAGGCTCAATACAATAGGTGAATGTGAAATGGCTAGGATAAGAATTGGGTTCGTGGTGGGGGAGTTCAACGCCGACATCACGCAGCTCATGATGGAGCGCGCGAAAGCGCACGCGGAGTTCCTCGAATGCGACGTCACCCACATAGTGAGGGTGCCGGGCGCATTCGACACCCCCTTGGCGGTTAAGAAGATGCTTGAACGAAGCGACGTGGACGCGGCCGTGGCCCTCGGGGCCGTGATAGAGGGGGACACAGAACACGACCAGGTGGTGGCCCAGCACGCGGCGAGGAAGGTCATGGACTTGGCGCTGGAGTACGGGAAGCCGGTGGGCCTAGGCATATCCGGGCCGGGCATGAGCCGGGCGCAGGGTCAGGCACGCATAGACGACTACGCCCGCAGGAGCGTCGAAGCCGCAGTTAAGCTGGTGAAGCGTATGCGGGTTCTCTCTAAGAAGGATGCGCCGGTGATGATAGGGTGAACGTCTCCGAAGAGGCGTCCCTCCCGTCGGAATACGGGACGTTCAATGTGAGGGCGTTCCGGGACGGCGAAGGCAGGGAGCACCTCGCAGTCTACAAGAATCTCGGCGGCGAGAAGGTGCCTGTGCGCATACACAGCCAGTGCCTCACCGGAGACACGCTCGGGTCGCTGAAGTGCGACTGCCGTGAACAACTGGTGGGCGCCCTCCGCCGCATCGAAGGGGAGGGGAGGGGAGTCGTAGTCTACCTGGAGCAGGAGGGCCGCGGCATAGGTTTGTTCAACAAAATCAACGCCTACTGCCTCCAAGACAACGGCTGCGACACCGTCGAAGCCAACAACCGGCTGGGTTTCCCCACCGACGCCCGCGACTACCGCGTGGCGGCGGAGATACTGGATTACTTCAATGTGAAGTCGGTTGCGCTGCTCACCAACAACCCCGACAAAATCAGGGGCCTGGAGGAGTCCGGCATCAACGTGGTGGAGCGCATTCCGTTGACGGTGGAGCCGGGCGAATTCAACCGCAAGTATTTGGAGACGAAGCGGGAGAAGATGAACCACCTCCTATAGACGGCAGCATGCTGCTGCCGTATATGTCGAATTGCGCCAAAACAAAGAGATGAAGACGAAAAAACCGGGTGAAAACGCAATCCGCCACATGAAAGACGAGGATTATATGCGGAGGGCGCTGCAGATGTCGCTGAAGGGCAGTCCGTCCCCCAACCCGTACGTCGGCGCCGTAGTGGTCAAGGACGGCAGGATTGTGGGTGAAGGCTATCACAGGCGTGTCGGTGAACCGCATGCGGAGGTTGAGGCATTGAAGGACGTCAACGGGTTAGGCACTACACTGTATGTGACTCTTGAACCCTGCAGCCACCACGGCAGAACCCCCCCGTGCACGCAGGCGATAATAGACGCGGGCGTGTCCGAGGTCGTGTATGCGGTCGAAGACCCCACGGACAAGGTGAAGGGCCGTGAGGTGTTGGGGGCAGAGGGCGTGGAGGTAAGGTCAGGTGTATTGAAGGAGGAGTGTGAGAAAGCGAATGAAGTGTTTATGAAATACTCGAAGACGGGGAGGCCGTTTGTCGTGCTGAAGGCTGCTGTGTCGTTGGACGGGCAGATTGCCTCGAAGACAGGAGACAGCAGGTGGATTACGTCCGGGGAGTCCAGGGAAATAGTGCATGAACTCCGCGGCAGATACGATGCAGTCCTCGTTGGAGTAGGCACCGTGTTGAAAGACAATCCGCAGCTCACGTGCAGGACCGGCGGAAGGGATCCACTCCGCATAGTATTGGACAGCGGACTCAGAACTCCACTGGACGCGAACGTCCTGGCGGACGACAACGTCTTGATGGTGACAACCAAAAAGGCTGGTGAAAAGGTGGAGGAATATGGGGGAAAAGCCGAGGTCGTTGTGGCGGGGGAGGATACGGTAGATCTGAAGGCATTGCTATCAGTCCTAGCCGAACGCAATATCACCTCCGTCCTCGTCGAGGGCGGTTCGCAGGTGAACTACAGTTTCGCTAAGGCGGGGCTGGTGGACAAGTACGTGTTCTTCACCGCCCCGAAGCTTCTGTTGGGTTGCAACACGCCGGTGTTCGGGGGCGAGGGCGTAAACGCCCTCGCAGACGCGTTGAACCTTCGTTTTGACTCTGTGAAGCGGGTCGGCTCGGACGTCATGTTGGAAGCATACCCTCTTAAATAACCCTGTAGCGTAATCTTTGAGGATGACATTAAACATTCCAATTGAAAAGAACAAGAAGTTGAAGAAGCTCCTGGACAGGGTTAACTCCGACACGGAGCTGCAGACCCTGTGGAGGAGCAGCAACATCACCGCAATCGACAGAAGCCATTTGAGCGACCACGGGCCAACCCACGTCGCCATCATAGTGAATGCGGGGTTGAAGATGCTCCGCAACCTGGTGAAGGCGGGTGTGGAGCCGTCGGTGGTGAAAGACCATAAGATGGCGGCGGAGGACGCGGAAGTGGTTGTGTTTCTCGCGGGCTGCCTGCACGACGTAGGCCACGTGGTCCACCGCACAGACCACGCCCACTACAGCATACCCGTGGCGTCGCCTATTCTGAAGCGGCTGCTGAAGGGAGTTTATGATGAACACCTGGCGGCCGTATTGTACGGCGAAGTCTTGCACGCCATCATCTGCCACAACACCGACTACCGCCCCCTCACCGTGGAGGCGGGCGTCGTCCGGATAGCGGACGCCCTGGACATGGCCGAAGGAAGAACGCGCATACCATTCCGCATCGGCGAAAAAAACATCCACTCCGTGTCCGCGATGGCAATCAAGAACGTGAAAATCGAGTACGCGGAAGACCGGCCCATAACACTGCGCATCGAGATGACGAATTCCGCCGGCATATTCCAGATAGACAACCTGTTGAAGGAGAAGGTCCGCGGCAGCGGCTTGGAGGAGTACGTGAAGATAGCGGCGGAAGTCAAGGACCAGCGGGAGAAGAGCATCATAGACTCGTTCGAGATAAACCTGTGAACCATGGCCTCCGTAGTTTCATTGGAGGATGTGAGCAAGTGGCTGGGCGACAAACTCGTGCTCGGCGGCGTGAACTGGAGTGTGTCTGAGGGAGAGCACTGGGTGGTGTTGGGAGCCAACGGCTCGGGAAAGACGACCATGCTCCGCATAGCCTCCGGCTACCTGTGGCCGACCTCCGGCACGGTTTCGGTTCTGGGGCGTCGGTTCGGGTCCGTCGACCTCCGCGAGCTGCGGAAGAAGATTGGGTGGGTTACGTCGGCGCTGACGTCCAGGATTCCGCCCGGCGAACAGGCGTTGAATGTTGTTTTGTCTGGCAGGTACGCGAGCATGGGGCTGTATGACGAGCCGTCGGAAGCCGACAGAGGGAAGGCTGCGGGTATTCTCGAGTTCATGGATTGCGGAGAACTCGCGTGCAGGTGCTTTGGTGTTTTGTCGCAGGGGGAGCAGCAGCGCGTGCTGATCGCCCGTGCGCTGATGTCCGACCCGCGGCTGCTGATACTGGATGAGCCGTCCGCCGGCCTGGATTTGAAGGCGCGCGAGGGGTTTCTCGAATCAGTGGCCAAACTGACGGAGGAGCATACGGTGGCGTACGTCACACACCACATCGAAGAGATTATCCCTGAGTTCACGCATGTGATACTGCTGAAGGACGGCCGTGTGTTGCGCAGCGGCGTGAAAGAGGATGTATTATCCACCGGAAACCTGCGGGAGGCCTTTGGCGTCGGCCTGGAGGTTGATTTCAAGGGCGGCAGGTACTCGGTCAGGCTCTAGAACGCCTCCAAGCATAGTACAGGTATGCTGTGCCCATCAGCGCCAGCAGCAGGAACGCCCACAGCCACCCGCTGGAGTATATTATTTCGGTGGTGTTGTTGACTATGTTGAACAGTTTCTCCTGCACGTCCTTGAACCTGCGTCCCAGTTCCCTTACCGTCGGCAGCTTGATTCTGGCCACGGGTGTTTCAATAACAAAGGGTTCCTCAACGGTCACGTTGCTGCTGTTGGAGGCCACATGAAGTCTCCTGTTGTCTCTGACGTCCACCCTCACCTTGTATTCGCCTTCGTCCACGTCGTCGGTCGCGTCCACGTCCAGGTCGAATTCTGCGCCCCCGCTGTCGTCCACCGTCACCTCCCTGACCGTCCGGTCCCTGCCTTCGAAGCCTTCCGGGAGGCGGATGTCGACGCCGTAGGAGCCGGGCCAGCTGGCGTTCAGACGCACCCTAACATTGAACAGGTCCCCTCTGTCGACGCGGCCGGGGTTCTCCACGACAACTGAAACGTCGGGTAGGGTGCAGGGCCTGCACGGTCCGCCGCAGTCAATCCACTCCTCGCCCTGGTTCTGCCGGCCGTCGAAGCAGCCGGGTTCCGGAATGGTTGTTGTCGTGGTAGTGGACGTGGTCGTTGAGGTGGTTGACGTTGAGGTTGTGGAAGTCGTGGATGTGGTGGTGTAGAGTTCTCCCGCATGAGGGTACTGGAACAGCGTGGTGGTGGATGTGGTCGTCGTTCTGAGAGGCCTAGTGGTGGTGGTTGCGAACGTGGTGGTCGTATCCGGCATGCACTCGCACATGAAATCCCCTGTTTCAACGCACGAGCTCCCCGGCGGGCAGTCTCCGACGCATCCGCCTGCGAGGGTGTCGTGGAAGCAATAGTACTGTTGGGTGGTGGTGGTCTCGCACGGCGGAGGATAGCATTTAAGTGTGATGTCGTCGACGCAGCACCCGCAGGAGATGCATTCGCCGGGGCTCTCGCAGGTGCAGTCGACGCAGCAGTCGTATACTTCGTAGTTGTCGCTGGGGGTGCAGCCTGCGGCGGTCCACTCGCAGACTCCGCAGCTCAGGCACTGCGCCTCGTAGAGGCAGCTGCAGCGTATGCAGCATTCGTCTCCTGTTTTGAGGGACTGGGCTGTGGCTGCGGGGAGAAACGCCAGCAATGTGAGCAGGATTAGTGCACGCCTCATTTGCCTTCAAGCTCCTTTATCTGGGACTCCAATTCTATGAGTTTCTGCTGGTGTTCACGGGTTATCTCCCGGAAGCTTTCCTCGTCCAGCTCGCGTCGGTGGTATTTGCTCTTGGTCAGCTCCAGCATCTTCTGAAGCCGGTCCCGTTCTCCCTTCAAATCCTTGACCCCTGGTTTTCTGCTCCTGCGCAGGAACAGTTGGTCAACGAGGATAATGAACAGTATCAGCAGCGCCACGGCGACGACTACTCCGAAGCCGTATTTCTCCACCACCTCGCCGCCGTACGCGGACTCGGATGCGATGTTGAAGTTGAGGGTGTAGACTGCACCGGCCGACACCGCCTCACTGGTCCTCTGGTTGGGGTTGCTGCCCCCCATCCGGAGGTATACGTCGTAGTATGAGCCCGGCTGCACCGCCACCGAGTAATAGCCCCTGCTGTCCGTCTCGGTCAGTGCGACGGTGGTGCCGTAGTCGCCGCTACGGTACACTGCCACATTGACGCCCGTTATGCTGGTCCCGGATTTGGCGTCGCGGACGTATCCTTCCACGGTCGCGTGCTGGGCTGCCGCGGAACCCATCAGAAGCATCAACACTAGGGCGGACACATGCCTCATTTCAGGAAAACTATTAGCTGGTGTCGAATAAAACTAGTAGTCCGACAGCGTCTTCTGCCCGCCTTTATAGTATCTGTCTTTTTCACCTTCCAACGTGGGTCTGCCGTACATGCCTCCGCCGCCTGCGACGTACTTCATCCGCCCCTGGCGGAACAAATTCACTATGGTGCCGACTTCCCGGTCCGCGGCTATCACCTCCCCTATGTCTGCGTCCACGAGCACGTTTATTTCGGAGCCGAAGCGTTCCACCAGCATGTCCCACCGGTCCTTAACCTTCTTGCTGGTTATGGTCTTCGTCTTCGTAGCCAGCGCGATGACTTCCGCCAACGGTATTATGTGTATGTACGGGGGCCGGTGGCTGGGGTGCCTGGGTTCGTCCCATGTCGCGAGATCGCTTATCCTGTCCGCCACACCCTTCTTTATGATGCCCCTGCACTCCGGACACCGTCTTTTGAGATTCAGAGCGTCCTCCCACCTGAACTTGAGGTAGCATCTGCTGCACGCCGTGATATGGTATTTCCCCTCCAGCGGGTTCAACCCCACGTTCAACGAGAACCCGCGTCCGCCGTCCCGCATTATGGCCTTCCGCATTTCATTGAAAGACGGCTCCTTGACGCGTATGCGGTTGAATTCTCGGCCCAGCCGGTGGGGCCAGGGGCTGTGGCAGTCGCTGTTGCTCATGAACGTAAGGTCCTGCAGTTCTTCCACCCTGTCGGCGCGGCCGGTGTCTGCGCTCAAACCCAGCTCAAGGAAGCTGACGTGCTTCAGGTTGTCGCCGTAGCAGTCACGGAGCGAATCGTATTCCTTGTAGACGGCGGTCCACGGCGTGAACGCGTGCGACGGCCCAACCAGGCCGCCTGCGTCGACGACGTAGCCTACTATCTCCTCCCCGGTCAATGACAGGTTGGGTCTGCCGTCGGACTTCATGTTCGGCGAGAAACGGGATAACGCGTCGGCGAGGTTGTCCGCGGCCGTGAGAGACGGCAGCAGTATCACGTGGTGAACCCGCTTCTTGTCCTCCACTTCAACCTGGACGATGAACCTGGTCTTAGAGTTTTCCGCACTGTAGAGTCCATTTTCCTCCACCAGGTTCTCACGCAGGTGCTTCCTCCACCTCGGATGCAGGGCGTCGGCGGTGGCGACGACATCCAACCCCTTCAGCGGCGCCTGCTCGGCCAGCAGCGGCACCGTCATGTTCTTGCTGGTTCCGCCGCTGTACCGTCCGTGGACGTGGAAGTCCGCGTCTAACTCAATCATCGTTCCTTGAGGCGGTATAGTGTGGCCTGGTATACGCCGGAGTCCAGGTCTTTGTGGTGCCAGTCCTCGTTCTCCATGGTGAACTCCTTGGTGGTCTTGAATTCGTTGAAGAGTTCGAGGGCGTAGAGTCCGCTCAGCGGCAGGGCTTCGTGGCTGTCCCGGTCGACCACGATTCTCCTGTCCGGGTTCAGCACGAGGTTCTCGTACGCCTTGCCGGTGGCTCGGTTGAACAACACCTGCTGTTCCTGGTCGTAGGCGAGGATGTTCTGCGGGAGGAAGTCGTAGCTCAGTCCGGCGGTGGTGACGTAAACGTTCGTTCCGTTGCGGAGGTACTCGTGGATTAGTCTGAAGTGCTCCTGCATGGCCTGCTGGTCCATGGGGTTGGGGTGGCCCATGGGCTTCCGGATTCCGCCGTAGTATTCATAGTGCTGCGTCTCGTCCATGCCTATCACAGCCGAGTTCTCAGGCACTTCCTCGCCTATTTTTTCGGCGAACTCGCAGGGGCCGCAGCGGCGGCTCCTGTATTCGAAGACGCTGTGGGTGTTCAATAGCATCAGTATCACCAGCGCGGCAACGGCGGAGTGTGTGATGTGGCCCCACCGTTTGAACGCGTACTCGAGCCCCCACCCCATCATTATCACCGCGGGGGGGAACGCGTGGAAGAAGAAGTACGGGGACACGCCCTGGAAGTTCCCGAACACCATGAAATACGAGACCATCCAGAACACCAGCGCAAACCACACCCCCTTTCTGCGGCGGTAGTTCACCAGCAAGCCTCCGGCGAGTATAAGCCACCCCAGCAGGCTGATGGTCTTCGTCACCCAGGGGATGGAATAGTTCAGCAGGTTGTCGGAGAACAGGCTGAACCCGCTCTGCTCTCCGCCGGCGAACAGAAACGCGTCTATGAGGCTCCAACCCGGCTGGTGTATCATCCTCGGCACGTAGAAGAGTGCGAACACGATGAACACCGGCACCACCAATGCAATAACGTCCTCGACGATACTCCACGGGCTGTCGCTGAACTTTATCCTCACTGCATCCTTTTTCTTCTTAACCGCCACGGGCAGCCGGTCTGAGTAGTAGAACAGTAGGAGTGCGGGTATGAACAGGAACTCCTGCTGCCTCACGGCTGCTGCGTAGCCGAGCATCGCCCCCGCCCCTATCTTCCATTTCAGCTCCTGGTTTTCACGCGCCTTCAAGGCCAGCCACACCGCCAGCATTATCGCCGCCGACCCGAGGGTAAGGTCCTTGGGGAACGTGGAGAGTGAAATGTGTTCCGGGAGGAATGCTAGTATGGCTCCTGCATAGGCCCCGGCTTCCCCGCTGCCGGTGAGCTCCTTCGTGAGATAGTATATCATGACCGCCCCCAAAGCGCCTACCACTGCGTTGGAGTACAGCAGTATGTTCTCCGCGGACTGGCTGCCGGTGAGCAGGTGCCATCCGCCGTACACGAGGACGTTGAATGCTGCGTAGCCGGGGTAGCCGAGGACGCCCTGCAGGTAATACAGTCTGCCGTCGCGTATCGACCCTTCGGCACGGCGGGCTGCTATCACCGAGTCGGTGTGCCAGAGGCCAGGGTGGAGGTAGTAGAGTCTAACCGTCAGCGCCAGCAGCAATAACGCCGCCACCACATACTTCTCCTTGCCTTTGTCTACCACGCCGAACAGTTTCTTCCCAGCCATCTCCTTCATCTTTAATTAACGTACAGGTTTAATATACCTGGGATGAAGGTACTGTTCCTGTCGAATGAGCGGCTTCTTCCGCTGTCCGGCGGCGGCAGCGTCGGCAACCTGAAGATTGTGGGCAAGATGGTGGAGCGCGGCCACGACGTCACCGTAGCCACCCCCATGTATCTGGGGGTGGAGGAGCTCCGCCGCATAGAAGTCGAACACAACATCCGTCTGAAGCCGTTTTCACCCTACTACATACACCGGAACATATCACTCCGCGGCCCCAAATACATTCTGTACTCTGTCTTGTTCACCTTCCACATCCTCCGTCTCCTGCTGGCTGAAAGGTATGATGTCCTGTTCGTCCGGAACTGCCTGATCGGGGCTCCTGCTCTGCTGTTCAAGCCGTTCGTGAAAAGCCTGTACGCAATCAGTTTGACCGACTTCCTCACAGGGTTCCTCCACGAGCACGGCCTCTACCCTAGCCCGGTTGTGGACCTGCTGTTTTGGCTGGAGCGAAAGGTCCCTTGCGGCTTCGACCAGGTGTTCGTGATTACGCCGGAGATGAAGCGGATTCTGTCGGAGGCGGGGTGCCACCCCAGCAAAATCGTCGTCTCCTACGACGGCGTTGAAACCAGCGTCTTCAACCCCGACGCGGTCTCGGACGAAGAGGTTGGTTCCATAAGGGAGTCGTTCGGCGTGGAGCAGAAGCTTGTGTTGTTCCACGGAGCCATACTGTTCACGGACGAGAAGGCCATGCAGGGCCTGCGGGAGGCGATTAAGCGGACGGTTGAGCGGAGCGACGACATAACCTTCGTGCTGATAGGGCACGGGAAGAAATACGACGTCATCAAGGCGGAGATGGGGTCCGACCGCGTGCGGTTCCCAGGGTACATAGAACACGACCTCCTGCCCAAGTACATTAGGGCTGCGGATGTCGGCATAATACCGTATAAGCGGAACTTCAACAACGACATCATCATCACGTTGAAGCTGCTGGAGTACCTGTCTATGGGGCTGCCGGTGGTGTCGACTAGGCTGAAGAGCATCGCGGAACTCTTCGGCGGGTACGATTTCGTCCGCATCACCGACACGCCGGAGGAGTTCGCCGCCGCAGTCGTGGAGGTGAGCGAGCACGGTAAGTCCGGGGACGCGGTGAACCTGATAAGGGACCGTTTCAGTTGGGACCACGTAACCGAACACATCGTCTCGTCTGTGGAAGACAGTCTGGGCTCCGGAGGTTGAAGAACGAGTAAACTGTATGCAGCCGCTGCCGCGGTCACGGCGTTTATGTTCGCGGCCACCCTGTTCTTTTACGGGCAGCTGCCCGACAGAGTGGCTTCGCACTGGAGTATTAGGGGTGAAGTGGACGGCTACATGGGCAGGTTCTGGGGTGCGTTCCTCATCCCGTTGATGACCGCCGCCCTGATGGTGGTGTTCAAGGTAATCCCCCGGATAGACCCGCTGCGGAAGAACATAGAATCATTCAAAGAATACTACTACGGGTTCGTGCTGGTGCTCGCATTGTTCCTGGCTGGCTTGCAGCTTCAGATTCTGCTGTGGAACGTCGGCGTCAAGGTGAGCCCGTCGGCTACGATGCCATTCGGCATCGGCATGTTGTTCCTCTATCTGGGGTATCTGCTCAACCATACCAAACGAAACTGGTTCGTGGGCATCCGGACTCCGTGGACGCTGAGCAGCGACCGGGTGTGGGATAAAACACATGAAAAGGGCTCGGTGTTGTTCAAGGCGTCCGGCGCGATAGCGTTGGTGGGCGCGTTGTTCCCCGACCAAAGCATCTGGTTCATATTGGTGCCGGTGCTCGCCTCAACGGCGTACCTGTTCATATACAGTTACCTGGAGTATCAGAAGGAGCGGAAGCCTACTTCCCCTTGAGCAGGTACGTCGTCTTGCCGAGGACGTTGTCCAGTAGCGCTTTTGCGCCGCCGTAGTCGTGTATCATCTTCAGGTACTGGAGGCTCTGCCGGGGGTTCAGCGCGACCTTCATCATTATCTTGCGGCGGCACCGGTGCATCATCCCGCTGATTTCGACGCCGCTCAACCCAGGGTACTCCACGACCGCGTCTTTTGTCGTGTAGTCCCGCCAGTCTTCAACGTTCAGCCACCCGTTTTCTTCTGCGAGGCGGTAGAATTCCGTGCCCGGGTAGGGTATGGCGACGCTGAACTGCGCCGTGTCGGTGCCAAGTTCGAACGCGAACTTCATGGTCTCCTCCATGGTCTCCCGCGTCTCCCCCGGGAGGCCGAACATGTATGTGGCGTGGGATTCGATGCCTATCCTCTTCAGCAGCTTCACCACCCGCTTCACCTCGTCGAGGTTCACGTGTTTTTTGATGTTCTTCAGGATTTCGGGGTTGGCGCTTTCCACGCCGAATTTTATGGCGACGCACCCCGCATCCTTCATCGCAACTAATGTATCCTCTTCGAGTTTGGCGTCGGCCATGCACGACCAGCTCACCTTCAACCCCCTCTGCATTATTTCCTCGCATATCTTCAGCACCCTGTCCTGGTCTACGCTGAAGCTGCTGTCGTCGAAGTATATCTCTTTGGCGCCGTAGTTTTCCATCAGATACTGCATCTCGTCGACGACTTCTTTCGGCTTGCGGGCGCGGTAGCTCCTCATCCCGTAGAAGAGGTGGGGTTCGACGCAGTATATGCACTGGTAGGGGCAGCCGCGGCTACTCCACATCTGCGCGTTCGGCGCGTGCTTGCAGAACGGGTCAATGTATTTTTCCATCGGCAGCTGCTCCCGCAGCGGATACGGCATGCTGTCGACGTCCGCCAGCGGAGCCTTCTCGTTTACTATGGGCTTTTCGTCTCTCCTGCACCCGAGGCTCTTTATATCCGAGATGTCCCCTCCTTTCTCCAGCGCGTCGGCGAGCTGCAGCAGCGGCTGCTCATACTCATACGTTATTACGTAGTCCACGTATTCCTCTTTGAGGAGTTCTTCGGGGCGGGCGGTGGCGTGCGGCCCCGTCAACACCGTTGTAGCCAACTCTTTCGCCTTTCGCGTCCACATCAAATCGTTCCCTATCGACGGCGTAGACGTCTCGAACACCACCAAGTCGGGATTCACGTCATCAATCAGCCGGAGAAATTCCGCATCCGACATCTCCTCGGCGATGCAGTCCTTCAAAACGACCTCGTGGCCGCCCTCCTTCAAAACGGCGGCGGCGTAGGCGAGGAAGAACGGGAACGGGTAATAAGGGAGCTGCTCCCGCTTCAATTTCAGGTGCGGCCACCTGCTGCCCGCGCGCAAACCCATTTTTTCGCCGTCGCTTATCCAGGGCAGGTTAGCCAGCAAAACCCTCATCGTCTCCTATCTTTTGGTTCCACGCGATTAAATAGCCTGCCAGCGCCACCGGCGCCAGCGACAGCAGCAACAGCATCGCAGACAACGCTATCATGTGTTCGCGGCCGACGCCCATCAGCCCGAACAGAAACAGTATGGTGGCGTCCCGCGTCCCCAGTCCCATCACCGACAGCGGCAGCACCTCCGCCACCGATATGATGGGCACGAACATGATGAACATCCACCACTCCACCTCCAACCCTATGGCCTGTCCGAAGAAGTACGGCCGCGTGAAGATTATAACCCACCCCGTCAGGGTCAACGCCATGACCGTCCACTTCCTGTTACTGTCCCTGAACTCACCTACCGTTTCATGGAATGTGCTGAACAGCTCACGGGTGTTCCTCCTGAACCGTTCGGGTATGAGGAAGGCATGCAGCGGCCTCAGGATTGTCATCGACAGCCGCTGGTTCAACGCCACCGCCAGCGCGCACACGACCGCGGCCGCAGGAACTGCAAGGGCAAGTATGCTGCCTGCTCCGCCAGCCAATGTGAACGCTAAGGCTGCAGACGCGGCTGCTGCTCCGATGAACAGGAACATGAAGTTTATTATCCTGTCCAGCAGTCCGACGGTGAACGCCTTGGTCAGCGACAATCCGGTGTCGTCCCTGATTCTCGTGACTTTGACGAAGTCCCCCGCCTTCCCCGGCGTAACAGCCCCGAAGGCGACGCCTATCATGTACGCCCTGAAAGCGTTCCAGTAGCCGATGGGGGAGTACGTTCCAACCAGGACCATCCAGCTGAGGCTCCTTACTAGGACCTCCAGTGTGACGAACGACAGCCCCATCACCAGATACGCGGGGTCTGCGTTCAAAATTATTTCCGCCGTCTTGCCCACGTCGACGGTCGACAGTATGCCGATGAACAGCAGCAGCCCGACAGCCGACAGATACCTCATCCACCTCATTTGAAATTGTTTATAATTTTTTTATATTATTTTGAATTTTGTTTAAACTGTTTAAACTCATCTCCGCCAGTGTTCGAGGGTGTCCTCCAACGTCTTTTCAATCCCTATCTCCTGCTTCCACCCCGTATCATTCACGAACTTTCTGTTGTCGCCCATGATTATCGGCTCGTCCGTCGGCCGGAGTAGGTTAGGGTCTTCGAATGTTTCCACCTTCCCGTCGGCCATGCCGACGAGTCCGTCGAGGAGGTCGCCTATCCTGTACGCCTTCATGCCACAGAGGTTGTATGCTTCACCGTAGTCTGCGTCGCGGCACATGTACAGCGCCCGTGCCATGTCGCGGACGTCCGTGATATCTCTCTTAGCCTCCAGGTTCCCGTGCCTAACCTTGTCCCTTTTACCTGCTTCGCATTCCGCCACCCGCTTGGCGAAGTCGGACACCACGTCCTTCACCTTGCCCGGGCCGGTGGTGTTGAATATCCTCGCCCGCACAGTCTTCACTTCGTTGTTCCTGTAATACTGGTATGCAAGCAGGTCCTGCGCGACCTTGCTGACGCCGTAGGGGTGAAGCGGCTTCAGCAGATGGTCTTCCCTCACCGGCACCTCGTCTTCCGACACGAACCCGTATTCCGCCGAAGAACACGCCACCACGATTACAGGGTCCATCCCATGCTTCAATACGCTCTCGAACAAATTAGCAGTCCCAACAACGTTGGTCTCCAGCGTCAGCTGCGGCTTCTCCCACGACACGGTGGGGTAGCTCTGCGCCGCCAGATGGAATATCAGCTCCGGCATGGATTTGCCGACGGCGTCGTTGACTTCCTCCATGGAGCGGACGTCGCATTTCACATACCTGTCAGCGTCCAGTCCTTTCGCGTATTTCCCCTCCTGCACGGACGCCCACACCTCATGCCCCTCAGCCTTCAGCAGTGTGAGGAGGTGCCGCCCTATGAACCCTTCCGCCCCCGTGACCAATGCATTCATTTGAACAGTTCACCGTGTTCCACGGTCCACTCCACAATCTCCTTCACGCCCTCTTTCACGCCGACCTTCGGCTTCCACCCCGTCTCCTTTTTGAGGCGGGTGGTGTCGCTTATGTAGACTCTCTGGTCCCCCATCCGCCAGTCGTCGTACGACACCTCCGACCGCTTCCCTGTCAAGTCCTCTATGACGTCCAAGAGTTCGGTGAGGGAGATGGTGTTTTCGGGGCCGCCGCCGAGGTTGTATGCGCGGCCGTCAGTCTTCCTGATTTTCTCGGCCAGGGTCTCGAACGCGGCGTTCTGGTCTGTTACGTAGAGTATGTCCCGCACCTGCTTCCCGTCGCCGTATATGGTGATGGGTTTCCCTGTTACGGCGGCGATGGTGAACCATGCCACCCACCCCTGGTCTTCGTTCCCGAACTGGCGTGTCCCGTAGATGCAGCTCATCCGCGCCTTAGCGGTCTTCAGTCCGAAGCTGCTGTTGTATGTGTCGAGTATGAACTCGGATATTATCTTGCTGCCTCCGTAGGGGCAGTTGCTCTCCAGCGGATACGACTCGTCTATCCCCATTATCTCACTGTAACTGTATCTGCTGTCGCCTTCGTCCACGGGCAGCTCTAGGTCGCCGTATACCTTGTTTGTCGAGCACAGTACGATGGCTGGGTCGCAGCTTCCCTGCCGCACGGCCTCGCAGAGGTTGAAGGTTCCGTCCGCGTTCGTTTCGTAGTCTAGGCGCGGATTTTCCAGGGATGTGGTGACAGCCACCTGCGCCGCACAGTGGTACACCGTCTCCACACAGTCCATGATTCCGTCGAAGGTCTTCGGCTCCGATATGTCCCCTTTCACGAACTTCAGCCCCGGATAGTTGTCGCGGAGGTATCCTATGTTGTATCCGGTCCTCGACAGGTTGTCCACTACCGTCACATCGTCTCCATTTTTCACATGGTGTTCCGCCAGGTGCGAGCCTATGAACCCCGCGCCGCCAGTCACAAGAACCTTCACTTCAAACGCCTCCAATCTTCGCTCTCAACATGATATTGTTTATTATGTTTCTCAGTATCTTATTTAACGTTATCTTCGACGCACCCGCCTTCCGCTGCCGGAACAGTATCGGCACCTCCTTCACCCTGAACCCTTTCCTCGCAACCCGTAGCAGTGTCTCAGGTCCGTCGTATATGCGCCGGTCTGTTACGTAACCGTCGAGGTCGAGCTGTCTCAGCACCTCTGTCTTGAATGCCTTGTAGCCTCCGGTGCAGTCCCTGTACGGCAGACCAAGTACGAGACGGGCGTAGGCGTTGGCGGCGCGGCTTATCAGCTTCCTCATCGGACTCCAGCCGGGCGTCCCCCCGCCCTCAACGTACCGTGAACCGACGACCACGTCGCATCCGTGGAGTTCACTGAGAAGCCTTTTTATGTCTGCCGGGTCGTGGCTGAAGTCCGCGTCCATTTCAACGAGGGCGTCGTATCCTCTTTCGACGGCCCACTTGAACCCTGCGCGGCCTGCCTTTCCCCTCCCTCTCTCCTTTCTGTGAAGAATATGTACTCTCCCGTCTTTGGCCGCCAGCTCATCAACCACCTTCCCCGTCCCGTCGGGGCTATCATCGTCCACTACGAGGACGTCGAGGCCAGGGTCCTGCTCCACCAATGCCCCTATAATATCCACTATGTTCTCGCGTTCGTTGTATGTGGGCAGCATCGCGACGGCCTTCATGACATAGGGATTTGGTTTCAGAACTTAAATTAAGGAGGAGCATGAGGAGGGGGGTGTGGGCTATGTCCCCCTCCGTTGTGGGTGGTCTAAATTCGGTGTATTTCACCTAGGATAGCTTTCTTAAAGCAACTATCCATATGATAATCTCTTTGCTTGCATTTAAGTATTTAGGTTTCCTATGAGAAACTAAAAATAAGATGACTAAGAGAGAGAAGGAGCTGGACATCATGGGGTTCCTGGCGTCGAAGAAGTGGATACTCCTGGTGCTGACCGAACTCTACTTCCACGGCACCCAGCGGTTCAACGAACTCCTGGAGAACATGCGTGTGGTGAGCCCGAAGATATTGTCGCGGCGGCTGAAGGAACTGGAGGAGCGCGGCCTCGTGGTCCGCCGGAAGTTCAACGAGATCCCCCCGCGGGTCGAGTACACCCTGACTTCCAAGGGCATGGAGTTGGTGAAGTCGTTCGAGGGCATCGGGAAGTGGGCTATCAAGTGGGAGCGCGACCTCTAGACTCCAGGACCTCCGTGAACTCAGGCGTCCAATCCCTTTCCAGAATGTGTTTTCCGCCGGTCTGGAGCCAATCGACTATCGCTTCCACATCAACCCCTTCCGTGTTGTCCAACTCCAACACGTTCCCGCACCTTTTAAGGCTCTCATATAATATGACTCCTTCATATTCTGCTTCCAGGTTTTCCATAATCTTCCCGTCCGCGTAGCCGCGTTCCTTCATCCGTTTCTCCAGCAGGCGGGGGTCACACCGCAGCACCAGGACGTGGGTGGGGTCGAGTAGGTGGCTTAGCAACCCGTCCAATATGGTATTCGATTCCACTAGCCTCCAAACCTTCTCCTTCAGTCTGCCGGCGTCCACCACTTTGGTGTTCCTCTCTTCGTCGAACCTGTCGCACAGGCCTTCGCGTTCGACCAACAATGTCAATTCCATGACCTTCCACCCGAGGCGTTCCCCCAGTTTCCGGGCCAGCGTGGTCTTCCCCGTGCAGGGGGTGCCGGTGACCGCCAATACATTGTACGCCATTTTTTAACCGCTGAAGCGAATACTTTAACAGTATTTGGGGAGGCGACTATATTATGTCCAACTGGAAGCTGCAGGTGCTGTTTTTGGCTCTGCTGGTGGTGTCGGATGCGGCAGCCGCCGCCACTGAGATGAAAGACATAGCCTGCAATGTCATCAAACCCATCTACGAAACCCTGAAGACCATCGCCCCCGCCCTGGTCCTGTTGATGTTCACCTACGGCGCCGTCAAGTACGCCCTCGCATCCGACGACCCCGGCGGCCGGAAGCAGGCTAAAAACATCATGATACACGCCATCATCGCAGGCCTCATCATCGGCATCATATTATGGTTGATGGATGATGTTCTAGGACTCCTTAGCCAAGACTTGAAGAACTGTCTAGGCATAACGGCTTGATGTTGAATCTGTTTGTTGTTTTTTTAACCTGTGAAGTGAATACTGTAACGGAGGCGTTGTTGTTATGGTTAGGCGGTTGCTGGTTTTGCTGGCTGTTTTCACGCTGCTGGCTGTAGCAGCGTTTCCCGCATCCGCGGCGACAAACAAGTTGAAGGAAAACTTCTGTGAGATAGTGGTGTTGCTGCATAAGGTCCTGACGTATGTTGGGCCCACGATAGTGCTGCTGATGTTCCTCTACGGCGGCATCAAATACGTTTATTCCGCCGAGGACCCCGGCGGCCGGAAGCAGGCTAAAAACATCATGATACACGCGCTCATAGCGGGCATACTGCTGGGGCTCGCTGTGGTCATCATCGAGTTCGTGATCCCCACCATAAAAAACGACATTGATGCCTGCTACAGGCTAGCTGGTGCGGGGGCCAGGGTCGACATTCAACCCACCTGATTAGACTCCTGGTTGGTTGTTTTTTTAACCTGTGAAGTGAATACTGTAACGGAGGCGTTGTTGTTATGGTTAGGCGGTTGCTGGTTTTGCTGGCTGTTTTCACGCTGCTGGCTGTAGCAGTGTTTCCAGCATCCGCTAATATGGAAAAGAGCCTTGACGACACGCTCTGCGACATCCTGAAGGCCATAGGGTATGCGTTGGGAACCGTCGGCCCCATGCTTGTCGCATTGATGTTCCTCTACGGCGGAGTCAAGTACGTTTCTTCCGCAGACGACCCCGGCGGTCGCAAGCAGGGCAAGACCATATGCATACATGCGGTGATAGGCGGCATAATCATAGCATTGGCTCACACGCTGGTGACTATGGTGGTTAATGTTCCATGCGACTTCTACTCCTGACCGCGCAAACGGTTTTTTAACGCATAAGCGGAATATATAACAGCGAGGGGCTTCAAATGCGTATCAGCGGTTTCAGGGTCTTCCAGCTAACAATAATCGCATTATACCTGCTGTCTTGTTTTTCAACGGCGGTTGACGAGTTCGCTTTAAGGGATTCCTTCTGTGGCGTAATCAACGAAATAGGCGACGTATTGGAGAAAGTCGCCCCGGTCCTGGTGCTGCTGATGTTCACCTACGGCGGCGTCAAATACGTGTTCTCCGCGGACGACCCCGGCGGCCGGAAGCAGGGGAAGATGATATGCATATACTCCATTATCGGCGGAATCCTGATAATCCTCACATGGGAGATGATAAAGCTAATATTCGGTTCCCTACCCCAAAATTTCCGATGCCCTACAACACCTTGGATGTCGAACCTATAGGACTAATATTCTGTTCCATCCCATATGATCTCTGGTGCCCTAAGGGTTTTTACTGGCCATGATTTCTAGGCAGCCCCAAAGTCCGTCAAAATCTTTTTTTAACCTGTGAAGCGAATATTTAATCACCTCAACGGTGAACCCATGAACAGAGACAACCTACTCCATATTCTCATGCTGGTGGCGGTTCTCGCGGCATCCGTCGACGGAGCATCCGCTAACCTGCACTCCAAGGTCTGCCCTATTCTGGAGGCGTTCATCGACGTGTTGGAGACCATAGCTCCGGCGTTGGTTCTGCTGGTGTTCACCTACGGCGGCGTCAAATACATTTCGTCGGCGGACGACCCCGGCGGCCGGAAGCAGGGTAAATCCATACTGATACACGCCATAATCGGCGGCATAATAATAATTATAGCCCGGTTCGTCGTGGGGATTGTGTTCTCAGGATGGGGCGACCAATGCCCGGGGGTTCTCTAACCATGCGGGGTTTATATTCAAACACCAGGGTGGGGTTGAAGGCGGCGGCGGCCGTCCTTCTTTTACAGTCGGTGTCAGCCACCACGGACATTGCCTTGGCTTTCAAGAATGCGCCGTGCATGATAATCGGCCAGGCATACGGTGTCGTCAACACGGTCGGCCCCGCCCTGATACTGGTCATGATGTTCTATGCGGTGGCAAAGTACGCGTACAGCGCGGACGACCCCGGCGGCCGGAAGCAGGCCAAAACCATATTCATCCACGCCATCATCGCGGGTATGTTCTTCGCACTGGTGGCCATAGTCTTCAGGATACTGGAAACCAACATTAGCTGGCTGTTCAAGGCCGGGAATCTCTGCTCGGGGGTTACTCTATGAGGACAAGAAACCTCATGCATGCTCTGACCCTGGTTTCACTGCTTACGTCCGGATCCAGTGTGTCGGGCGCATCGAACGCCATACACACGGTGCCGTGCAAACTATTGGGTGGCCTGTTCTCGGCGCTCACCACCATCGGCCCGTCCCTGGTGTTGTTGATGATGGTCTATGGAGCCGCCAAGTACGCGTTCAGCGCGGACGACCCCGGCGGCCGGAAGCAGGGGAAGACCATATTCATCCACGCAATCATCGGGGCCGTCATTATGGGGCTCATATACATAATAGTTAAGGCTGTATTGGGTGCCTCATACGGTGACTATTTATGTTCGGGGGTGAAGTTCACGTAAAATGTCGCTCGCACACAAGATTAAGTGGGTGGCGCCAACCGTCCTAATGTTCCTGTTGGTGTTAAGCCTGTTGGCGCCCACGGTGTCTGCATCCTACCTGGGCCCAATAACAACATTCTTAAAATCTTTAATCAACTCTATTCGCATAATAGGGAACTCAATCGCAGTCGTAATGTTCATCTACGGGGCGGCCAGGTACGTCTACGCATCCGATGACCCCGGCGGCCGGAAGCAGGCCATAAGCATATGCATAGCCTCGGTTGTGGCGTTGATAATCATCTTTATAGCGGAGTCTGTTATCGGCGCTATCTGTGCGTCGATGGGGCCTGACTGTAATCCTGTTAGCTAAAATGAGGTATAAAATAGCGTATGCGGCGGCTTTGCTGGCTTTAATCTCAGCCGGCGTTCAGGCCACAACCGTCGACGCAGCCGGCATAATAGCGAATGTCATATGCGACCTGGTGCCTGAGGTCATAAACCTGGCTTACGTTCTAGCGTTGCTGATGTTCATCTACGCGGGCGCCAAGTACGCGTTCAGCGCGGACGACCCCGGCGGCCGGAAGAAGGCGAAGTCGATTGCGGTCCAGGCGATTGTGGGTTTCCTGATAGTCGGCGTGTCGAAGGCCCTGGTGGAGGCCATAGCCGGTGCAGGCAACGTCTGCCCCTAACCTGTTAAAATCGTCTCTGAAGCACTGGTGGTGGATGCGAAGCCGTCGTAGCTTATCTCATAGGACCTTACGAACCCCCAGCTGAAGTCTCCGTCGGGGCTGCCGTCGCCGTCGTAGTCTGGAACCAGGCGGAAGTGCTCCAGCGGCTCGACCTCCCTGTTGTACAGCCCCAAGGCCCTGTACTCATCCAGGTACCTGCCGAGGTACAGGCGGGTAATCATGAAGTCGTTAAACTCTTGTGGAACGTAAACAAGGGTTCTGAACTGCGGCATCCTGCAGATGCTCCCCTCCGGCAGCTGCTTCCAGTTCAACGCGCAAGCCATTATACTGGGTATTCTCTGCTCGTCGTATCCCACCAAGGGGACTACGCCAAGGAGTGATGCGTCGTTGGCGTCCCTCCAACTGTTCCACGGTATCCTGTTCCCGTACGGGCCGATGACGGTTATGTCCGCTATGCTGTCCTCCACTATCTCGAACACTACTCCCGCGATGTAGCCCTGGCACCCGAATACCACCTGTTTGACTCGCCTGAAGTTGCCTTCGTCGTCGACCACCAGCTGCTCCTCCACCTGGCTCTGGTCCGGGAGGAAACTGCACTGGACGTAGTTTTTGAAGGACCCTGGAGTTACGTTCTCTATGACGCCGGTGGCTATGAAGTGCAGTGCGCTGCCCTTCGGCACCATAGTCCAGTCTATGGTCACGTAGTTCAACCCCATCCCCCGTTTCTCGTAAACCTCGTTATACTCTTCAACTATCTTGAAAGCCTCTTCCTCGCTGGTCTTGTTGACGAAGAAGCGGGCGACGTCCTGTATCTCATAGTAGTCGGCCTGCAGGTTGTCTATGAGCACCGGCCGCTGGCTCACGCTGGTGAACCAGTGGCCGTAGTCCCACCACGTCAGTATCGCGTCCCCCGGGTCGGTGTTCTGCTCGTGCCATTGGAGTGCGGGCTCCCAGTAGTATCTGTCGCTGGTGGCGCCCATGTGCATGACCTGGTAGCCCACGAACTTGTTATACTGCGTAGCCCCAAGAAGGGGGACGTAGAACACGGGTATGAACAGCACCATGATGGCGCCCACCACCCGCAGGCTCTCCAAATCCTCCCTTTTAACCACCGCGAACAATCCTATGGTGGCTCCCAATGCTGTCACGGCTGTGCTGGACGCGAAAATCCATGCGCTCTTATGGTATGCCCCCCACAGCATCGGCAGGCTCCACGTAAGCAGGAACAGCGCCCCCACGCTACCCTTCCTGTACACCAGGTACGCGAGCACCGGAATCATCATCAGCCCGTACAGTAATGCTATGCCGTAGCGGTTGTAGCCCTGCGCCAGGAACTCCTGGAACGACCCGGCAAGCGGGTTCTGCTCCGAAACGGTCATGTGCACGACGCTCCTGGTTCTGGCGGACATCAACCCGTTGATGACGAAATCTATCATACTGGAGGGGGTGATGAAGAATGTGAACGCCACTGTCCCAGCCACCAAGGCGACCACACCCAAAACCATTATGTTCTTACCCATCAGGTTCACCGTCCTGCTCTCCACCGAATCCCCTGATACCGTGTCCTCCCCGTACATGCGCACCCTCAATAACTCCAGTACGATGGACGCGCCCACAGCCGCTATTATCGGGTATACGGCGTTGGGCGTCATGTCCGGGAGCGCCGGCAGCCCGCCCCTCTCATGGAGTATGAGGCCGCCGCCCAACTGCGCAATAAAAACGGGAATCAGTATGTACGGTAGCGCCTCCACGGCGTTGCGTTTGTGCAGGAAGTTGACGAACGCGTACGCGGTCCCGAAGGCGCCCAGGGTGAGGAACGCGTACTGGGCTCCCCCCCACGCCACATTGAGCATGAGGAACGCCACGCCCGAGTAGGCAGCGTATTTGAAGCTGCGGCGGTGGTATCCCGCGAAGAACAGGTAGAGGGTGCTGACGAGCAGGAACATTCCCAGGGCGTCGTCTTCGCTGTTCGTCGCCACAGCCTTCATCGCGAAGGCTGGGCTGAGTATCAGCATGAACGCGGCCATGAACGCCGCCACCTTGTTGTACGGCCGCATGTCCGTGAACATCTCCTTCACCAGCAGGTACATAATCACCACCGTGAACGCCGATATGGCGCCGGGCAGCAGCATCGCCACGTCGTGCAGGCTGATTCCGAACGGCTCCAGCGCCAGGGCCAGCGACGAGTAAAGGACGGGCGTCATCATCCTCGTCGACGACTGGTCTAAGCCGTACATGCCCGCACGCCCGCCCATTGCAGACGGGTCGTTGCTGTGGGCCAGCCCTCCTAGCAGGGGATAAACCAGCGGGTCGAATTCAGGCGGGTATCCGCCGTCGTATATGCCCCGCATCCACTTGTAATGCCAGTAGGGGTCGAGCGCGGCCAAATAATCTGTTTTCGCAGGCGCCATGTGGGTTATCATCCCCGACAGGAACAGCGCCGCCACGCCGGCCACCTCAGCCTTCACTACCCCATGGTAGGAGAGCGAGTACCCTAAAGCGAACACCGCCGCCACCGCGCTGAAGTACGTGTAGTCCTCGTTCAACGGGAACCCTATGGTGTTGCTGTAGTGTGAAAACAGCGCCGTTAAAAAAAGCAGGACGGGTATGCCGATGCTCCAGTAGTCCTTCTTCAGCCTCTTGTCTCTCAGAATAGTGGCGGCGGTCCACAGGAACAGCGCCGCCATCATCAATGGTGTGCTGTCTCGCAGGAACCCCCCACTCAACGGTTTAACGGACGCCAGAACCAGTGCGGCCAGCGGCGCAAGGAACAGGGGCCTGTCAAGGTGTTCGCCGACTTTCCCGAGGCCGTCGACGGGGAGGCTGACGGAAACCTCCTTCTTCTTTTTCCTCCTCTTAGAAGCCATCACTCACCTGCCGTATCTCCGCTCCGTGCCGCTGAAGTCGTCCAGTATCCTGGCCAGGTCCTCCTTCTCGAACTCAGGCCACAGCTTGTGTACGAAGTATATTTCGCTGTAGGCCGACTGCCACAGGAGGAAGTTGCTGAGCCGTTCCTCGGAAGTTCGTATGATGATGTCGGGGTCGCTTTTCACCCACAGGTTGGCCCGGAGGTTGTCTTCCGTAACCTCCACTCCATGCTCAACCATGTTTTTTATGGCGTTCAAGACCTCCTGTCGGCCGCCGTATCCGATGGCCAGGTTCAACGTGAAGTTCTTGTAGTCTCTGGTGGCCTCCTCCAGCTTGGACAGGTTCGACACCATATCAGACGCCAGCTTCTGGTTGGGGCTCTGCCTTATCAGTGAGTCAATGTCTCCGCAGACGTTGACCCGCACCTGTTTTTCCCGGAGGTTCTTGTCCTTCAACCCCTTCTTCGCGTTTTTGTTGAAGGCCTTGAAGAGGGTGTTTATCTCCCTGCTGTCGCGGTTGCCGAGGTTCTCCAGAGACAGTGCATACAGTGTTACCTCGTCGACTCCGAGGTCGTAGCTCCACTGCAGGAAGTCGTAGAACTTGTTTATGCCCATGTTGTACGAGCTCAGCAGGTTCCTTATGTGTTTCTTCAGCATGAACCTGCGGTTCCCGTCCGGAATCACGCCCACGTGCATTTTAAATAACTTAACCTCTGATGTCTAAAATATGTGCAAACATATAAATTAATAATATACTATGGAAGTGCAGGTCTTGGACGCGTCCGCGATACTCCGCAGCACCATGGATTTTTCCCGCGGAAACTACCTGATTCCGCAGGCGGCGTATGCGGAAGTCTTGGACGGAACCGCCCGGGCCGCATTGGAGGATGGAATACGGAACGGCGACATAAAAGTGGCTGAACCGGCTCCCGAGGCGCTGGAGAAGGCGCGGGAGGCGGCTTCCGCCACAGGAGACGTCGAATCATTGAGCGACGCGGACCTGCAGTTGCTGGCGTTGGCCCTGGAACACGCCGCCGCCGTCGTATCCGACGACTACGCCATACAGAACACTGCCGCCGAACTCGGCCTGGAGGTGGTCGCAACATCGGCAGACGGCATAAAAAAACACATCAGGTGGCGGTGGGTGTGCGGCGGCTGCGGGAAATCCATGGACGGGTCTGGCGTATGCGGCGTATGCGGCCACAAAGCTAGGAGGAAGCCTAGCCCTTAGCCTGTTCCACATACCATCTGAAGGAGTCGTCCAAGTCCTCTTTCACGGCGTCCGGCCACAGCCGCTCAAAGACGTGCAAGTAGGCGTAGGCGCTCTGGTACGGCAGGAACCCGCTCAACCTGCTCCGGCCGCCCCACCGCACAATCAGGTCTATCTCAGGTATCCTGTAGGAGTGCATCCTGTGCCTCAGCCCCACCCTGCCGAGGTCCCACTTGTAGTCGTAGTTCACCAGCAGGTTCAGCCGCATTGACGCGTTTTTGCTGTGCCTTCTGTTCACGTATTTCCTCAGTTTCTTGGGGAAAATCTCGGAGTCTCGTTTACCCACAATGTTGAGGGAAAGCCCGTCTATGTCGTTCAGCCGGTCCACCAGGTTGACTATCGACTTCGAATAGGATTCAACCTCATGCGGTTCTCGCTCCCTGCTGTAGGGGAGGAATCCGTAGGCGGTGACTTCATTGACGCCGCATTCCATGCTGTACGTCAGTATCTCAACCGCCCTCTCAACCGCCTTCCCGTAGGCTTTTCCGACGTCGACTCCGTTTTTCCTGGCCCACCTGCGGTTGCCGTCCGGTATCACGCCCAGGTGCCCCGGCACCCTCTTTTCTTTGCTCATGTAGTCTTCAAATCGCACCACATCTATAAAAGTTCACCCGAACCACTCCTGTTCCGTCGCAACCCGCATGTAGTCCGTTGAATCGTCCGTAAGGCTTTTCGCGGCCGTCAACCCCATGCTGATGCTGTGGTCCATGTTGTTGTAGCGGAACAGTCCGTTGCGTCCGAACACCCGCAGGTTCACCATGGAGTTCAGGTAGTCCAATATTGTCTTCAGGTTTTCCCTGTACCCTATGTCGTATACGGGGTACGCGTACTCCATCCCGTGCGCCTCGCACCCCATGTACTCCCCCTCATCCACCAGCCCCATGGACGCCATCTCCTCCACGACACTGCCGCCGAGCTCCCCCCCGGCGTTCCATACTTCATCGCCGCGTCGGCAGGTCAGTTCCGCGGCCACAATGGTCTTGCCCTCCGGCGCATTGGCTTCGCTGAAGTTCTTGGACTCGCTCAGCCGGTTCGCGATGAACCTGGGTTCAGGCAGGTATATCCAGTTGTCCAGGCTCACCCGGTCCCTGTCGAACCGCATGTTAATCAGGTTTATGGACCTGAACCTGAGTTTCTCGGCAGCCTCCACGACACCTTCAGGCGGCTTCGGCTTCACCGCCCTGACGAAGTCCGTCAACGGGATGGTGGAGAACACGACATCCTCTTCGCCGACCTCCACCCGCCCCCCATTCAACCCGACGTAAGTAACCCGTCCGTCTTCCACGCCGACATCATCCACCTTGGTGTTCAACCGTATCTCACCACCCCCCTCCACTATCCTTTCAGCATATGCCTCTCCAATGGCCCCGATGCCGCCGGTGCGCGGATAATAGAATCTGCTCACGTAAGTTCGGGGTACGTTCTCCCGCCGGAACACGGTCTTCACCAGCGTGTCCCACAGGCTCAGCAGCGTAATCCTCTGCGCGGCCCAGTCGGCGCTCAACTCCGTGCACGGCAGGCCCCACATCTTCTCCGTGTAGACTTTAAAGTATATCTCGTACATTTTCCGGCCGAAGCGGCTCACCACCCACTCCTCGAAGTTCCGGTCCCTGCTCGGATGTATTATGCCGCCTGCCTTCGCAGTCAGGTAGTCCACCACTATTTTTGCGGTGGTCAGAGGCGGCATCTTCAGGAAGGCGTTTTTCACCCGCAGCGGGTAGTCGAAGAACCTGCCCTCCAACTGTATCCGCGACCTCCTCGTCCTCTCCTCGAGCCTGCCCCCCAGCAGTTCTCTCACGTGCTCCAGAAGCTCCGGGTCCTGGGTGTGGAAGCGGTGCGGCCCCAGGTCGTGGGTGAATCCGCCGGACTCGTAGCTTCTGGCCAGACCCCCCACCCGCGCCTCTTTCTCTAACACGGTCACGGGGACGCCGTCCCCGGTCAGCTGGTGGGCGGCGCTCAAACCCGCCAGGCCCCCGCCCAACACCCATACTTTCATGTGTGAAGTTATTTGACCCTTCATATTTAATCTGTTAATTCCATTGTCAACGAAATGAAGGTTCTTGTAACGGGCGGAGCGGGGTTCATAGGCTCCCACATCGTCGACGCCCTGGTGGAAGAAGGGCATGAGGTCGTCATACTCGACAACCTGGAGGAGCAGGTCCACAAGGGGGAAGTCCCCGACTACCTGAACGGGGAGGCTGAGTTCATTCGCGGGGACGTCCGCAGCAGAGAAGATTTGCGGAAGGCGCTGGACGGCGTTGAAGTGTTGTTCCACGAGGCGGCCGCGGTGGGCGTCGGCCAGAGCATGTACCTGATAGAGGACTACGTGGACAAGAACACCAAAGCCACCGCCACATTGATGGATTTATTGGTGAACGAAGAGCACTCTCTGAAGAAATTAATTGTTGCGTCGTCGATGAGCATCTACGGCGAAGGAACCTATGAATGCGACTCACACGGCCTAATGCATCCGCCGCTGCGGCCCATGGAGCAGCTGAAATCCCATGGGTGGAGGATGAAGTGTCCCATATGCGGGGAGCCGATGAAACCGGTTCCCACCAACGAGGACAAGCCGCTGCGGCCGACCTCAATATATGCGCTGTCGAAGCGGGACCAGGAGGAGCTGTGCATTATCACGGGCTCCAGCTACGGCATACCCGCCGTGGCACTGCGTTACTTCAACGTCTACGGCCCCCGGCAGTCACTGAGCAATCCCTACACGGGGGTGGCTGCGATATTCAGCAGTAACATAAAAAACGACAACCCGCCGATAATATACGAGGACGGATTGCAGAGCAGGGACTTCCTCTCAATCAAAGACATCGTTCAGGCGAACCTGCTGGTTATGAAGTCGTCGAAGGCGGACTACGGCGTATTCAACGTCGGGTCGGGTAAACCAACCACCGTCCTGCAGATTGCGGAATTGTTGGCTGAACTCTACGGCAAAGACATTGAGCCGGAGATACAGAACAAGTACCGCGTCGGCGACATAAGACACTGCTACGCCGACATCTCCAGGATAAGGAAGCTCGGCTACGAGCCGAAGGTGGACATACGCGAAGGCTTCAGGGAGCTGGTGGACTGGGGCAAGACTGCGGAGGCGGTGGATGAGAGTAGGAAGGCCGCCAAGGAACTTGTCGACCGGAACCTGGTTGAGAAGTAGCTCAAACCTCTGCCCTGCCCTTGAGCATCACATACACTGCAGCGTACTCCGGCAGCTTCACCACGTCACCCGCATTATACGGGCCGTAGTCGTTCTCCATAAGCTGGAACACTCCAACATCCTCTGCAACATTCACCTTAACTTCCTCGTCTCCGAAGGCCACCGCGTCGACGAGGGGGTCGAACGACTCCAACTTATTGGTTTTTTTCGCCAGCAGTCCGCTGCCGCCGTGTATCGTATCCGGCAGCCGAATGAGCCGTGACGTGTCCAATGTGACTTGTTTGTCCGCATCCTTTATCGCGGCAGCCTTCGAGTATATCTGCCGCTGGATGTTGCCGCGGAACAGATCCCACAGCGCATCCCATTTCCCGTCCCTCAGGAGCCTCAGGTTCCTGTTGCGGTTGGACACAATCTTCTCCGCCGTCTTCTTCCCCACCCCATCCATTTTCACCAGCTCCTCCGCAGGCGACTTAATCAAGCCCTCGGTGACGTCGTATATGCGTTTAGCCCATCCCCTGCTGTCCGCTGTCGGCCCCACCCTGCCACCCGCCCGGGCCCTGGCCTTTCCGCGTTCGAAGGTTATGCCCTCCATGCCGTCGGATTCGCTGATGAAGTATTCGATGTCCAACCCCGTCCCCGTAATGTAATCCACTATCTCCCGCCGGGCTTCGCCGTTGAGGCTGCGGACTTCGTCGCCGGTGACGTGGATGTGGTAGCCTTTGCTGCCCGAGAAGTTCACCCGCATCTCTTTTTCGGTGAAGCCGAAGTCGTTTTCGAGGAAGTCGAGTATGCCGAACGCCTCCTCCTTCACCTCCTCCAGTCTCACGCGGTTCAAATACTCCATGGGTTTGTCCAGGTCGAATACCAGGTCTGCTCCGAGCCAGTTCTTCCTCTGCATGGGCTGGTTCTCCGGGAACTCATAGTACGCTGAAGAGTAGGAGATGAAGTACGGCGCCTCCGTCCGCAGGTACTGGTGCAGCCGCTTCCCGGTCTGGAAGCTCTTGTGCCGGAACTTGATTTTGTCGTCCAAGGTGCCTACGCCGAACTCCCGCAGGTGTATTTCAGACGGCGGCTCAGGCCGATGCCTCCAATAATACTGTTTGAACGTCTTCTTCAGCCAAACCTTCGTCTCCGTGTTCATATCAGCCCCATGGACTTCATCCGGTCGATTCCTACGCCCGCCGCCAGCACCTTCATGAACGCCGGCTCCAATCCCTCCTCGCCAACCCTTCTCTTAAGCTGCTTGAGGTTGTAGGACACCGCCCCCTGCGTTATGTCAAGTTCCGCTGCTATGTCGGACTGCGTGTATCCGAGGCCGCGCATCATAACAATCCTCGCTACTTCACGGTCAGACAACATAACCAACCACCTCAATAAAAAAATAGAATAGTTGATAATATATTAGAATTCTTCGCGTATCATGTCTTCGCTGCCCTCCAACGCGTCGGGCACCCTGTACACACTCCCGGATACGATGTCGTACAGGAGCGGCAGCACCTTCACCCCGCCCTCTCTAACCCGCTTATACTGTCTCGGATAATCCAGTTTCAGGAACCCCCGTATAGCCTCCGCCTGCAGCCTGCACCCCTCCTCTATCACCAGCTGCTCGAAATCCTCGTCCAGCAGCTTCACCCTCAGCCCCTCCACGTAGGCTGTGGCGCGGACGCGGGCGTGGAACCCGCCGTAGTCCACCATGTGCTTCCGTATCTGGGATTCGGTATTGTCGTCGCCGAGGGAATGGTAGCCGCCGCACCTGGTATGATGCAACACAACAATGAAGTCCGGATTCAAATGGTTCAGCGCGTACACCAGCGCCGCCTTCGCGTCGTCGCTGAACAGTCCGCCGACGTTCTTCGCCTCGAAAATCGTCCCCGGCTCCCGCAGATCGAATATCTCGTGGACGCTCACCCTAGAATCGCTGCAGCTCAACGCAAACACCTTAGGGTCCTGCCCGCCCTCCAACGCCCGCCGCAGCCGACGGAAGTGCCGGAGATGCCGGTGCCACCCACCCCTCAAAGCATCCAACTCCATAACAGAATATTAATCAACCTGCACGAATTAAATACATAACGTGTAATACACAAAGATGAAACTAGATCATCAAAAGCCGGGGTTCAAGTGCGGCGGCCTTTTTCTTTTTGGGAAAAAGAAAAACGCCGGCGAAAAAGAAAAACCATTTACTATAAAATAAGATGGATATGGATTACAACAAGCTGGGGTTCAAGTGCGGCATCGAAATCCACCAGCAGTTGGACACCCACAAGCTGTTCTGCCCATGCCCGTCTGTCATACGGGATGAGCGGCCGGACGTTACCGTGGAGCGGAGGATGCGCGCCGTCGCAGGCGAGCTGGGTGACGTGGACCCGGCGGCGTTGCACGAGTTCCTCCGCGGCCGCACACTCTTGTATGAGGCGTACGCCGGCACCAACTGCCTGGTGGAACTGGATGAGGAGCCGCCGCACCCCGTCAACCAGGAAGCGTTGGACATCGTGTTGGAGATTGCGTTGCTGCTGAACGCCAGTCCCGTGGACGAGATACAGGTGATGCGGAAGACGGTGATAGACGGCAGCAACACCGGCGGCTTCCAGCGCACCATGCTGGTGGCGGAAGACGGCGTATTGGAGACCGGCGACGGCGATGTCGGAATCCCCACTGTCTGCCTGGAGGAGGACGCCGCCCGCATAATCAGCGAAGAAGATGGCACAGTAACCTACCGCCTCGACCGCCTCGGCATACCGTTGGTGGAGGTTGCTACGTCACCGGACATCAGAAGCCCGCAGCATGCGAGGGAGGCCGCTGAAAAAATCGGCTCCATCATGCGCGCCACCAGGGTCAAGCGGGGCCTCGGCACCATACGCCAGGACATCAACGTGTCCATTGAAGGCGGGGAACGCATCGAAGTCAAAGGCGTGCAGGATTTAAGGATAATCTCCAAGGTGGTGGAAGGCGAGGTGATGCGGCAGCTGATGCTCATACAGGTCAAGGAAGAAATAGAAAAACGCGGGGTCAAAGAAGAAGACTACGACCTAGAACCCGTTGACGTAACAAAACTGTTCAAGAAAACCAGGTCGTCGGTGATAGACAAGGCGCTGTCGTCCAACGGAGTCGTGTTGGCTGTGAAACTCCGCGGACTCGACGGGTTGCTGAAGAACAAGCTGGGTCCGCAGCTGGCGCAGTACGCCCGCGCCCTCGCAGGCGTCAAAGGAATCTTCCACGGCGACGAGTTGCCGGCCTACGGCGTCAGCCCCGAAGAAGTTGCGGCCGTTAAGAAGAAGCTGTCCGCATCGGGGAAAGACTCATACGCCCTCGTCGCCGCGCCGAAGGAACAAGCAGAGAAGGCGTTATCCGCCGTATTAGGCCGCTGCAGGACCGCGTTGGAGGGGGTGCCGGAGGAGACCCGCAGGGCCCTCGAAGACGGCAACACGGAATACATGCGGCCGCTGCCAGGCAGCAACAGGATGTACCCTGAAACCGACGAACCATTGGTTCCGGTCACAGACGAACACCTGTCCGAAATCGAATCGGACCTGCCGGAGCTCCGCTCCGACCGGGCGAAACGGTATGCGGAATTGGGTTTGAGCGGCGAGCTCGCATCCCAGCTGTCCCGTTCAGAGGAGGCTGATTTGTTCGAGAAACTTGCAGAGGAATATGACGTTCCGGCTACCGTCGTAGCCACAACCCTCACATCGTATCCCAAGGAGGCTGCGTCCCGGTACGGCGTGGACGTGTCTGTGTTGACGGAAGAACACTTCCGCGGCATCATACGCCTACTGTCTGAAGGCAGGCTGACCAAGAACGTGCTCGTTGACCTGCTGGCGAAGGTTGCTGAGGACCCTGACAAGGGTGTGCTGAAGGTCGCCGAGGAAAACAACCTCACTACACTGTCGGATAAGGAGCTGAAGAAGATGGTCGAAGACGTCGTGTCCGCAAGCAAGGACATGAATCCGGTACAGCTGATGGGGCGGGTGATGGCTGAGGCCGGCGGCCGCGCAGACCCTAAAAAGATTCAGGAGCTGATTAAAGGCCTTCGACGTGGCTGAGTCTTAATTGAGCGAACAGTTCCCTCGGGCGTTTCTTTTCCTGTATGCCGTAGAGGTTGAACAGCCGTATAAGTTTCTTCCTCAGCATCTTGCCCTGCTGGTCCATGTCCGTTAAAATAATGACTTCGTCACAGTCCTGCAGTACCTCAACGGTTTCCAATAGGCTCTGCCCTTTATTCAGTATAATTACGTCCTCAACGCCGTGGCGTTGGAGTGCTTCGGCGTCCTTCCGGCCTTCGACTATGGCGGGGCAGTCGATGGATTCCAAGAATTCTCTGAGAATCTCCTGTTTGTCTTCTACTGTCCCCATTTGTTCCCGCATGAGTTGCAGATGCACCTTACTATGCCCAGGTCGTCCGGCAGGTGCACGTCTATGTCCCTGCTGTTGCAGTATGTGCATCGTTGCAGCCTGCGCATGAACCGTTCCCTCATCTTAACCCTACTAAGATCCAGCGCAACCACAAAGTATTTACATATGCATGTCAGCCTTTAAAAATATGTGAATTAGAATAATCTGTCTGATGTGCAATGCTCCGGTGGAGCCGACCAAATAACGGGGGCGTTCATAATGATGGAAAAATGATTTTAAAGATAGTGGGTAATAGGGGGCTTTATAAAGGTTCTTTCACAATAAATAGTAAATATTAAATATTCTGTGAATACTGAAAATGTCGGATAAGTTGGGTGAACTGAAGCAGGACTTCATGGACCGGTACGCCAAGATATTCAGCAGCTGGGGCATCAACCCCACCGTATCGAGAGTGTACTTCACCATATTCCTGTCCACCGAACCCCTGGGGTTGAAGGAGATATCGGATGAAACCGGATACAGCGTCTCAACAGTAAGCAACGTGATGGAGATACTGGAGCGGATGACGGACATCAGACGGTTCAAAAAGCCTGGGAGCAAAAAAATATACTACGAGTGCCAGCACGACTTCCTGCTGGTCCAGAAGAAGAAATTCCAGCAGGCATACGGCCAAATGCATGCGGTCAAGGGACTGTTCAAGGAGTCGGAGGAGAAACTCCAGGGCGAAGACGACCCGGAGTCTGTGAAAGTCCGCGGCTACATGAAGCAGGCGTACGATGACCTGCAGAAGGTGGAGGAACTCCTGGCCGAACTTCGGAAGAGCATAGAGGATGCTCAGAGGAGCGACTATGAAGAATAAGGAGGCAACATGCAACGGGGAGGCGATTATTGAGCTACAGGACGTGTGGAAGATATACAAGATGGGTGAGGTCGAAGTCCCCGCGTTGAGGGGGTTGACGTTGAAGGTGTACCCGTGCGAGTTCGTCTCAATAACAGGCCCGTCCGGCAGCGGCAAGAGCACGGCCATGAACATGGTCGGATGCCTGGACGTCCCAACCAAAGGCCACATATTCCTCGAGAGAAGGGACATTGCGGAGATGGAGGAGTCCGATTTGGCGCAGATACGCGGGAAGAAGATAGGGTTCGTGTTCCAGCAGTTCAACCTCATACCCAACCTAACCGCGTTGGAGAACGTGATGCTGCCGATGATGTTCCAGGACATGCCCGTGTACGACAGGGAGAAGAGGGGTAAGATGCTGATGGAAGCGGTCGGCCTCGGAGACCGTATGGAACATAAACCCACGGAACTGTCGGGCGGCCAGCAGCAGAGGGTTGCGATAGCCAGGTCGCTGGCAAACGACCCGGACGTGGTGCTGGCTGACGAGCCCACAGGCAACCTCGACACCAAAACCGGGGAGGAGGTATTGGACCTGCTGAAGAAACTCCACCGGGAGGAGAACAAGACCATCATAATGGTAACACACGACCTCAAGCTTTCCAAGAAGGCGGAGAGGGAAATCAAGATAAGAGATGGAAAAGTAGTTGAAGGAGGTAAATAAGATGAGGAAATTTTTAACGGTATTGGCGTTGGTTTTGTTGATGGCCTCACCCGCATTGGGTCAGGCGCGGTTCGACTCGGTGTCCATGGAGCCGTCGTATGTCGAACCCGGAGACGACGTGGAAGTTGTGGTCAAATTCCACGAGGGACTCACCACACGCGAACTCTATGCGACCCCCACCAGGGATGAGGAGCCTCTCCCCCTGTACGAGAACAAGGACACATCCTATGTGGCCACATTGACGCCGAAGAACGCGGCGGCAGCCGAACATCTGCTTGTGAAGCAGGACCAGCGGCGCGTCGGCCACCTGTTCACGGGGGAGTCGTGGAGCGTCCCGTTCGACGTCCACGTGTCTGACGACACGCCACCGACAAACTACACACTAGAGTTCCGGCTGCTGAAGACCGACTTGGAGGGCACCGGCGAAACGACTGTTGCATTGTCCAAGGACATACAGGTGAAGGTGAACGGCGTCCCCAAGTTCACGCTGGACTCCGACAGCCAGCTGACTGCAGGAGAGACGCAGGACTTCACCGTACGCGTTGGTAACGTGGGCGGCGCCACCGCCCGGCAGGTTACGCTGACATTGAACTCCACCTTCCCTTTGACTGTGCTCCGCTCATCAACGGCGTACATAGGAGACATGCCCGGGGACGCACACCAGGAGCTGGTGTACGACCTCAACGTCGACAGCTCCGCGGACCCGAAATCATATACCATGCCCGTGGACATAAAATACGTCGACCGCGCCGGCGCCACCCAGACGGTCACCAAGAACCTGGGCGTTAAGGTGGAGGGAATGCCGGTTATTTCCGCAAGCCTGGACAGCTTCGACGACTTCATGGCCGGCGTCGAAGGCACGGTGACGGTGAGCGTCATAAACAAGGGGTTCGTGGACGCAAACTTCCTGTCCGTGGAGCTGGTGGAGACGGGAGACTACACCGTAACCTCGAACAGCGAAGTCTACATAGGCAACCTCGCCTCAGACGACTTCGAAACAGAGGACTTCACCATAAAGGTGGCCGACGGCGTGTCCGGGAAGATTCCGCTGAAGGTGAAGGTGTCGTACACGGAGGAGAACCGGAACCAGGTCCACGAGGAAGACCATAACCTGGACCTGAACGTCCTCGCAGAAGATGAATACCTGATGAAGCACCCGCGTGCCAACGGCATCCAGTCCCTCATCGGCATGGTGGCGGTAATACCCCTGCTGATAATAGCCTATTTGGTGCTGTGGCTGCTGTGGAAGCTGGTGGGCCTCATCACGGGCTTCATAGACCGGAAGGTGTTCAAGAGAAGCTGAGATGATAGCGGATTACGTGAACTTCGCGTTAAGGAGTCTCAGCAACCGCGGCCTCCGCAGCTGGCTGACCATGCTGGGCATATTCGTGGGCATAGCGGCGGTTGTGGCTTTAATCTCCCTCGGCCAGGGCCTCCAAAACTACGTCAACGCGGAATTCGAGAAGGTCGGCGCAAACCGGATAATCATCACCCCCGGAGGCGGAGGCGGCGGAGTTGTTGCTTTCGCAGCCTCCGACATCGCCTCCGCGAAACTCACCGACCGAGACCTCGACATAGTATTGGATGTCCGGGGGGTGGACTCCGGCATAGGGTTGGCGCGGAAGACCCTGGACGTCGAATACAAGGGGGAGTCGAAGTCTGTTTTCGTTTTTGGCGCCCCCTTCGCATCTGAGGACGTTGAGTTCATGAAATCCCTCGACTACATGATAGTTGATGAAGGCCGATACCTCAGCCCCTCAGACACCTACAAGGCGGAGGTGGCGAGGCCGCTGGCGGAGGACGGCTTCAGGAGGGAGATAACTAGGGGCACCAACGTGGTGATAAAGGACATAGACTTCGAGGTGGTGGGGTTCACCAAGAAGGCCGGCAACCCCGCCCACGACAACAAAGTGGTCGTGCCCCTGGACATTCTCAGGGAGATGTATGGCATGGGCGACGAACTCTCCATGATATCCGTTAACGTGCAGGAAGGCTATAACGTGACGGGGGTGGCTGAGAACATCGAACGTAAGCTGCGGCGCGACCACGGTCTCAAGGAGGGGGAGGAGGACTTTAACGTGCAGACGTCAGAGCAGCTTATTGAAAGCTTCAGCACCATAATCGGGATTGTGCAGGCATTCCTCACCGGCATAGCCGCGATTTCATTGATAGTCGGCGGCCTGGGGATTATGACGACAATGTACACCAGCGTTCTCGAACGGACGAGGCAGATTGGAATCATGAAGGCTGTTGGAGCCCGCAACAACGACATACTCGCATTGTTCCTGGTGGAGGCTGGGCTGCTCGGAACCGCCGGCGGCATAATAGGCGTCATCATCGGCCTCGCCCTCAGCTTCGGAACCTCGTATGTGGCGGAAACATACTTCGAGATTGAATTATTGAAGGCGTCCGCGGACCCGATGCTAATATTCGGGGCTCTGGCGTTCAGCTTCGTAGTCGGCTGCATGTCCGGGCTGACCCCGTCATTGAAGGCCGCGAAGATGCGGCCGGTGGAGGCGATACGGTACCGTTAAAATGATTTCCGACTACTTCCTCCTGGCGTTCAGGAACATCACCAAGAAGGGAGTCCGCAGCTGGCTGACCATGCTGGGCATATTCGTGGGCATAGCGGCGGTCGTATCCCTGATTTCCCTGGGTCAGGGGCTGCAGGACGCGTTCAACAAGCAGTTCGAGATGCTGGGCACCGACATCATAATGGTTATGCCGGGCTCCCAGTTCGGGACCAGCTTCGGCAGCACCCTGCTTACGGAACACGATGAAGACCTAATAGCCGGCGTACGAGGAGTCGACACGGTGTCTCCGTGGATAACCCGCCTGTCGAAGGTCACTTACAGGGGCGAGGTCATCTACACGTGGGTTAGCGGCATCCCAGTCGACGACAGATACAAGATAATAGAGGACATGCAGGGGATAGACATAAGGGGGGGCCGGAGGCCGCAGCCAGGCGACAAATACAAGATCATAGCCGGGTATTTGATGGCCGAGGGCGACGTGTTCGGCCACCCAGTCACGGTCGGGGACAAGATGATGGTGGAGGACGAGGAGTTCCGCGTCATGGGCACCCTCACCAAAATAGGCAACGCCCAGGACGACAGCAGCGTATGGATTCCGCTGGAGACCGCGCAGGAACTCTACAACGAAGAAGGCTACGACATACTAATCTTGAAGCCGAAGGAGGGCTTCCCCCCGTCGGAGGTCGCCGAAGACATTAAGGAGAGGATGCGCCGCGACCGCAACCAGAAGGAGGGGGAGGAGGACTTCAACGTGCAGACGTCGGAGCAGCTGATGGAAACCTACGGCTCCATACTGTCTGCCGTCCAGGCCGTCTTGGTGGGCATAGCATTCATCTCCCTGATGGTCGGCGGAATCGGCATCATGAACACCATGTACACGAGCGTGTTGGAGAGGACGCAGGAGATAGGGGTGATGAAGGCGGTCGGCGCGAAAAACAAGGACATACTGCTGATGTTCCTCATAGAGTCTGGCGTCCTCGGCCTCGTCGGCGGCGCCGTCGGCGCCGCCATAGGACTGGCTATGAGCAAGTCCGTGGAATACTATTCCACCATGGTACTTAACGAGGAGCTGCTGCAGGCGAGCACGGACCCCATGATTATCGTGGGGGCGCTGGCGTTCAGCTTCATAGTCGGCGCCGTCTCAGGGGTTCTGCCTGCGCGACAGGCCAGCAGGCTGCAGCCCGTGGAAGCCCTCCGCTACGAATAAACCTTTAATACCCTGTACTAATATCTAAGGATGATGCGGAGGAACCTGTTCTGGATTGCCTTGGGTCTTCTAGCAGTCTACCTACTGTATTTGATGGTGTCTCCCTTCATCGACGTCGTAGTGTACAGCGTCTTCGTATACTATGTGGGCCGGCCGGTCTACCGCCGCCTCCAGAAGAAAATCAAGTCCCATCCAGCGAGCGCGTTCATAACACTGTTCCTGCTGCTGCTGCCGGTGACGGTAATATTCATCTACGGCCTCGGCGTGGCCTCTGTCGAATTGTTGAATGCGTTGAACACCATGGACGTCCCCTACGCGGTAACCATAAACAACATGATAGCCGAGTATTTTGCCGTGTTGGCGGAGCTCCGGCCGTCAGACATCATACAGATGATAACCGAGGACCAGAGCATCCAGGAGTCCCTGAACCTCACCCAGGGCCTGATATTAAGCGCCATGGGCGTCATATTCAGGGTGATGCTGATGTTTACCATCGCATTGTATCTGCTGATGGACGGCTCGCATCTTAGGGATTGGATGCAGTCGAACCTGTGTCCGAGCAAATGCGATTTGACCAGGAAGTTCTTCGACGAGGTCGACCGCGACCTCCACGGCGTCTTCTTCGGCAGCATATTGACGGCGATATTCATAGCCATCATGGGCGCCCTCCTGTACACGCTGTTGAACGTGTTCGTCGCCCCCCCGTCGCTGAAGATACCCTACCCCGTACTTCTTGGCATGGTGTGCGGCGTCACCAGCCTGATACCCGCCGTCGGCGTCGCATTCTTCTGGGTGCCAGCCACCCTGGCGTTCCTAGCCTACGCATACTACAGCGACGTCCTGTTCACCGACGGATGGTTCATCCTCGCCTTCACAGCCTCCACAGCCGTGCTCGTCGACTGGGGCCCCAACCTCCTGTTCAAACCCCGGGTTACCGGCAAACGCATCCACCCCGGCCTGATGATGATGGCCTACCTCCTCGGGCCCATAGCATTCGGCCTAGCCGGCCTGTTCATAGGGCCAATCGTATTGGTGGTGTCGTTGAACTTCGCCAAAGTCGTGCTGCCACAGCTGAAGACCTGATTTTTTACCGCCTGTTTTCATATATTCAAACGATGGAGGACTTTGGCGAATGGTACCGGCGGATGCTGTTGGAGAACGGTCTCGTGGACGACCGATACGACGTCAAGGGCATGCTGGTGTACCGCGGCAACGGCATGTACATGATACGTGAGATGAGCCGTTTCCTCGAAGCCCTTCTTGAAGCGGACGGCCACGAGCCGACCCTGTTCCCCATACTCATACCGGATACGCTGCTGGAGCAGGAGAAAGAGCATATAGCCGGGTTTGAGGAGCAGGTATACTGGGTGACGCACGCAGGGAAGAACGAGCTGGACCGTAGGATGGCGTTGCGGCCGACAAGCGAAACCTGCATGTACCCCATGTTCTCGGTGTGGGTGAGAACCCACACCGACCTGCCGATAAAGGTTCATCAGACCGTCTGCGTGTACCGTTATGAGACCAAGCAGACCCGCCCACTCATACGGAGCCGTGAGATACTGTGGAACGAAGGCCACACCGCATTCGCGACGCGGGAGGGGGCGCTGGAGAACATAGAGGCGATTAAGAGAATCTACACCGACCTGATAACGGGGCTCTGCTGCATCCCGGTTCAAATCAACCGGCGGCCTGAGTGGGACAAGTTCCCCGGCGCAGAATACACCATAGCTTTTGAAACATTGATGCCGGACGGCAGGACACTGCAGTTGGCGACGATACACAACCTCGGCCAGCACTTCAGCAAGGTCTTCAACATACAGTACGACGACGAAGGAGGAAACAAGCATTACGTGTGGCAGACGTCGTATGGGCCGGGCTTCGGCCGCCTCCTCTCGGCCGTGGTTTCAGTCCACGGCGACGACAAAGGCATGGTGCTGCCTCCGCGTCTGGCGCCGGTGCAGGCTGTGATAATCCCCATAGTGTTCAAGGATGCGGACCGCGAGGCGGTGACGAAGGCCGTCGAAGACATTGAATCCGGGCTGAAGGCCTCCAACGTGCGGGTGAAGGTGGACGACGGCGACGAACGCCCCGGCTCCAAATACTTCAGGTGGGAGCGACAGGGCGTGCCGCTGCGCATCGAAATAGGGCCCCGCGACGTTAAGGAGGGTAAGGTGGTTGTCGTCCGCCGTGACACCGGCGACAAACAGGACGTGAAGGCGGATAAACTGGATGTTGTGAAAATATTCGCCAGCATAGAGGAGAACATGCGGAAGAAGGCGAAGGAAAAATTCGACGCCCGTATGCACACGGCGGACACGCTGGTGGAGTTCCGCGACAAGGTCGGGGAGGGCATAGTCACGGTCGGCTGGTGCGAAAGCGACGGCTGCGCGAAGCCCATAGACGAAGCCGGAACCATGCTGACGGTGTTGGACGAGGAGGCCAATTGCATCGTCTGCGGCAAAAAAGGCAGGAAAATACGCGCAGCAAAAACATATTAACAATAATCTATAAAAAATTATAAATAATTTAAACAAAATTCAAAATAATTGTTAAAATGGTATTGGTGGATGTGGATTTCGAATACGGGGGCGCCTCCCCAGACGACCTGAAAGAACTGCAGAAGATACCTGCACAACTGAAACCCGACTACCTGTTCGACAGCGACAAAGCGTTGCCTGAAGACAAAAGAGACCCCATATCCAACCACCTGGTCGGCGGCGTACCCCGGTTCCACGCCTACGAGGCGAAACCCGGCGAAGTTTCAGCCGCGGCAGAGAAGATAAGGAATGCCTACGGCGTCGACCCAACGGACGTAATCCTTATAGGGAACGGCGGCTCCATAAGCAGCTCCGAAGCAGTATACGACATGCTCCTGAAGTACGGTGATGGGCCCCGACTCCATATCGTAGACAGCATGGACCCCGACCAGATAACGGCTGTGAAGGGCATATGTGATCCCTCCTCCACTGTTGTGGTGGCTGTCAGCAAGTCCGGGAAGACGCAGGGCGTGCTGGATGCGCTCACCCAGTTCACAGACTACTCCCTCGCCGCCGTTACAACGAAGGAGGACGGCCGCCCACTTTATGAGCTGGTGAAAAAAGCGGTCGGCGGCAAAGCCGACGACGTCATCGTAGACCATCCGCCCATCGGCGGCAGATACACCGGACGAACGCCGGTGGCAACACTGCCTCTGGCTTTGCTGGGGATGAGTGCGGAGGAAATGAAGGCGTTCGACCAGGGTGCACAGGAAATGTACCTGCAGGTGTTGGCGGACGTCACCGTCGAAAGAAACCAGGCCCTCTGGCTGGCGGCCTCACTCTACCAACTCGAACAGTCGGGCTACGAAATCATTTTTGCGCCGATGTACAGCCACCGGTTCGACGGCTTCGCCCACCTCATCACCCAGCTGCTGCATGAGAGCAGCGGCAAACTCGGGCGCGGCCAGGTTATATTGACTGCGGCGGCTCCAGAAAGCCAGCACCACACCAACCAGCGGTTGTTCGGAGGAAAACGGAACATGGCCGCCGTGTTCTTCACAATAGGCTGTGAACACGCCGGCCTGAAGGCAGCAGACGGAACCCCCCTCCATAAGGTGTTGGAGTACGAGTACCAGGGGACGCGTGACACGGCCGTGGAAGAGGGGATACCGAACTTCACAGTCCGCGTTGAAAAACCCTCCGCGGAGGCCGCCGGCTCGTTGATGGCGTTCTGCCACTACGCATTCGGAGTCTACCCCGCCCTGCTGAGGAACGTGAACCCATTCGACCAGCCCCGGGTGGAACGCAGCAAGGAAATCAGCCGGCAGCTGCGGGATTAAACCCTCTTTTATACCCGCCCACCCTATATCTTCTCTGGAAGATGCCTTCTTTGAAGAGACGCAAGACGGAGGGGCCGATGGGCGGCGCAGGCCTCATACGCTACTTCGACGTGGACGAGGGCGGCCCCAAGATAGACCCCAAGTTCATCGTCGGAGTCGTCGCAGCCGTCATCGTGCTGGAGATACTGTCCAAGATAATACTGGGTTAATCCGCACCCCTGTTTATCATCAGCCATATCCGCCGGTCATATCTCAAAACATAGGAGGTGGCTGCGATGGTCACCAGGGCGAGGGCGGTAACTATTGAGAACACGGTGTCGCCGATGTGCCCTAAGACCAGCCCCTGCATGATTATCACCAGGCTGAATTCGCTCACCTGCAGCAGCGACAGACCCGACCTGAACGACACCTCGCGGGTGAAACCCACCATCCTAGACGCCAACGCTATCACCGCTGGCTTGAACACCATCGCGACGATTAGGAAGGCAGCGAACGGAACCACCACCTCCAAGAGGCCGCTCAGCATCACACCCATCCCCAATGCGACGAAGAATAGGATGCTGAAGAAATCCCGCAGCCCCCTCACCTTCTGCATGACTCCGTAGTGGCAGGGGCAGGTGGATGTGGCAATACCCGCGATGAAGGCGCCGATGGAGGGGCTGAATCCCACGGCCTCGCTTATGCCCAGGAACAGGAACAGAAACGAAAGCGACGTCAGGAGCATCAGTTCGTCCGTATGCTGTGCGGGGTAGAGGCGGTTTATTATCTCCCTGCTCGCAACCGCTGCCACCGCGAACGCCGCCACCGCAACCCCCAGGCTGTTGACGACGCCCTCCACTGAGAATCGGCCGATGGACGCAGTCAACCCCAACGCCACGACCACGAGTATGTCCTGCACCATCAGCACACCCAACGTGAGCTGGCCGTGGACGGAGTCCAGTGCGCCCTCGTCCGACAGCAGCCTCACCACAACCATGGTGCTGGAGAACGTCAAAGCCAACCCGATATAAAGTGATTCGGTGTCTGTGAATCCGAGGTAGTGGGCGGACAACAAGGCGACGGTGAACACCGCAGCCGCAGCCGCCAAAGCCACCACAGCAGCCTTCACTCCGACGTCCTTGACCTTCGTCAAGTCCAGCTCCAACCCCACGATAAACAGCAGGAACACTATGCCTAGTTCGGAGAAGGTGGTTATCACGTCCGGGTTGGTTATCAGCTCCAGACCCGACGGCCCAATCAGTATGCCGGCGAGTATGTAGGCGGGTATGTGCGGCTGCTTCATCAATCTGCTGACGTGGGCCAGCACTGTCGCCACCCCAATCATGAACCCTATGTCCGTGAGGAAAAACTCCATCTTACTCGGTTTTGGCGGATGATATTCGGTATAGTGCAGTGGGGTCGCAGACGCCACACACAGCCGACGTTTCGTCGGGTGTGTGTTCGAGCTGCGTTCGGCCACATCCGCTGCGCACGTAAACCGGGCGCTGCAGTTTTGGCGGACGGCCGGGAGTGGAGTCCAGAACCCGCGTAGGGGTTGCTCCCACCCGGTTCTCGTCCCCGCGGCCTCACAAGCACCGTTGCACCAGAGTTATGGCTGCTCCCTTCCGGGCCTGACCAGGTTCCTGAGGTGAACGGTCCAGTGAGACGAGGACTCACGGTTCCGGGTCGGACCCCGACGCCGGCTCCGGACCCGCCTCCCGGCTTCAGCCCCCCCATAGACGATTGAGGGTTACAGGCTACGCCTAACAGCCCGGCCTAGTCCACCACTGAATTATGGGGGAGCCATAGTATATAAAACAGGGCGGTTGCCTGCGGGCTACCTGGGCGTTTAAATAGGCGTTTAAACAATACTTAAGTGAGGTTGGCTGCGGGTGTTGGCTGATTCTAGAAGTGGTGGGACAATGGATTCGATAGTCAACGCGGCCATACAGCACGGTACACTGGAGCGGCGCCTCTACGACGAGTTCGACGAGGCCGACCATCTTAAGATAGTCGTCTGCGGCATAGGCGGCGCAGGCAACAACAGTATCAGCAGGCTCAACCGCATCGGCATAGGCGGCGCGGAACTGGTTGCGATAAACACAGACAAACAGGACCTCCAGAAACTGGGGGGCGACATGACCAAAATACTCATCGGCGCCAAACTGATGCGGGGTCTGGGCGCAGGCGGGTTCCCGGAGCTGGGCGCCAAAGCGGCTGAAGCCAGCCACCATGAGCTCGCCGACGTCCTGGCAGGCACCCACCTGATGTTTCTGACGGCGGGGATGGGTGGCGGCACCGGAACCGGAGCCGCACCCGTGGTGGCGGAGATCGGGAAGGAGTTGGGAGCCATCGTCGTCGCGGTCGTTACGTACCCGTTCAATCTGGAGCGGGCGCGCCTGAACAAGGCGAAGGAGGGCATCGAGCGCCTGCGCAAGGTGGCGGACACGGTCATCGTAGTGGACAACAACAAACTAGTCGAATACGTCCCTAACCTGCCGTTGGACAAGGCGTTCAGCGTCGCGGACGAGGTCGTCGCCAGGGCGGTGAAGGGTATTACGGAGACGATTATGGAGCCGAGCCTAATCAACCTCGACTTCGCCGACATACGGTCTGTTATGGGCGGCGGCTCCGTGGCAGTGATAAGCGTAGGCGACGGCGAAGGCGTCGACAAATGCGAGCTCGCCGTGCGTAACACCCTCGACCATCCTCTGTTGGACGTCGACTACAGGGGAGCAACCGGTGCGTTGATACACATTACCGGCGGAGCCGACCTCACCCTGGGTGAGGCCAACAGCGTCGGCCAGCTGATAACCGACCAGCTAGACTCCAAGGCCTCTGTCACCTGGGGAGCCCGCGTGGACCCCGACTTGGAGGACAAGATAGAGGTTATCGCCATAATAACTGGAGTGAAGAGTCCGAACATCGTCGGCGCCACCACGCAGTCGGCGTACAGCGGCTACGAGCAGCCGGACCAGGAGAGTTGGGGCCTCAAAGGCCTTTAGTCATCTCACCAATCAGCTTCCACGCCTCAGTGAGGGCGCGGCTTCCGTTCTCTTTTATCCCGCGTTCACTGTATGATCTGGCAGCGTCCCCTTTTCTGCGTGTGTCGTAGAGTGCGTAGGGGACGGGCTCGTTGGTGTGGGTGCGGACTTCTATCGGCGTGGGATGGTCCGGTATTACAAGTACTGCGTAGTCTCCGTCCAAGCCGTCAAGGACCCTTCCGAGGACACGCCGGTCCACGTCCTCTATCGCCCGTATCTTGTGTTCGACGCTGCCTTCATGGCCTGCCTCGTCGGTGCTCTCCACATGCACGTATGTGAGGTCGACTTCCTTAAGGCTGTCTACTGCGGCGTCCGCCTTTCCTTCGTAGTTTGTGTCCAGGTATCCTGTGACGCCCTCCACCTCCAACACCTCTAGGCCGATTGTTCTGGCGAGGCCGTTCAACAAATCCACTGCTGACACCAGCGACCCCCGGAGCCCGTAGAGTTCCTGGAACGGCGGCATGTCGGGGCGGGTTCCAGCCCCCCAGAACCACACGCGGTTCGCGGGGTTTTCCCCGTCACCGGTTCTCCTCATGTTCACCTCATGTTCTTCCAGTATGCCCGCGGCGTCCTCCGCCAGCCGGTTTAGGAGTGCTACCGTCTCGGCAGACCCGTGGTCCGCTGGTTTGATAGCGTGTTTCACTGTTTCTTCGCCGACTATGTCGTGGGGTTGGGTGGTGGTGAAGTCGACGGACGGGTTCCTGTTGGAGCGTATCACCAGCAGGTTCCGGTAGCTTACTCCGGGATAGAATTCCACGCCGTCGCCGCCCAGCCGCCGGTCCAGTTCCTCCATCAGCCGGCGGGCTTCGGCGTTGCCTATGTGGCCTGCGGTGAAGTCCTTCATCCTCCCATCTTCCGCAGTAACAAGGTTGCAGCGTAAAGCCACGTCCCCTTCGCAGAGTTCCACGCCGAGGTTCGCGGCCTCCAGTGGGGCGCGGCCGCTGAAGTATCTGCGGGGGTCGTATCCCATGATGCCCATGTTGGCGATGGAGCTGTCGTATGGGAGTTCCCGGTAGAATGTCTGCGCCATACCGCACACCCCCTCCCGCGCAACCAAGTCCATGTTCGGGGTGTCCGCGGCCTCCACCGGCGTCCTGCCACCAAGCTCTTTCACGGGGTGGTCCGCCATCCCGTCCGGCACCAGTATCACGTACTTCATCCTGCCTAGGTTATTATCCCCCCGTAGTAATAAATCATGCCATGATACGCTCGTTCAGGGCTTCGGACGCCGACGCCATACTCTCACTATACAGGAGTGTGGGACTGTGGTTCGAGGATGTGGGCGTAAACCGCGACTTCATACTCGCGTCCTCTAGGAGGCCGGACTTCCGTTTCATGGTTGCTGAAGAAGGCGGCGAGGTTGTTGGTTTCGCGGGGGCTCTGTTTTTCACCGCAGTGGCCAGGGCTGAACTTGGCCCTGTGGGTGTGGGCGAGCGCCGGCGAAGGTCCGGCGTAGGGTCGGCGCTGACGGAGGCCATGCTGGATTTCCTCCGCGGCGAAGGCATCCGGAGGGTGGTGGTGAAGGTGAAGGCAGGCAACACAAAAGCGGTGCGTTTCTTCATGGGGCAGGGCTTCGCCCACGACGCCTACCTGCGCAAATACACGCTGAAGGGGGAGGACGTGGTCCAGCTGGTGCGTTACCTGTAGGTTACCCACACGCTTATATATAACTTAACCCTATCATAGTGGCGTAGTATATGGTGCGGTTGGCTTAGTATATAAAGTCTTAAATAACATATTTTACGATGGAAAGTAAGTCACGCGTTGTTTTTTGCATCCTACTTATTTTATCCCTGGGCTCGTATGCCGCGGCCCTAAGCACAAGGGGGATAACGGTCTCAGACGACCCCGTAGACTACTGGGACTCGTTTGAGGTTACTGCGGAACTTGGGGGTGATACCTGCAGTCTCGTGGCCGACTTCTACGTAGACGACTTCCGTTTCGCCCGCCAGAACGTGGGCTGCGGCGACAACGAGATTACTGGGAAATTTGACCTCGACAAAGACGACTGGGAGCTCAGGGGCATCACATGCGGGCCGCATAAGGCGAGGGTGGAGCTGCTGAGACTCAACACCATCATGTTAAATGACAGCGTCGACTTCAACATAGGGACTGTGCCGGACCTGGAGTTCACCCCTTTGAAGCCGACGCCCGGCAAGGACGTGCGGGTTAAACTAAAGGACCCGGACACAGGCAACGTGCTGAAGACCGTGGACGTCAGGATACGCGACCAGTTCGGCGGAGACCCGGTGAGCAGGCGGACCGGCGGAGACGGGACGTTCACTTTCAAGCCGAACGTCGCCGGCGAATACACCATGAGTGTGCTGGAACGCGACTACTGCGGCGACATAAAATTCTACATCAAGCGGCCGATGATAGTGGACGGCCCCCACCCCGAGAACCCGGTGGTGAACGAGAACATACTCATTGCCGTCCCCACCGGCGCCTCCGTCGGCGTCAAAGTCATTGACTCGGCAGGGGAACTCTATCAGACGGTGCCTGTTTCATACAACGGCGGAGCCAACTTCACCATATCCGATCCGGGCGACTACACCATAGTGGTGGGGGAGCTCAGCACCAGATACTGGAGCCTCAACAAAACCCTCACCGTCTCGGAGAGGCCGGTGCCTGAAATCACGATAGCGCCGGAGCAGCCGGTGGTGGGCAAGCCCATAACCATCACTGTGAAATCCAGAGACGACCCGCTGCAGGCCGCCACCGTCGCGGTGCAGAAACCGGACGGCGTGGAACGCGAGTACACGACGTCTTCCGGCGGAACAGTCAACTACGACGCCGTCACCGCCACAGGCGAATACACTATACGCGTCTCAAAGGCAAAGTATGAGACGGTGTCCGACACATTCGAAGCCTATCACGGCTTCAATGTCGTGTTGGAGCCGGAGTCCCCGACGGTCCAGGACACCATAACCATGACCGTCAACGACCAGGACGGCAACCCCGTCGGAGACGCGTTGGTGGAGATTCCGGAGGCTGGGTTCAGACGGGTGACCGACATGGGCGGCAGATTGACGTTGAATCTTCAGGAGCCCAGGGAGCACTCCATCCAGATCACCAAGGACCTGTTCTGGGACAAGACCGTACAGCTCACCCCGTACGGGATGCTGTCCATAGGCGACTGCGTTTCGGAGTTCGAGCTCGGGAACAGCGTAACCATATCCGTGTTCGACAACTTCAACGACCCCATAACCGCGGACATAAAGGTAACCGACCCAGACGGCATCGTCAGATACTACAGCTCCGAAAGCCAGACGATCACGCCGGAGAAACCCGGCAGCCACGTGGTCACAGTCAGCAAGACAAACTATCTCAGCGCCAACACCACCTTCACCGTGACCCCCCACCCCCTCGAATTGACATCTACGATGGATTCGGGCCGTCTGTTCATAAACGTGACCAGCAGGGGCGAGGGCGTCCCCGGCCTGAGGGTTTCCGTGGCCAGGGACGGGACCGTGCTCAACGGCACCACCAACGACGAAGGAGTCGTCTCCTTTGAAATGCGGAGTGAAGGTAACCTCACCGTCACGGTCAACCAGGGCGCGGGCAACAGAGTCTACGAGGAGAAGGTGGTGGACCAGCAGGTAGTCCGCGCATACAACCTCGTGCTTTTGACCACGCCGCTGCTTCTGATAGGTGGCATAACGTTCCTGACGATATTGGCGATACAGTTGGGCCGCCACTACTTCGGCAGGGAGTGGAAGCTGCCTGAACGCAAGAAAAAGAAGGTCCGCGGCAAAAGCAGACACGACTCCAGTCTCATGGGCGGCGAAGGCAAAGGCGGGTCCCGCCTGTCGGACATATGATTCAGCCCCTTAGAGTCCGTTATATGCCTTTTTTATTGCCTCAATATTAATGTAATAAAACGCGGTTTAAGGTGTTTCTATGGCTTGTATAGAACTTTCGAAAAGGAGTTTAATCGCTTTAACGATGGTAGCCGCCCTCCTGTTTCTGGGCGTGAACGTCTCGGCAGTCGACGTCGACGGAATAAGCGTCGTCGTCCCGTCCTCGATTGAGGCGGGGGAGAACTTCGACGTGGACATAACGTTGGAGAACCCCGACGACACGGACACCGCCGAATTCGACATCGAAATCTACGTCGAAGACGTATTGGTCCACGAGGAGGAGGATTACTCCATCGGCTTGGTGGACGGGGACGACGAAACATTCACCATCAACTCCAACAACTTCGAAACCGACGACGGCGACGTGTGGGACAAGAACCTGATGGCGTACGCATGCAACGACAACGTGGAAGTCCTCGTCGTGCTGTCCGGCGACATAGACTGGGAGGACAGCGACGACATAGACATCGAGCCCGACGGCGACAAGGAGCTCAGCTACGACCTGGAGCCCTCCAGCTTCGCGTTGGACGAGGAGTTCAAGGTGATAGTCTACGATGAAGACGACGACGAGCTCAGCGGCGTCAGCGTGAAGCTGACGTGGATAGACGACACCTCCGGCGATGAAGCCGGCGCATGGGACATCGAAGACGACTACGAGGCCGAGAACACCGACAGCGACGGGGAGGCGGAGTTCCGCCTGTCCAGGGACATAGGCCGCGACGCATACGGCATGTACCAGGTGGACATATGGGATGACGGATACTGCAAGATAACCTCCACACTGGACATGCGCAACATACTCAACGTAACCGACCCCGTGCCCGCGAACCCGAAGGTCGGTGAACCCTTCAAGGTTAAGGTGCTCGACCAGTCAGGTGACCCCGCAGTAGGGTTGACCGCCGTGTTAAGCCCCACTACCGCGCGTTCCACCGTCACATTGGACGGTGAGGTGACCTTCACAGTCGACGCACCGGGCAAATACAGTATCGTGGTCGGCGGCACCGGAACACCGTATGAGGAGACCATAAAGACGATTGACGTGTCCGTGCGGCCGCCGCTGTCGGTGACTGTTTCACCGGACCCGCAGGCAGTGGGCAGCGAAGTAACCATAACCGTCACCTCCGACGGCGACCCCGTGGAAGGCGCCACCGTTAAGGTGATGCGGGTGGGCGGCGCCGAGCAGACGCTGCCGGGGACGACGTCCAGCTCCGGAGCCATAAGGTACACGCCAACGGAGTCTTCCGACTACACGGTCAAGGTCTCCAAGACCGGCTACGAGGACGGCACCGAAGCGTTCACCGCCAGAAACAGCTTCCAGGTGGACCTGCCGCCTTCCTCGGAGTTGAAGAGGGGGAATGAACTATCCATAACCGTGCGGGACCAGTCCGGGAACGCGGTGTCCGGAGCCAGCGTGTCCTTGGAAGGGAGGAGTCTGGGACTAACGGATTCATCAGGCGGTCTCTCATTCATACTTGAAAACGTGGGTTCGATGGAGCTGACCGTGACAAAGAACGGGTTCATGGACAGGACCCTGTCTCTCCGGTCTCAGGGCTCCCTGCAGGTTACTTTGGACAGGGCTGAGATAACGTTGGGTGAGAGTGTCACCATCACGGTAACAAACTCCGACGGCGAGCCGGTTCAGGCTTCCATCAAGGTGACAGGGCCGGCGGGCAGCGAAACCCACATGGCATCTGAGTACACGCTAACCCCGAATTCGGCGGGTGA
>CAZPLO010000003.1:85669-116263 GCA_964587725.1 uncultured archaeon
CGACGCTCTTCCGATCTTTCGGCGGGTGAATACGCCGTCGAGGCGTCGAAGCCGGATTACGAGTTGGGGACTGCTTCGTTGACGGTGAAGCCGAAGCCGCTGACACTAACATACTACTTCCAGGGCGACCAGCTCATCCTCAACGCGTCCAGCAACGGCGCGCCGGTGGAGAACCTCCGCATCAACGTGAAGGCCGACGGCCTGGACGAGGCCGTGGTCACCGACGCCTCCGGCATGGCGGCCGTCGCAGCGAACGCGTCCGGCAACTACACCATAACCGTGTCCGACCCCAACTACGCCGGCACGTCCGTATCTGCTGTGCGGTCGGAGCTGATACCCGCGGGCCTGCTGATACCGCTGATTATCGTGCTGGTGGCTGTGGTGCTGATAGCCATCTTCGCAGTGGTTCTGATATACCTGCTGCGGCGGAGGCAGGGCCCGAAGACCAAATTCACCCGCACGGGCGGGTCTAGGCTTGGCGGCTGAGTCACACGATGATGCATTTGTCCACCAACGTGCTCGGCTCCTTTGTCCTACGGGACGGGAAGGTGGTGAAGCAGCGGCTGTTCACCAGCCCTGCAGGGGATATTGCGTCGAAGCTGATGGCGGCGTCCGAGTCCTACTGCAGCGAGGAAAAAGAGCTTCTCCGGGAGCTCGCGGACACCGGCAACGAGCGCGTGTACGTCAACCACCCCCGCAGGTTCAGGGGAGCGGGCGTCGACATCGAGTTGGTGGAGGAGGAGTCCCGCGTCCCCGTGCAGAAGGTCGCGGCGGAGCTTGGAATACCTGCCGGGAAGGCTGAGTCTCTGATGCGGGAGGTGAACCGCCTCATAACCAGGGAGCGGATGAAAGATGTTGGCAGAGACCAGATACTGGTTCAGGCGGTCAACAGCCTCGACGACATCGAGGAGGCCGTGAACCGCCTGGTGGAGCGCCTCCGCGAATGGTATTCGCTTCACTTCCCCGAACTCGACGACATCGTGTCTTCGCATGAAATGTACGCCCGCCTGGTTGTGGACATCGGCTCCAGGGACTCATACGTCTCCGCGGACTTGAACGTGGACCCGGAGTTCACCAAACGCATCGTCGACGCGTCGAAGGACTCTCTGGGCGTGGACTTCACCGAAGACGATTTACGCGCGGTGAAGGCGCTGGCCGATCCGGTGACCACACTGCACGCAAAACGCGGGGAAATAGAGGCTTATGTGTCGAAGCTGATGGAGGAAATAGCACCCAACCTGAACGCGTTGGCGGGGCCTCTGTTGGGGGCGCGGCTGATAGCGTTGGCGGGCAGCCTGCAACGCCTCTCCATGATGCCCGCTGGGACCATCCAGATACTCGGCGCCGAAGACGCGTTCTTCCGTTTCATGAAGTCCGGGAAGAAGCCGCCTAAACACGGCGTCATCTTCCAGTACCCGGACATCCGCGGCTCCAAAAAGAACATAAGGGGGAAGCTGGCCCGCACCTTCGCAGCGAAACTCGCGATAGCGGCGAGGGTCGACGCATTCGAAGGCGACTTCATAGCCGACAAACTCAAAGAAGACTTCGAGAAACGGGTTAAGGAGCTGACAGGATAAGTCCGTACAATAGGAAGTTGGTTGTCCATCAGCAGCTACCCTTGTCGTCACAGTGTCGGTCTACTTCGCTGTCATCATCTGGAACGTTATTCATTAGCTGCTTCTGGCTTTTATACTGTTGCGCACATATTTTATTCTCATATTTTTTGTGAGGTGAATTATGGATTTATGGGGGGATATCGGAACCGCTGCGGGAACTGTTTTTAACGCGTTGTCCGGCCAGAAGAAGCCCGTGTCGACGGCTGCGCTGAAGAAGAAGACTAAGCTTTCAGACGGCATGTTGAACCTGGCTTTGGGTTGGCTGGCCCGCGAGGACAAGGTGGTTCTGTCCAAGAACAAGAGTTCAGTGTCCGTTAAACTGAAGTGAAAAGTTGTCTACGGGGGGTGAGTGATGCGTATTGGGATGTTCAGCTGGGAGACCCTTAACTCCATACCGGTCGGCGGAGTGTCGGCTGTCGTATCCCAGTTGTCGGAGGCGTTGGCTGCGTTGGGGCATGAAGTCCACGTGTTCACCCGGAACCCCGGCGGCAGGCCGGAGCACGAGCTGATAAACGGGGTGTGGGAGCACCGGTGCGTTACGCCTGGCTGCGAGGACTTCATAGAGTACATGGACCACATGTGCGACTCCATCGTATCGTGTTTCCACTGGGCGGAGCAGGAGTACGGCCGGTTCGACGTAGTACACGGCCACGACTGGCACGTCGTCAACGCCTTAGCCAATGTCAAAGCCAACAGAGGATACGACAACATCGTGTGGACCTGCCACAGCACCGAGTTCGGCCGTAACGGCAACAACTTCGCGGACAACTGGTTTTCGGCGCGCATCCGCCACCGTGAGTGGTTGGGTGGCTTCATAGCCAAGGAGGTTACCACCGTCTCGTATCAGATGCGGTATGAGCTCGGCCGCGAATACCAGATGCCGGAGGACAAGGTCACCGTGATATACAACGGCATCAACACCGGCCGTTTCAAAGGCGAAGTCGATGCTGGAAGGGTGAAGGAACGCTACGGCCTCCACCCACTGGACCCGCTGATACTGTTTTTCGGCCGCGTCGTCTACCAGAAGGGCCCGGACCTGCTGCTGGAGGCGGTGCCGGAAGTCGTCAACGAATTCTACAACGCTCGATTCATCTACGCCGGCAGCGGGGACATGATAAACCACCTTCACGGCCGCGCCCACTGGCTGGGCGTCCACGACAAAATCAGGGTTCTCGGGTACGTGAGCGAACAGGAGAAACTGGATTTGTTCAAGGCATGCGAACTAGTCTGCATACCGTCGCGGAACGAGCCGTTCGGCATCATCACGTTGGAGGCGTGGGCCTCCGGCAGACCTGTTGTCGCCGCCGACGTCGGCGGCCCCAGCGAAATCATAGACAACTTCCGCACCGGCGTGAAAGTCCATTTGACTTCGGAGTCTATTGCGTGGGGCATCAAGTACCTGCTGGGCGACCGCTCCGGCGAAAGCCTTAAGAAAATGGGTCCAATATGCAGGCGGGAAGCCGAGAAATACGACTGGAAGAACCTCGCCAAACAGTACGTGGGCGTGTACAAAGAGGTTTAACTCATTCCTCCGAGTTTTCGCAGTTTATCCTGGAACACCCTCTCCTGGGAGTTCATGATTGTCTTGTTTTTAGCCAGTTCAGCCGGCTTTCTGGCCAGCTCTAGGAAGGCTCTTGTCTCATAGTCTCTGGCCTGCTGGAGGTGGTGGGCGGCCGCCTTAGCCGCTTTCGGGTCGTCCAGGGACTCTATCGCCTTCTCCACGCGTCCCTCGTCCATGTAGGCGTCGACTTCGCAGAAAACAACCCCCGGTTGAGTATCCCCCCTGCCAGGCACCAGGAGCATGTTGACGGAGCTGTGCGGCTGCATAATCCCCGCCTCCATAAGCTTCAACTCGGATTCCATGGGGTTGACTCCCAGTTTGAGGGAGCGTTCAACAATCCACTCCTCGTATCTCTCAAGTTTTTCCAAGGCTTTTCCGAATTTGTCCGTTAAGATGACCTCATTAATGAGGTCGGCTTGCCTTCCTTTTTCACCGTATAGTGTGTGGACTTCATCGTGTTTGGCTGCTATGGCCTTGTATAATCCTCTGATCCGGCGTTCCTGTGTTCTGTCGGCTGGTATCCGGTGGCTGGTGAACTCCGGATACTGCACGCTGCCGTCCCGCATGGTTGGGGGGTGGTATTCGTCGAAGTACAACGGCATATTATCGGGGACTAGGGCTCCTCGCATGTCTATGACGTTCTCCGGAAACAGGGTGTGGGCGAGCCGGTAGATGTGGTAGAGGCGCATGAAGCCCGCACTGGCCTGCGAATACAGGAACCTGGGATACTTTATGGTGGTTGGTTCTCCGCATTCGCGTTTGGATGTGACGGGGTAGTAGTTTGTGTGGAATGTCTTCACCACGTCGGTCCCCGTCAGCTGAAGGGGCTCCGGCAGGAATCCGACAACACCTTCTTCGCCGACTATCGGCTTCCCCCTGAACCGTCTGTCGGTTACCTTCTTCGCCCGTGGCATATAATCTACTAGGCACTCTCAGATTTTAACTCCACCCTATGGTTCGTCGCATTCCCCGCCTCTCGAGTAGCCCATGGCCCTTGCCTCGTACACCGTCTTCAGGCATTCCTGCACGTCGGACGGCCGCATCTGCTGCAGGGTGTGGCAGAAGCAGTAGTGGTATGTGTTGGAGTCTTTGGGGACTATGAACACGGTTCCCTTGGGGCAGCCGAACCACTCGCAGGTGCCGTTCTCCGGCTGAGGTGGCGTTGGCGCGGGTGCTGCGTCTCCGTTGTCTTTGACGAGGATGTAGTCCACCATCAGGAACACCACAACAGCCATCAACGCGACCGTGAAGGTGACGCTGAGGAAGTCCTCCCGAAGCGAGCCGCGGCCTCTCATCCCAAGAACTATTTAAGCCCATATATAAATTACCGTGATTTCCTCTTCCGCCCGGTTTTGTCTTTTTCCCCCAGGTTCCACCGTATAATCCGTTCTCGGAAGTCCATTAACGCGGCGTGGTAGTTGAGGCCGGCGTCGAAGGGGTTGCCGTGGTGGCTGAAGTACTCGTGCACGCTGCCGTCGCCCATGCCCTTGGTGCACATGTAGTAGAAGTGGTCGCTTATCTGTAACATCTTCCAAATCCGCTTGAACTCCTTGTTTTTGGAGGCGCGGACGTCGTGTTCCATGCCTTTGAGGCGGGCGAAGTTGAGGTGCTGCATGTGGTTGCCGAGCCAGGCGCTGGGGTCCCGTTCCATGTCAGCCCACGACACCGTCTCATACCACGGCACCTTGATTTCGCCGCGGGGGTGGTATCTGTCGACGACTTCAGAGGGTGTGTTGAACTCCAGGTTCTGCTTCTCCAGCACCTTCCACGGGAGGGCGTCGAGGAAGTGGAATATTCCGGTGTCCTCCCACTGGTGCTCTCCGAATGTTTCATAGTCCATGAATATGTTGATGGTGTCGTCGGCGCTCCAGCTCAGCCATTCCGCGTATTTTTCAGCCGTCAGAGGCCAGCCCTCCCACCACCGTGCGCTGAAACGGTATCCCACGTCGTCGCTCAGCTTATAGTTCCTCAACAGTACGCGGAGGTCTCCGTCTTTCCGCCGGTACACGTAGTTGGGGCTCCGCCACCCCTCGAGTATGCGTTCGATGCCTTCGGTCATGATGGCTTTGAAGCCGAGTTCCTCGATTTCCTCGGCGATGGTGTCGTGGTACAACAGCTCGGTGTTCCTGAACACCTGCGGCGTCTGCCCCAGGTAGTCCTTCACCATCCGCCGGTGGTCCTCCGCCTGTTCCTTGAACTCCTCCCGGTACTCGAACAACGACGCTAGGCTGTGGTACTGTGTCTCGCACAGGAACTCGCAGCACCCCGTCTCCCCCAGCTGTTTGAAGAGCTCAAGCAGGTCGGGGTCCCACCGCTCCATCTGCTCAAGTATGCAGCCTGACAGCGAGTACGACACCTTGAACTTCCGCTTCTCGCCTTTGAGGCGGTCCACGTTGGCGAGGATGTTCTGTGTGGCGGGCCAGTAGCATTTCTCAGCCACCTTATGCAGGGTCCACTCGTTCAATCCCGTGTCGAAGTAGTAGTCTTCAAGCCCGTTCCGTGGGTCGCCGTTCGGCCAAAACCATCTTAAACGGTGTGGCTGGTGGACCTGAAAATAAATGCAAATCGATGTCATATGCTCCAAACACCCCCCTGGAAGAAAGTATTTGCAGCCGCACTATATAAATCAGAGATTTCCACCGGTCTATTGACCGGTGGTGTTGGCCAGTGGAAATCTACTATCAAGAACCGCCTTAAAAGTATATCATACCGCCGGTCTATGACCGGCGGTTCTTGATATGCGTCACACCCCGCAGGCGGTCTGTATTATGGTTCCGTCGGCTGCGACGGTGTACGTCTCCTCCAGCCCGGCTTCGTCTTCCGTGAAGACGTTGTAGAATACGGTGTTGAGTTTCACCGCCCGCTGGACCGTGTAGTCGGAGTCCACGGACACCAGATATTCTCCCACGGCTGCGGCCGCGTCCGCCTCGTCTTCCACCACAGCCGAGCCCTCCCGTAGTATGGGTCCTCCGGGGGTGGTCTCGTGGCACCAGCACCGGTCGACCATGCAGTCGAAGAGCATGCACACGTTCCCCGTCTCTTCACCGCATTCAGGCGGCACCTGCGCGGACTCGATGCCCTTGTAGAATACAAGGTCCTGTTTGTCCAGCCACTCCTGGTTGAGGCAGCCTGAGACGAGCACTACCACAGCCAACATTATAAGCCTGCGCATGGTAGACATTAAAATCCTGCGTATAAAACCGTCTTTTTAGGCTGGCGTTCGCATAGGATTCCATGGGGGGTTACGCTGTCGTCCCGGGGGGGATGGGGTTGGATTCTGCGCGTAAGCTGGAGTTCCTGTTAGCAAACGGCTTGGGCGGCTACTGTTCCTCAACAGTCCTCGGCCTTAACACCCGAAAATACCATGGTCTCCTGGTTTCATCGCGCGCCAACCTGGAGCGGCGGGTTGTGCTGGAGCAGACGCTGGAGGAGCTGACGGTAGGCGGCCGGGAATACGCCCTCTCCGTGGTAGAATACGGGAACACGCTCGACTCCAGAGGCTTCGACCACCTCCTCCGTTTCACAGCCGGCGCAGACCATGCGGTGTTCGAGTACGAGGCTGAGGGGGTCCAGGCCGTCAAGACCATACAATGCGTCCGAGGCTCCAACGCCCTGGTGATATCGTATTCCATAGCCAACCGCTCGGAATCGGATGCTGTGTTAAAGGTGCGTCTGCTGGTGAACTCCCGCGACATAGACGAGCTGAACCCTGGTGGACGCACGTTCACCCAGGAGGTATACGGCGGCAGGATACTCGGGGTGTCTTCGCCGGAGGACTACATCATGTTCTACGCCGACGGACTGAAACCTTCCGCCGACAGCGTATGGTACCGCAACATCAAGTACTCTGTGGAGGATGAACGCGGCGAAGCTTCCGTGGAGGACGTGTATTCCCCCGGTTTCATGGAGTTGAATGCGTCACCCGGTTCGTCGTCGAAGGCGTCCTTAACGGTGGTTTCGTCGGAGTCTGAAGACGAGACCGCCGCCGCATTCCAGAACATGGTCGTCGGGGAGCCTGAAGACATGCGCAGCGAACCAGCAGAAGCTCTTTCATCGGCTGCTTCATCGTTCATAGTCGAGTCCGGCCGCGCGACCGTCGTAGCAGGCTACCACTGGTTCATGGACTGGGGCCGTGACACCATGATAAGCCTGCCGGGGCTGACATTGGTAACCGGTAACCTGGATGCATGCGAGAACATACTGGCGGGGTTCATCGACAACATGCGCGGCGGCAGGATACCCACTAAATTCACGCCTGCGGGCCCGGAGTACTACGACTTCGACGGTACACTGTGGATGCTCGACCGGCTGAAGGAATACGTGAAATACGCCGGCGCCGACAGGGCCCGGGAGTTCATCACCCCCAGATGGAACAGCATCGCGTCGGTGATAGACTCGTACTCCAAGAGGGTTGAGGATGGCTTGTTCCACAACCGCTCCGGCACGTGGATGGACACGCTGGAGCGTGATTACGCGGTGGAGGTGCAGGCCCTCTGGCACAACGGATTATGTGTGGTGGAGGAACTGTCTGAGCTGCTGGGCGAGTCGGCTGACTACGCGACACTGAAGTCTGACTTCAACTCATCCTTCATGGACCGTTTCTGGAACGGCAGCTACCTCAACGACTGCCTCGACGACCAGTCAATGCGGCCGAACCAGGTTATCTCGGCGTCATTGGATTACTCCCCCCTCCCAAAGAAGGAGTCTGCGGAGGTGATGCGTGTTGCGGAGGAGGAACTGCTGACGCCCTGTGGTTTGAAGACTCTGTCCGAAAACGACCAACGTTACGCGCCAAGATACGTCGGCGGCGTCGGAGAACGCGAGAGAGCCTACCATAACGGGACGGTGTGGCCTTGGCTGCTGGGCCCCTACTGCAGGGCTGCAGTCCTGTTGGGCGGCGACTCCGGGCGACGGCACTCCCGCGAAGTACTGGAGCCGGTGTTCAGCCGCCTCGGCGACGGCTGCCTGGGCACGCTGAATGAAGTCTACGACGCGGACGAACCCCATACTCCTAGGGGTGCGGTCAGCCAGGCGTGGAGCGTCGCCGAAGTGCTGAGGGCGTGGGCGGAGGACGCCGCCGGCCAAGTTTAAATACGGGTAATTTCATTTTATCATATGGTTCCCGTGGCGGGCATCAGACTGGACTACCTGCTCAAGATTGTGGAGGGCCTGCGGGGAAACAAAGAGCTGAGGAACATCCTCGGAGACCCGGTGGAAAAACACATTGTGTTGCTGGTGGAGGACGGGAGGTTCAAGTTCAACTCCCTGACACCCTATGGTGGGGAGGAGAAAACCTTTGCAGAGGAGGATAGGGTGCGGGCTAAGGAGATAGTCGAGTCGGTAATAAATGCGAATTACCCTGGCACGGAAGGCCTTCCGGAGGTGCGGTGATGGCTGAGGCGGAATACTACGACGAGTCCGAGTCCATGGCCGGCTCCGTGATGAACATGGCTTTGGTCGGCGGCATGATAGGTTTCGGATTGGGGATGATCTAATCAAGCTTAAATAGTTTCTATTTCAATATTTTCCCATGAAATTCATCGGTTTTGGTGTGTTGGTGGTTTTGTTTGTTTTAGCGTCCGGATGCATTGAAGGTTTAACGCCCAGTGCTGCTACGTCGACGACTCAGCCGTCGATTGTTTGCAACAGGCCCTACATTAGGGTTGGCGGCGACTGCTGCCTCGACCGCGACGGCAACGGAGTATGCGACCGGGATGAGACCTCCATGACGGAGCCGTCGATGACGCCGACCACTGCCGTGACCCCAACAACGGCTGCGATGCAGCCGTCGCCGGATGCGATGTGCAACACCGACGCCGACTGCGGCGAACCCGAGGTGATGGTCGTTTGCAGTGAAGACGATGTGGTCAAGCTTACCGTAACCTACCGGTGTGTTAGGCCGGGGATGTCCTCGGCGGACTGCATAGCCCGAGCCCGCTCAGAAATTGTTGACACCTGCGAAGCCGATGAAATCTGCTACTTCGGAGTCTGCGTGGACGAAGACGTGGCCGACGACTACGAGACCACCACCACGATGGCGCCTGAGACCACCACGACCACTGTGCCGGGCGCGTCGACAACATCCACTTCATCCACTACAACAACCACCGGCGGAGGCGGGATAATGGAGGAAACTACTACGACCACGTTGTTCTCCCTGCCGTGCGCCGCACTGCCCGCTTGGACCCCCAGTCAATGCAGTATAAGGTCGTGCAGCGGCTTCAACACGTGCGTGTATGTGCCTTCCGCCAACCCGCTGCTGCCGGGTTCCTGCACCTGCAAGAGTCTGATGCTGACGACTACGACGCTGATGCCTGTCCTGCCCTGCAGCGGATTCCCCGCGTTCACGCCGTCGTCCTGCACGGGCAGAACCTGTCTTTCGGGCACCTGCGTGTATGTGCCGTCCGCCAACCCGCTAATCCCCGGCTCCTGCGCATGCAAGGCAACCACGACCACGTTGGGTATGGCGCCCATGACGGTGATGCCCACGGTAACGCTGCCTGGTGGACTGTTCACCACCACGACCACCACACTAGGCTACGCTCCGATGACTGTGATGACGTTGCCTGGCGGAGGATTGTTCAAGACCACGACCACTACGACGTTGGGCATGGCTCCGATGACACTCCAGCCTGTGATGACGACCATCCCAATGATACAGCCGACATTGTATATCCCACGGTATTAGACGTCCAGGCCCCAGACTATGCGGATGGCGTAGCCGATGGCGAACGTTACCGCGGCCACGCCCAAACTTATTCCCGACATCTCCAGAAACCGCGGTCCGAAGGCCAGGTCCCTCGCCACTGAAATGTAGAATGTGAACACCAGTATCACGAGTATGGCGTTCAACAGCGTGAACGCCAGCGCCGCGTAAATGTTCGGTATCAGCAGATACGGGACTATTAGGAAGAATACTGTGAGCACGTAGGCGCCGCCGGTGTACACCGACGCCTTCACAGGATCCTTGCCATCGCCGGGCTCCGCCTTGGTTGAAAGATACTCCGACGCCGCCATCGACAGCGACGCCGCGATGCCTGTTATGAGGCCGGTTACAGCCACCAGACGGGCTTCCTGCAGTGCGAGGGTGAATCCTGCGAGGGCGCCCGTCAACTCTACTAACGCGTCGTTCAACCCCAGCACAATCGACCCCACATACTTGAGGCGTTCCTCGTCTATCATGCCTATGAGCTGTTTCTCATGCTCCTCCTCCTCGTCCGCTATCTCCGCAGCCCCGGGTATGCGCTCCGCCAGCTCCCTGTAGGACACCTGCGCCCGCTCCTCACCCTTCTCCATCAGCCGCACGCCGAAGGTGAGGCCCAATACCCGGGCCATGAGATAGTAGAACCATATCCTCACCCTGTCGGGTTCCACGTCCTCGCCGGCATGCTGTTTCCAGAAGCTGTAGTGGCGTAGTTCGTCCTCGCCGATTCTCTCCAACACTTCGCTGTTGGGGGCTTCCACAGTGCCTGCCAGTCTGCGGTAGATGTTGTACTCTGTTATCTCGTTCCGCATGGCGGTCAGAATCTGCTCCCTAGTGGACTCATCCATTGTGTTTCTTCAATGCGAGGTCGTGGGCTTTCACGTAGTTCTCTATAAGCACCTTCCAGTCGGCGGATGCGGCCAGCTCCTTCGCATTCAGCCGGCGCTTGGTGAGCTCCCTCTTTTCCATCACAACTATCTCATACAGTCTCGCCTGCAGTTCATCCACCATCTTATCGTATGGGGTTCCCTCCACCTCCAAGACGCCTATGCCGTCGCCCCTGCCCTTGATGAACTGGCCGAAGCCGGCGAGGTCGGTGGTTATGGCGAGGGTCCCCTGGGCGGCGGTCTCCAGCGGCGTGTAGCCCCAGGGCTCGTAGAATGACGGGAACACGCCGACGTCGCAGGTGAGGGTGGCCTGGTTGTAGTCCATGCTTATGAGGCGGTCGGCGGTCGACAGATAAGCGGGGTAGAATACCACATTCACCCTGTCTTCCTCACGGTTCAGCAGCCCGTTCCTCCTCAGAGCCTGTATTATGCTGTCCTGCTCCTCAGGATAGGACAGCTCGAACGCGCACAGCGGCGGCGTCTGCCCCTTCCTCTCCACGAAATGCGCGGTCAGCTTCCGCACCTGCTGGAGGAAGTCTTCGGTCAGAACCTGGTCGGGGACGTCCCCCCGAGCTATGAAGTCGAGTATGCGGTCCTGCACCTCCGGCAGCCGCTCCTGCACCTGCTCCTCAATCTCCTCATACAGGGCCTTGTTTTTGAGCACCTGCACGTTCTCCCCGCGTATTGCTGCGGGTATGAATATGAACGCCACCACATGTTTTCCGACGTTCTCCTCCTTCAGGCGGCTGTTGAGTCTGCCGAGGGCGTCTATGAACACGTCCACGCCCTTGTTGTGGAACTCGTACCTGCCGGATATGAACATGCTGCGGATGTTGTTGATGTCCAGGTAATAGTATCTGCAGAAATAGGATACGAGGAACTCCCGCATCCGCCTCCGATACTGTTTCCTCAGCACAGACAATTCCTCCGCCTCCGGGTATTTGCCGGTGTCGAGTCCGTTGTATAATAGTACGTCGGGTTTCTTGCCCAGCAGGTACTCGGCCTCCCTCCCGGTTATCTCGCTGACTGTGGTGAAAACATCAGCGTTGTTGGCGCACGCCACCTCCACGCTGTATTTGTCCTCGCACCTGTATCGACGGGCCATGTCCAGGTCCGCGCTTCCGCCCGCGCCCAGGCCGTTGTTGACCATCCCGTAGAGGTCGTCGCCGGCGCCGCTTATGCACCTGCCGAGCATGGTGGCGTGGGTGGTGAACACGGTCGCCACGGGCACGTTGTTTTTTTTCATGTGGAGTATGGCGAACCCGCTCATCCACTCGTGGAAGTGGCCCACCACCTTCGAGCCCTTATATGGTTCCTCCTTCACCAGCTCCTCCGTCAGCCGGCCGGTGGCGTGCGACCATCTCATGGGGTCGTCGAACCAGTTGTCGGACCTCAGGGAATCGACTTCGTAGTCCTCCCACAGCTGCTTCTTAAGCCCGTTAACATCGATTTTGTAGTCTTTCACATCCAACAGTATCACTGTGGGGCGGCCCGGTATCAGCCATGTGCCGTAGTGGCAGGTTACGCCCTCCTTCTGCAACCGCTTGAAGGCCTTGGCGAGGCCGGCGGGCGGCTTGGTTTCGTCGAACTCCACCCGCGCCTTCGAAGGCTCATAGTAGCCTACGCCGCAGTATCCGCCGGCGTACTGCTCAACCATCCTCGCAGCCTTGGACCGTATGACCGTGTATATGCCCCCCACCTTGTTGCAGATTTCATAGGAGGTCTCGAACACGTATTCCGCGTCTTTCATATTGGGTAAATGATTTGTCAGGCGGATATATAAAGAACGTTTTTATAGGGGGTTTCAGTATATGTGTTTTGGATAAAATGGACGACGAACGCAGGAAACGGAGGAGGAGGTTTTTCGAGGACATGTTCGACGAAGGATTCTTCACCGGCTTCGACGAGGAATTCCGCAGGATGCAGGAGCACATGAACCGGATATTCGACGAGGCCATGAGCGGAGGCGAAGATCATAAGAAATACGTCTACGGGTTCACCATGCGCACGGGCCCAGACGGCAAGCCGGTGGTGGAGGAGTTCGGCAACGTGCCCCGCTCCGGCGCAGCCAAAATCGGCGGGGAACGCGAGCCCCTCGTAGACGTCATAGACGGCGAAGACGAAGTATCCGTGATAGCGGAGCTCCCGGGCGTAGACAAGAAAGACATCGACTTGAACGCTGGAGAACGCAGCCTCACCATCTCAGTCGACAAAGAAGACCGCAGATACCATAAGGGGCTGAAGCTGCCGGCGGACGTCGACCCAGACTCCGTGAAAGCAACATACAAGAACGGCGTACTAGATGTGAAACTCAAACGCATGGAGAAAAAACAGGAAAAGAAGAAAAAGATACAAATCGACTGATTCCCTAATGCATCTTCCTCGCGACCGTCAGAAACCCAGTATGTCCGAGCATGCGGGTGTCGGGGCGCATTTTGTCGGGTTTCCAGTTGCGGAGCATGGTTTCGAAGGTCTCGTGCATGTAGCCGTCCAATACTTCGGCGAGTTGGCGGCTTTGGTTTATGCTGGGGCTGTATGATACGAGGGTGCCGCCGGTGTTCAAGGCACCCTCCAAGTTAGGCACTACACGCCATGGTTCGGCGAGGTCCAGGAACACCGAATCCAAGTCTTTTTCACCTACGCCGTCGTAGATGTCCCGCACCTCCAGCCGCACGTTGTCGACGCCGAACCGGTCGAAGTTTTTGCGCGCTATGTCAGCGAAGTCCTCCCGTATTTCATACGTCACAACCTCCTCAGGAGCCACCACATGCGCCAGATACATGGTGAACAGTCCGCTGCCGGTTCCGGACTCCAACACCCTGCTGCCCGAGGATGTGCCCGCGTAGGCGGCGGCCAACCCCATGTCCTTCAACGTCATAGCCTGCGGCCCCCTCATCGCCTTAGAAATGAAGTCCAGTATATTCGGCTCCAAGACCGTGAAAGCCTGGTTTTTGTTGCTTTTCACCGTGTCTCCCGGCTTCGCAGCCCCTATGTCCGCCGCAGCAGCCATCCCGTAGTTGGTGTGCAGGTCATTTCCGTCTTTCACGAGATACTTCCTCCCCTTCCCGTCCACCAGCAGCTTCATAACCATGTGGTAACCCCCGAGGTTATAACCCTGTTCATGCCTCTTAATATATCCCATACCATAATTTAAAGATGAACTACTTTCGGACTGCATTAGCCATCCTGCTGCTGCTGAACACCGCGTCCGCCGCGACCACGTCAGCGTACCAGGACTCATTCAGTCTCCTGTGGGAGAAGGATTTGAGCGGCGACGTGAAATCAGTGGCGGTTGTTGACTTGGACGGCGACGGCAGCGCGGAGGTGGTGGTGAACAGCATCTACGTCACAAGCTACGGCACCAGCGGCAGCGTCTACGCCCTCTACGGCGACGGCGAACAGAAGTGGAGGTATCTGGCGGGTCCCATGAAGGCCTCACACACATCCGAGGACGGCTACACCATAGCCGCGGGCCCCACCGCCGAGTTCATAGGCCCCGACGGACAGTCCGTGTGGAAGCGGGCTACACGAAGCTCGCAGGCGCAGACCATATACGCGCAGAGCGCCTACGCAGCCGACGTCAACGGAGACGGGCGCACCGACGCCGTATTGGGGACGAACGTCGGCACCAAAGGGGATTTGTTGAGTGTGCGGGACAGCGGCGGCGGCGAAATCCTGGACCTCAACTTCAAGGGCATGCAGTTCCCCAAAACCCTGTATTCTGTCGACTTGGACGGTGACGGCACACATGAACTCCTCATAGGCACGTTGAAGTTCACCCGGAACTCCCTCGCCGAGACACTGGATGAAGCATATAACCGTCCAGCATCGTTTTTCGTCTACAGCCTATCAGGCACCCTGGAGTGGACCGACAACTACGAGGGCGCCGTCACGGCCGCGGCCGCATGCGACCTGGAAGGCGACGGCATAACCGAGGTGTTGGTGGGCACCCTAAACAAAATCGCGGTCTACACGCCCGCCGGCCAGCGGCTGTGGGAGAAGGACGTCGCCGGCCAGGTGAACGACATCGTATGCGGGGAAGTCGACGGAGAAGCCCCCCTGGAGGTGGTGGTTGGAGCGGGCAGGACATACGTCCTTGAAGCCGACGGAGAGGAGATGTGGAGCTACAGCACCGGCGCCGCATACGGCGTGGCGTTGGTGGATTTGGGCTCCGACGGCGTGTCCGAGGTTGTGTCCGCCTCCACCGTATTGCGGATTCTCGACAGCTCCGGAGACCTGCTGTATAGTTCGGAAAAATACGACTCCATAAACTCACTGGACGTCGGGGACCTGAATGGAGACGGATACGACGAGATAGTATTCGGCGGAAACGACGACAAAGTCCGTGCGCTGGAGACCAGGGAGTACTCCCGCCGCATATCAGCGGACAACTACTTCATCCTGGCGAAGGGGGCTTATGAGGCGGGCGACTACAACGCCACCCAATACTACGGTGAACGGGCGGAGGAAATGTACCGCATCCTCGGCGAGGAAATGCACGCGCAGAAGTCGGATAAACTGGTCGAAGACGCGAAGGCGTACGAGGCGGGAGACAACTTCCACAATCTCTCCAGACAGTACTTCAACCAATCCGACTACGACAGGGCGGCGGAGTACGCGGAGAAGGCGTTGGACGAGTACCGTAAAGTAAACGACCTGCACAAGCTCAACGAAGTCAACGACTTGAAGAAGCAGGCGGAGCTGCTGCCCGACGCGGGAGAGAATCTGAACCTTTCACGGAAGTACTTGGCCGAGAAACAGTACGAGAACGCCTCCGACTACGCGTTGAAGGCCCGCAGCGCATACAGTTACATCGGGAACGCGGAGAAGGAGGCTGAGGCCGATGAAGTCTACCAGCGGGCTCAACTGTACGTCGACTTCTACCGCGGCTGCGAAGTGGTTATGGGCTTCTGCGAGGAAGATAAAGTGGAGAATGCGTCGCAGGCGCTGGAGGACTTGGAGGAGCTCTACCAGCAGATAAACGACACCGCCCTGGAGCCGAAGCTGGACGAAACCAGGGGGCGGGTGAGGATGCTGACCATGGACGAGGAGGTGATGCTCTACGGCGGTTTAGGGGTTATTCTGCTGCTGTTGCTGCTGATACTGGCTGCAGCCGTCCTCGTGGGCATGTACTTCAAGGAGAAAGGCGGCTTCCGAAGCCTCTCAGACCTATTCGACCACGTACGCCTGTATTTCACCGAATACGGGGTTTGGGCGCGCGAGACCGCGCGTCGCAGGCCGTCTGAGCGGAAGAGCAGAAGCGGCCTCCGGGGCCTCCGCACCGGGCCGGGGGAGAGCATAGGCGACAGCTTCAGATAATATTTAACCCTCTACAGGAATACGTTAACCAGGGGTGATGACAGATGCCGAAGAAGAAAGCCAAGTTAAAATCCGAGAAGAAGCCTGCCCGGAAGTCCAAAGCCGGGAAGAAGCATTCTAAGGGGAAGTCCAAGCCCAGGAAGAAGCGGGACAGTGTGTTGTCGTCGATGGAGAAGGACCTGCGGAAGAGCTCCCGCTCGGTGATGCTGGAGGAGGAGATGAAGCCGCAGCGCAGCCACCTGGTGGAGGTCAAACAACACGATAAGGATTTGAACTACTTCTACCGGAAGATGGTGTTGCGGTGCAGGAAGTGCGAGAGGGACTTCAACCACGAAGCCAAGCTCAAACCCATCGAGGTGGAGCTGTCGTGTCCCAGCTGCAACGAAAGCCACCTCCTAACATTCCACCCGAAGAGCAAGTTCTACATCGTCCGCTCCAAGTCGTTGGACGTCGTAGACACCCTGGAATAATGCTCGAGAAGGAGCGGCTGGAAAAAGACGCCCTCAACCGCATCAGATGGGACGACAGCCTCAGCCCCGGAGACTTCACCGTAACCTACTTGGACCGCGTCACCAACCGACTGTTTGAAGTCCCCTACGCGTCCATAGAACACTCCGGAGACTACTTCACACTGGATGATTCACAGATACCCGTCCACAGGATACGCGAGATAAAACACAAAGGCGAGGTGGTGTGGGCGAAACGGAAAGTTTAAACAGTTTAAAGAAAACCTTAAACAGTTTAAAGGAAAGTTTAAACTGTTTCAGATTTCACCCATTCTTCGTATTCTGGGTTGGCTTCCACCTCATACTTCACTATGCAGGGGACTTCGTCGGGGTGGCTGGCTTTCACCTCCTCCACGAGTTTCTCCCAGTTTTCGGCGGTGGTTTTCACGTTGGCGGCGACTTCGCCGGCCTGCTCTATCCTGCCCTCCCACCAGTAGCTGCTTTGGACGGGGTAGATGTTGGCGCAGGCTATTATCTTTTTGTTCAGCAGCTGCCCGACTATGCGGCCGGCGTCCTCTGCGGTCGGGAATGTGATGTAGATGTCGAGGAAAGACATAATATGGATTATGCGTAGCCTATTAAATCCTTTTCTCGCAGATGCCTTCCAGACAGCATCCTCCGCACAATGGACTGGTCTTGCACGTGTTTTTCCCGTGCTCCACTATCAACGCGTGGTATTCGTTGTATAGGCCGGCGTCTTCCGGCAGACTGGATTCGAAGAACCCCTTCACCTCATCGTATGACACACCCGGTTCGAACCAACCCATCCGCGTGAATATCCTCTTCGTGTAGGCGTCGACGACGAAAGACGGCTTGCCGAGGGCGTACAAGAGTATGCTGTCCGCGGTCTCCGGCCCTATGCCCCACACCCCCAGCAGCTGCTCCCGCAGCCCATCCAATGGCGCATCCCCCATATCCTCCACCACCCCATCATACTCCTCCCGCAGGAACCCTACGAACTCCTTAAGCTTCCGCGCCTTAACGTTATGGTACAGCGACGGACGTATGAGGCGGGCCAGTTTGTCCTTCCTAACGGAAGCCAAGCCATCAGGATTCAACACCCCCTCAGCCTTCAGATCCCCTAAGGCCTTCTCCACGTTCCGCCAGGAGGTGGACTGGGTCAGTATGGCCCCCACACACACCTCGAATGGCGTGTCCGCCGGCCACCAACGCTGCCGCCCGTATTCTGTGAGAAGCAGGTCGAATATCTGCTCAGCCCTTCTTCTTCCCCTTCCGGTCATGGTACTGGTGTATCTTCTCCTCCACTGAGGTTACGAACGAGAACTCGTACTTGCTCAGCGTCTCCTCGTGCTCGACTGTCAGCAGCTCCTCGACGTGGTTTTCCCTCAGCTTCTCCAGCTTATGGCGGTCTTTCAGGTAGCCTTCCACTATGTCCGACACCACCACCCCCGACAGCATCCTCGGCACAATAACGTAGTCTGCGCCGTAGTCGTACAGTTCCAGCGCCTGCCGGACGTTTTCGGCGGTAACGATCACCGGCGTCTTCCGGTTGTGGAATTTGGTCTCGCTTATCAGCAGCATGCTGTCTTCCTCGTCGACGACCGTGGAAATCACCAAATCGGTTTTGTCAAGGTGTAGTTTGTCGAGGACGTCTATGTCGCCGACGTCACCGTATATGCACGGCAGCCCCTCCTTGATGAGGGTCTTCACCCGCTCCGGGTTGAAGTCGACTATGATGAAGTCTTTCCCGTCCTTCTCCAGGGTCTTGGCTATCGAGTATCCCATCCGGTGGCACCCGCATACGACGGTGTGTGTGCCGGTGGGCTCCTCAACCTCCATCTGCGGGGTCTTCTCCACCGACGAGAACCGGTCGAATATCATCAGGTTCTCCGAAATCATGTGATACAGCTGTTTGTCGTATTTTATGGTATATGAGGTGAGGGTTATGCTGGCGACGGCGATGAACGCTATGATGGAGAACAGTTCCGCGGAGATGTGTTCCATGATGAGGCCCTGCATGGCGATGATGAGGCTGAACTCGCTTATCTGCAGCAGTGATATGCCGGTGAGGAACGACACCCGCCTACCGTAACCCATCAACGAGGTGAGGAACATCATCACCACCGGCTTCACCGCGATGACCACGGTCAGCAGCACTATCGTCGGCAGTATTATGGTGGTTATGTCCTGGAACCACACCTCCATACCCAGGGACACGAAGAATATGATGGCGAAGAAGTCCCGCAGGCTCCGGACCTTCCCCACCACCTCCAGGTTGTATGGGAAGGCGGCGACGGCGATGCCCGCTATGAAGGCGCCTATGGCCACTGAAAACCCGGCCATGTCGCTCATCTTCGCGAACAAAAAGAAGAACGACAGCGCGGTCAGGAACATGAGCTCATGGGATTTGGATATCCTCTTGAATATGCTGGGTATCACGTATTTGCTGGCCACCACGGCCATGGAAAACAGTCCCGCCCCGAACACCAGGGACTCGGCGAGGGAGATGGGTGTGAGGTTGTCCAGGGTGCTCAACACCGACAACGCCATTATGACGGTGACGTCCTGCATCAGCAGCACACCCAGTATGATGCGCCCGTGTAGGGTTTCGAGCTCGTTTTTGTCCGACAGTATCTTTATCACCACCATGGTGCTGGAGAACGTGAGCGCCAGTCCGAGGTACACAGCCTCCATGTTGCTGAAGCCCATGTTGAAAGAAAGGAAGGCCGCCAACGAGAAAATAACCAGTCCGGAAATCACCGCCACCGTTGAGGCGGCGACCCCAACGTCCCGGAGACGTCTTAAATCCAGTTCCAGGCCGACTATGAACAGGAGGAATGCTATCCCCAGCTCCGACAGGTTGCGTATGACCTCGGAGTTCGTTATCAGCTTCAGCCCCAGGGGGCCTATGATGATACCTGCGAACACGTACGCCGGAATCAGCGGCTGCCGGAGAATCCTGGTCAAGTGTGCCAGAAGCGTAGCCGACACGATTATCAAGCCGATATCCCATAGGACAATGTCTTCAATCATCTCTCAAACAAGTTTCTGCCCCCCAATAGTATGTTCTCGTCCCGTAAATGATTTGGCATATCCTCTACATATCCGTACCAGTACACTACGAGGCCGAGGCCGAACAATCCCACGTAGTGGCTCAACTGCTTACCGTAGTCTCTCTTGTACTCTGTTTCGTCTCCGAAGCTGGCCTTGCACTCTATCCAGTTAACCCACTTTCCCTGCATCTTCAAGGGGCTCTCCAGTTTGAAGTCGGGGGTCTTCCGGTAGTTGTGTTTCTTCGCCTCCTGCTCCGTAAGATACTTCACCCGCCTCATGTCCAGCCACTTCTTCACCTTGTGTTCCACGTCCTTGCCGCGTTCCCACTGTATCCTCGTCCCCTCAGGCGAGTATATGAGCTCCTCGTCGAGCACGTCGTTCAGCTCCTTCTTCAGCCGTTTATCTGGTATGCCGTGCGGGTCTTTCAAATAGTTTTTGAACTGTTTCTTGCCTACTCCGGTGTGCTGGAGCATCAGGGAGGCGGTCAAAACGGGGGGGAAGTCCTCTTCCTCGGATATTTCGATGAAGCTTTTCCCGTGCATCCAGTCCCCTATGAGGGTGGGAGCCCTTTTTTTGACCCTGTAGTAGTCTCTCTTCGTTTTTCTGACGATTTTCTGGGACAGTATGACCAGAAGCAGTTCCTCATCCAACCCCTCCTCCGAAGCCAGTTTCTTTATGTCCGAGCGTCGGTTAAGCCTGTCGTATATGCTCTGGTATTCGGTGGAGTTCATTTTTCCGGCGAGCCAACCCCACCCCCGGCCTGTGGAAGGTAATACTATTTAAGCGGTGTCCTTTATAATTTAAAACCCTGGTTTCCGGTTTAGAATCATACGCTCCCCGGCTCATACGCAGGCCGGAGCGGGAGTTTTTCCGGCTGATACTGAAGTATTTCGACGACGTAATGGACCACGTCACCCTACTCTCCAAGGAGGTCGAATGTGTCACAGGCGCCGGTTTCCGCGGCTGTGAGGGTGTCACAGCCTCCTCTACAACAGGGTTTTGGAGGTGGTGAAGACGAAGCGGGCGTACCGCATGGAGCTGCAGAGGAAGGAGAAACTGGTTCAGAAGCTCCGCGACATGGAAGTCCGGGAGGTGGTGGCGGAATTGGAGAAGCTGAGGAAGGGTTAGATGTTGTGGATGTCCGCCTTCATCTCCTTGGGGTCCAGCAGCGCTACGGTCCTCACACCCGTCAGGTAGCCGCATGTTTCGCCGGGGTTCACCACCATCGTATCCCCATCCAATGTTATTTCGGGGGTGTGGGTGTGACCGGTTATGACTATGTCGTAGCCTCCTGACTCGACGAAGGCTTCGAGTATGGTGGGGTTGTGTCCGTGGTAGACTACGATCTCCTTCTCGTCGTATGTGAGCTCCAGGAGCTCGGCGAGTTCGGTGCTGAGTTCCTCGAGTTTCTTGTTCAAATTGGGTATGTCGCCTTCGTTGTTGCCGTACACCGCCTTGAAGTCGCAGTCGAGTTTCTTGAACGCCTCCACCGTGAACGGGGACACCAGGTCGCCTGCGTGAAGTACCAGGTCGACGCCCTCCTGGTTGAAGAACTCCACGGCCTTGGCTATGGCCTCCATGTTGTCGTGGCTGTCGCACATAACCCCTATCATCCCTTACCTATTGTTTTCACGCCTATTAAAGGGTTTCAGAAACGGTCGTACCGTATGCCGACGACACTGGTATTGTATGTGCACCGTTCGGCGGCCACCGCCTCCCAGGTGGTGTTGGCGAGGTCCCCGAACGACAGCGAATAGGTGAAGTGTTTTATGTATCGGACTCCGGGGTCCATTTTACCCGCATGCTTGAGGGGTATGTCCTTGAGCGTCCATTCGGTTGGGAGGCTGCTGTTCTCCAGGGTCCCCCGCTCCCCCACACTCCACGGCTCCCCTGTGGTGTTGGTCATGTTTTCATTGTACTGGTCTATGACGAAGGTGTTGCGTCTCACGTCGACTCCGGGGGGGCACCACCTGCTTATCCTGAAGGTATAGTTTACGCCGTCTGTGTAGTCCGAGCCGGTGTTCGAGACTCTGATGTTGGTTTCGAACGCCGCCACAGCCTCACCAGCCGCGGGTTTCGCCTGGTTGAAGTCCAAATACATCTTCAGCCGGTGTATGAGGTCGTTGTTGACGGTTGTTTCAACGCTGGCGAGGGTGACGTTCACCGCCGCCGAGTCGGTGGTTAGCGGTTGGCTGTCGACTCCGTCATTGTATCTGTCGTCGTCGGTGTTCGAGTCCAGGGGGTCTGTCCCCGTCACCTTAACCTCCTGGTAGTCTGTGAGGCCGTCCCCGTCCGTGTCCTTCTTTCGTTTGTCTGTGCCGTAGTTTTCTTCCGCCACGTCGGATAGGCCGTCGCCGTCGGTGTCCAGGGCGTGGCATATGTTTTCCCTGCACGTGTAACCTGTCCTGCACTTCTTCGCCTTATAGTATATGTCTGTGCAGCATTCGTATTCGGCGGGGCACTCGTCTCTGACGCATTTGTAGTCGACGCATTCTATGGGGCCGGGGCATTCCTTCAGTTGGTACATGCCGAGGACGCAGCATTCGTACGGGCAGGGGCGGTCGACGCAGGTGTGGTTGACGCACGCGAACCACTCCCCGCAATCTTTCACCCTATATTGTTCGCCGGTGCAGCATTCATGCGGACACGGTATCTTTGCCGCAGTGGTTGTAGTGGCTGTTGTGGTGGTCGTTGTGGCCTGGACCGCATCCTCCTCCACCCTCTGCTCGGCCAAATACTCCTGTATGAAGGCGTCGGTGTCGTCTTCCACGACCTCAACATCCTCCTCACCCCCCAATATGAGGTCGAGGCAGCCCGACAGCAGCAGCACCGTCAAAACCGCCGCATACGCCCCCTCAGTGTCCACGGTGGTTATATATGCATTTAAACGCTATATTATAACAGAGGTTGAGTTTGCATGCCCACTGCGGAGAAACACCTTAGGGCGGCCGTTGAAGCAGGCGTCAACGAGAAGCTAGACCCCGTAATGGACAAGCTGCTGAAACGCACCAACCCAGATAAACTGATGAAATTCGAGGAGTAGACTCAACATGGCTTCTAAACGAGTGAAAGAGCACATGCTGCCCAAGAAGGCGAGGGAAAAGATAGACGAGGGCTTGGATACTGAACTCCATAACATGCTTGACCCGCTCGCCGCCAAACTCAATGAGAGGACCCGCGAGGACAGGATTATGGTGGCTGAACCCCCCAAGGAGCAGTCGGAGTCCGGGCGTCAGAGGAAAAAGGCCGCCTAGTCCGTCTTGTTGCCTATCAGCTTGAAGAACGCTTCCTGCAGGTTTCCGGTGCCCGTCTGTTTCAGTATGTTGTCTATGGTGTCGCAGGCCATTACGCGACCCCTGTTTATGACTAGTATGCGGTCGCAGAGTTCCGTTGCCTCATCCAACAAGTGTGTGGACAGTATGATGGTTTTCCCCCGTTCATGGAGTTTCTTCACCACACCCACCATCTTCCGCGCATACACCGGGTCGAGTCCGCTGGTGACCTCGTCCAGCAGCACCAGCTGGGGGTCGTGTATCAGCGTCTTGGCTATCGCCACCCGCCGGCGCTGCCCCTTCGACAGCGTCTTGATAACCTCGTCTATGTGCGACTCCATGTCCACCGTCCGCAGGCTCAAGTGCAACTGCTCCTCAACGCCTTCCACGCCGTAGAGTTCCGCTATGTAGTGGAGGTGGTCCCGCACCGTCATCTCCCCGTACAGGAAGTCCTCCTCCGGCAGGTACCCCGTCAACTCCTTCACCTTTATCTTGTCCTTGACGGTGTCGAAGCCGTTTACCGTGCATCTGCCGTCGGTGGGGTCCAATACCCCGCATATCATACGCAAAGTAGTCGTCTTTCCGGCGCCGTTGGGTCCGAGGAACCCGAACACCTCCCCCTCCCCGACGGTGAAGGACACGTCTTCGACGGCGTAGTCTTCAGTGTATACTTTACCCAGCCCGTCGGCTATGACGAAATCAGGCATGATAGTAACCATTGGCTGTTGCTTTTTATAAAAGACAGGGTTTCCCGCTGGAGAGCGTCTACCTCAATGCTTCCTGAGCACTTCCCCTCGCGTCCTCGTTCATCCGCTGGCTTTCCTGGACGTCCACGACTGGCTGGTTGACTCGGGTGTCTCTGGTGCGGATGCCGACGGCCTCCGCCATCCACCCCACTCCGACTCTGTCGGCGAACCTCCCCAGCGCGGGTGCGCGTTCGACCCGCGTCTCCATCTCACGGTGTACGGTATCTGGAGTCTGCGCCTGCGCCTCCACGTTGGAGAAATCCGCTCTGATTTCCGCCTGCCGGGCCCTTATGTCCTGCAGACTATCTTCTTCCACACCCCCCCGTTTGGCGTTCAGCTCCTGCTGCTGCAGCCCCTGCAGTTCTCGCGCAGCATCCTCCTGCTCGCGTTCGCTCATGGCGTGTCTGCCGTCGTCTTCCACGACATTCACCCTGGGCTTCCTCAACTCCGTCGCCATCAGTTAATACCTGGAGTGACGTGTTTATAACCCATCTGAAGCGGCTTTCCACTTGGTTGGTGTGGGTCTTTTATCCCGTGAAATCTGATTAATTCTACTATGTTGCCGCGTTTCCTGGTTGTGAGCAAATACGAGCTGAGGCAGTACAGGGGCAGCCTCGTGGACGAGGCCGTGGTTTTGCTTGTAATCCTGACAGGGTTCCTGATGCTGATGACCCCCGAGGTGGGCGAGAGCAGCCTGCCCAGCAGCCGCAGCATATACCGGGTCGGCTACCTCAGCGGCAGCGTGTTCGAGGCTGTTGAATCCTACACCCTCGACTTCATCCCCTTTGAAAACAAGTATGAGATGATTTCAGCGTCCAGTCTGAACGAGATAGACGCGTTCACCATCTACAGCAAAGACCGCATCGTCGTGTTCAGCTCGGGGACGCGGAAGTCGGAGGCTGCGCTGAGCCACTTGAACGCGGTGTTGTCGGAGTTCAACACACAGCTGGTGTTCACATACATAAACGACGACCCTACTTTGGAGGGTATTCTGTTGCCGGTGCGGGTGGACGTGGTGGAGGAGCCGATAGACTACAGCAGCGTCATAAACGGGAGCATAGCGTTGAAGAGGCAGCAGCTCCTCGGCGAAGTCCGGTTCGGCGAAGAAGAGGCCGCGAGGGATGCTTCCGCATCGGACCTGGAGTTGAACGTGTCAGGGGCCGCCGGCGGAGAAGAGGGCCCGGGCTTAGGAGACCTGGAAGGCGGCGGCGCCCAGCAGGTGGAGCTGTCGCTGCCTGTTGAACTGTCGGTGGAGTTCCCGTTCCGAAGCCTCTACAAGAACATGACCCTGATTTCGCCCCTGATACTGCTGTCCATTCTACTCACCTTGAGCCTCGCCAGGGAACGCGTGGACCGCAACATAGAGAATCTGTTCAGCAGCCCCCTGTCACGGTCGGAGATACTGTTGGGGAAGGCGTTCCCGTATGTGGTGGCTGTGGTCGTCCTCAGCTTCCTCTACGGCCTGCAGGCGACTCTGTCGCTGGCGGCGGTGAAGGTGGCTGTGGTGTTCGCGGTGTTGGCTGCGGCGATGGTGTCGTTCGGATTGTTCGCAGTCCTCGTGGCCCGCAGCTACCGTGAACTCACGTTCATCGGCTCCTTCAGCCTGTTCTCGTTCTTCTTCTTCATCGTATTGCCGAACGTGTTCTCCGGAGTCAACGTCCTCTCATTCATCTCTCCCCTCGACATCGTGACGAGTATCGAAAACGGCGCCCACATACCGTGGACCGATTTGACGCTGTCGCTCATCCCCTACTGTTTCCTCTCCCTCTTCTTCCTGTCGTTCACTGAAGTGTGCTTCACCCCTGAGGTGGTGTTCTCCTCCATGAGCTTCCGCGCACTCCTGTCGCGGTTCTACTCCACCCTTTCGAAGGCACTCTCCAACAAGCTGGCGTACGTGTTCGTGTCCGTCGCGTTGCTGGTGCCGTTCATCTTCATAGTGGAAAGCATACTCGCGTACCTGGTGCTGCCCCTGGGCCGCGCCGCCCCCGCCGTCTCACTGGTGCTTTTGGCGCTGGTGGAGGAGGTCGTCAAGATCGTCCCGTTCTACCACCGCCGCATGAACCCCGCCGTATACGGTGTGGTGGCCGGCCTCAGCTTCTTCGTGATGGAGAAGCTGTTCAACCTCTACCTAATCTACAAGGTGTACTCGTACCTGCAGGGCCCTTACGTGTTCTTCTTCCAGAACCTGCTGCCTACGCTTCTGGTGCACATGCTCGCAACCTCCGTGTTCGCATTCATACTGTATAAGGCGAGGCGGAGGATATGGTTCATCGTCGGCCTCGCGTTTTCGGTCACAATACATTTCGCATACAATTTCATGCTCATCGGGGGTGGGCTGTGAGGGGTCATGTGATAGCCGCCCGTGAGATGCGGGCTATGATACGGGAGAAAAGCTTCGCGTTGATTATACTGCTGGAGCTTCTGCTGGTTTCGTCGTCAGGCCTGCTTAGCGTCGGCTACGTGATGCTGACGTCGCCGGAGAGCAGCGGGATGCTGTCTCAGCTGAGCAGCCTCGTCTACGTCGGCGTCGTAACCGGCACGAGGATGCCGTATTCGCAGGTGCTGGAGGAGTCCCGCGTCCACTACACATTCTACAATGATTTGACGGTGGCGAGGCAGGACTTCAACGACGGCATAATAGATGCGATACTTGTGGGCGACATACACTCGGACGAGCCCCCGTCTGTGGTTTCACTGTATATCCCGTCCAACAGCCCCAAGAGTCCGCTGACGAAATTGTCTGTGAAAAAGGCTCTTATCAGGTTGGAGGAGTCGCTGCGGGAGCGGAAGATAGAGTTGTATGCGCCCGGCCTGGAGTTCGCCTCGTATGAGATACTGGACTTTAAGCCGCAGGCCCGTTACCTGGAGATATACTTCATCTTCACCCTCCCCCTGCTCCTGTTCCTGCCGTGCGTGGTGTCCGGCAGCCTCGCCATAGACAGTTTGACTCAGGATTTGGAGTCGAAGAGGATATTGAATCTGGTTGCTGCTCCCCTGTCCAGCAGCGGAATCGTGTTCGGGAAGGCGTTGGGCTCTTTCATACTGTCGGCGGTCCAGGTTGTCGTGTGGCTTGCTGTATTGTCTTACACGGTGGTGGAACCCACCAACCACCTGCCCTTGATACTGTTGTGCGGCGTCTACACCCTCATCTTCCTGAACGCGGGCAGTCTCCTGGCATTGTATCTGGGGAAGATGCGTTCGGCGCAGATACTCTACACGTTCGTGAGCATGAGCGCCATCAGCCTGTTCAGCCCCTTCGCCAACCTCCACCCCCTGCTGCTGGAGTTCAGCCCCTCATACATCATCACCCGCCTAGCATTGGGTGCTCCGCTGACCGCCTTCACCTGGCAGCTGACGGTCCTGGCGGCGTTGGCGGTGTTATCCACCCTGGCAGTCCACCTCTCCAGCAAACGGGTGAACAGGGTATGATGGTAGATTAATATAATATGTTCAGTTCAGCTTCACCCTGACGCCGCGGAGTTCTTCCATGTCCACGACCTCAACGTCCTCCCGGCCCCTGAAGGCGTCGTTCAGTTCCTCCATGTCGCAGTCTTCTCTGTCTGTGAGAATCTCCAGTGTTTCGGGGCCGGCGTTGAGGCGGAGGCGCAGCTTCTTCTCCCCGGAGTATATGTCCATCGCCATCCCCCCGCTTTTCATGACTGTTTGGATCAGGGGCTGCAGGTTGTTTTTCAGGGCTTCCCCTATCCTGCCGGCGTCCGATGAACTGTATTCCCCCGAGGCAACGTCCACTGCCACTTCCTTCGAACCCTCGGGTATGTTTCCGAGCACCCTGGAGGAGACTATCATGTCCCCCACTTCATCCTGGTTGAGTTTCTTTTTCGTCGGCAGCCTGAACGTCACCTCCGTTCCATGGTCGCCGGTTCGGATGTCCAGTTTACCGCCGAGGTATTTTTCCACTATCCTGGTTGCGATGGCGACGCCCATGCCCATGTGTTCCGCACCCCTCACCATGAACGGGACCCTGTCCAACACCCTGTCTCTTATGTCCTCGCCTATTCCGGGGCCCCTGTCGATTATCTTCAATTCTATGTTTCCTTCTTCCTCCCTGGCTTTCACCCCGACTCCGGCTTTGGTTGCGGCCGCGTTCGCCACCATCTCGTCGACGGCGGTCGCCAGCAGTTCGCGGTCTGTGAACATCCTCAGGCTCTCCGGAACGTCGACTTTAACTCCGTCGTATTTGCCCGCGACGCCTTCAACCACGTCTTTAACGCCTACTTCGGCTCTGTTGACTTTGGTTTCGCCCGTGAAGACCGCGGCGAACAGGTCGAACCGGGCGGCTATCTCCTCCCCCCTCTCCGTTTCGGAGTATATCTTTTCAGCGTATTCTCCCGTCTTATCCGGGTCGTCCGTGTTCCTCATGAGCTTGGCGAATGCCCCGATAGCCCCCACGGTGTTCCGGAAGAAGTGGGCTAAGGCGCTGCTGTGCCTCCTGAGTATTTCTATGAGCCTTTCCCTGGCCACCCGCTCGTCAGCCTGCCTCACCGCGGTCCTGGAGGTGGATATGAGCATCCTCATCGCCTCTATGTCGGGGAGCTGGTCCCGGGTTACCTGTCCTGGAACGAGCATTCGGAGGCTGCCGACCTTGTCCTCCCACTGCAGGGGTATGTTAACCACTGTGTGGCCGCGCATGCCCACGTCGTCTACGAGGCCCTGGTTACGCCATCTCCTGACGGCTCCCGCGTAGCCCCTGAGCTCTTTCTGGCCGTATCTGCTTTTTTCTTCGGGCGAGAGTTCTTCCCCGTCTATTATCTTCATAACTGTGTCCACGGGTATTACGGCGACGTCTGTTTCGTGGAGTGTCTGCTCCGTCTTCAGTATGCGTTTGGCTTCCGGGCTGGCTTCTCCGCTGGCCCTCACATGGTCTATGTATGCTTCCACCCGCTTGTTTTCGGCTTCGCTGCCGTAGTCGAGGTGCTGGTCTATGACGTTGTGCATTTCATCCGCCCTGCGTATGCGGACGTCGCCGCGTATCCTGCCTTCTTCCATGCCCAGTTGGTTGGCGAGTATCCGGCGTCCGCCGTCGAATATCGACTTCAGGGTCTCCTGCTTGCCCCTGCTCTGTGAGGCGATGGTGGCTGCGGACAGCGCCGCCAACACGGTCTGGTTCATGCGCTCCTCGTTCTTCCTCAAATCCACGACCTCCATGAGGAGGCCGGACAGTTCCCCTACGCCGCGGAAGTTGTCGAGTAGGCGCTTGTCTATGTCTATGTTGTCTCTGTTGTCCGCCCACAGCACCGCCTTCAGGTTTCCTCCGCGGTCTGTGATGCCCACCCACGCGCATTCTCTGGCTTCGGTGTAACCGTGTTTGGTTCTGAAGTCTTCGTTCACGTTGCCCACGTATAGCATCTCGGGCCGCCGGTGTTCGAGGGTTTCCTTCGCAACCCACGTACTCCCCCCTCCTTCCTCGATATCTTCGTCGGTGTTGAGGGGGAGGATTATTTCTTCGCCTCTGCGGCGGCCCTCCGGTATCCTGAGTATGTCCTCTCCCTCCTCTGGCACGCGGAGTTTCTTCTCTTTTATCTCGCACCGGTGCTCCAACCGGTTTTCGTCCGGGTTGTATACGTAGACTCCGGCGCGCGTGAACCCGACACGTTTAACAATCTGCTGCACTATGTAAGGCCATATCGCCTCTTCGGCGAGCGACGTCGGCCCCACCACTCTGACGTCGTCTTCCTTCTGCAGTGGCGGTTGTTTCTCGTACAGTCCGGGAATCTCCGGCCCAACAGGTTTCTTTTCCCTCGGACCCTGCTGTTTGTCGGACTCCCGTGACATGTTACATTTTTCGCATTACCGGGATATATAGTTGACGGCGGTTCCCCTACTAAGTGGTCGCCGTCAAACACGCATGATATCAAAACACACATTCCATGGAGAAAACGTTTTGGTGCCAAATATATGCTGTACAAACAACAGATAGGTTAATATTTTCATATCTTTCGTGAGTTTTTCACATGAAAGATACAAAAACACTCACATGATTTCCTTTTGTAACCACATATGCCTGGGAATACTGAACATTGTCCTATTTTTATAGGATTGATGCGCATATCATATCGGGCTAAACTTTGTGGGCCTGTTTATTAACACTTACCCACAGGTTAGTTACGGTGTAAGGTGGTTTGGCATTATGACTGAACGCGGGTTGGCTGACACCCCATGGATGCGGAACGATGTTCTTTACAGTGAACCATCCCCTGTTTACGCTTATTCCCTGGCTGGGAACAACGGAGGAAACATAAAATGATTTCGGTGAAAGACAACGGAACAGTCTGCGACTGTAGACACACGGCAACCCCACGCGGGCACAAGAGCTTCTGGACGAAAATAAGCTCAATGACGGTCGCATTAATCCTCCTCTGCACCGCAATCCCAGCCAGCGTGAGCTCTCAGTCAGCGTCCATATTCGTGGCAGGTTACGACTCATGCGACGACTACTGCACCAGCAACGGCTACGCAGCCGGAACCTGCCGCCAGAATCAGGGTGCGTGTCTGGATAACGAAGTCTGGGAGAACGGCGGGAACTCCTACTGTAACGAAGGCGGAGGCGGCGGAGCAGGGAAATGCTGCTGCCAGGAAGGAAGCGTCTGCGGATGGAGCGAAACCTGCATGGTGGTTCAGGAGAACGGCACACAATCATCTGGAATAACCGCCGAGTGTCCTACAGGATACGTGGTGACGGGCGGCGGATTCAGCGACGGAATAACAACCTCCTACTTGGGCAACGAAAACGACCAGAAGGCCTCATACCCCAGCGGCAACGGCTGGTACTGCCAGGGAAACAACCCATCTGCTCCTTCATCCTGTTACGCGGTCTGCTGTCCCGAAGAAATAATAGAGACAACATCCGACTACACTGAAGGCGACCAGACAAGTGGCGTCAACGCCCCTGTCTGCGGAAACCTGGTGTTGGGCGGCGGATTCTACGACGCCGGCTCAACCAACGACGAC